>JBDRBK010000087.1:0-2249 GCA_043822705.1 Fidelibacterota bacterium
CCGCGGTCGGGATTGGAGGCGGCATAGTTGAGCATCAGCCGGTGCTCGGTCTGCTGTTTCAGGTCGGGATTTCCGGTGGATTGCTGCAGCGGATTGCTGTTATCCACCACGGCCTGCAACTGCTGGATGGTCGGTGTCCGGACCGAAGAGCGATATACCAGGCTCAAGTTACGCGTGTTGTCTAACTTGTAGCGAAAAATCGCCGATGGCAGGTAACTTTTCCAGGTATGGTCACTTTCCAGCGCGTAGGGAAAGTTCTGATCGTTACTGATCGTAGATAAATTGTATTCGCAACGCACCATCAGCATCGAGCCGCCGGTCCGGTAGCGGTAACCGATTTCAGCCGATTGCTCAAACAAGCCGTTGCTGAATATGTTGGAATGCAGTGTATCCAGCAGCGAATAATCGCCGGAAAGCTCATCCGGCAGCCAGGTTTCCTTATCCGAGGTGGTACCATTGCGGCCGATTTCGTACGACAGGATCAAGCCGCCGTTCTCGCTTAGCGGCTCGCTGTAGGAAAGACTGGCTTGCAGGATGGTGCCATCCTGCAGCAACTGTGATTCCTGGCTGCTGCTGGTAGTGTCGGTCGTGCTGTCGTCCGTGGTTATCGATTGTGCGGCCTGGTCGCTGTCGCCGGTGTAGGCCGTGGCGGAGGCGGTGATCCGGGCGGTCAGGGCCCGGTCGCGGCGTCCGAAACGATGGCGGTAAAGCAGGGTACCGGAATAATTGGCAGTCTCCAGGTCGGAATTGAAAATATTGTTCAGCAGCGAAGTAGCCAGATTGCCGGAATAGTTGCCGGCCGCCAGGTCGGAGGCGCCGGAATTCTGCTGAATCGAAATCCGGGGCGTGAAGCGGATAAGGTCGTTTTCGCTGATATCTCCACTGAGACGCAGATTGAAACGGTGATTAATATTGGTGCTGTTTACCAGTTCGGTTTCCTCGTAGGTCTGGCTCGGATCAACGGAAGTAAAATAATCGCGCCATAATTCCAGATCGTTGTTATTCTCGGACCAGTTGAAAAAATAGCTGCCGGAAACATCGATAACCTTGAGCCACTGGTCCTGATAATTAATACCAAAGGCGTGCGTGGTTGAAATTCCACCCTGCTGGGACACCAGAAAATCACTAATACCGCCGCCCCCGCGCATCCCGCCGCTCGACGGTCCCCCGCCCATGCCACCGGTAGGTGGTCCGCCCGAGCGACCGCCGTGTCGCCGACCACTGGAACCCATGACCCCCAGCAGGTCTTCGGTGGCGAAATTCTGGATATTCACATTATTGGACTGGCCGATAAAAGATATCCGGCGCTGGCCGTTGAAGTAGTTCAGATTCCCGCCCAGCCGGTATTTGCCGTCTTCGCCGTAGCCGCCGTAGACCTTGCCGAACTGGCCGTTATTCATTCCTTCCCGGGTGACGATATTCATTGTCTTGGAGGTATTGCCGTCATCGAAACCGGTCATCTGGGCTTGTTCGCTCTGCTGGTCGAATACCTGGATTTTTTCGACAATTTCCGCCGGCAGGTTGCGCAGGGCGGCATTGGGATCATCGCCGAAGAACGGCCGGTTGTCCACCAGCACTTTTTTTACGGTTTCGCCCTGGGCCTTGACCTGACCTGATTCCAGGGTGATGCCCGGCATTTTAGCCACCAGGTCTTCGGCCGAGGCATCGGGAGCGGTCTTGTAGGAATCGGCGCTGTACTGGGTGGTGTCGCCTTTCTGGGTCGCCAGCGGACGGGCCTTCTCGACATTGACCTGGCCCATTTGGATCGCGGCAAAACTCAGCAGATTGGTGCCCAGGTCCTCATTGCGGTTGCTGATTTCGAATTTACGAACCAGTTCGTGGAAGCCGATGTAAGTAATCTTCAGGCTGTATTTGCCCGGCTTCAGGTTCCTGATATCGTAGCGTCCGGTCTGATCGCTGGTGGCGTAATACTGTGTGCTGTCGTCCAGACAGGTCACAATGAGATTGGCGCCGACCAGCGGCTGGTAGCCGTGTTCGTTCACTATTTTGCCCCGGACCCGGAAGGTTCCCTGGCCCGAGGCCACTGATAACAGCAGGCCGAGAATCAGGACCCATACAGAATTTTTCATGTTTCAATTTCTCGAATCATACCACGTTTAAAAGATGCGACTGACTGATAAATTCATTCTATCGCTGGCCTAGATAGCAGTTCCAAATTAAATCGCTTTTATTCACATATCAGACAACATTCGCAGCCGCTTCATTCCAGGTAAAAACAATATTTGAAT
>JBDRBK010000088.1:0-22799 GCA_043822705.1 Fidelibacterota bacterium
GGCCCGGAATTACCCGAACCCGTTCAATCCCTCCACCACGATCGGTTACGCTTTGCCGGAAGCCGGAATGGTGACGGTGAAAATCTACAACCTGCTGGGCGCGGAAGTTGCGACGCTGGCCAACGGATTCCGTGAAGCAGGCCGCTACAGCGTACGCTGGCAGGCGAACAATATGTCCAGCGGCGTTTACCTGGTGCAAATGCGCGCCGGAGATTTCAGCCAGACTCGTAAGATCATGTTGATGAAATAAACTCAGCAGCGGTCTTTGCGTAAAAAATGGCGGACAGGTGACTGTTCGCCATTTTTTTTGAATCGGAACCGGCAACGGATGTAATTTAAACCGTCCGTTCATGATGATCGGATCGTCATCCGGGAAGACTATATTGAGAACAATGCTTTTACTTCTGGTACTGCTACCGCTGCAGGTCGGATTCGCGACCGATTCGATCGATCAGACATCCGTTAGCGCTCACCTGCGCGATGTGCCCGGACGCTTCCTTGACGGACTGAACCATACCGTAAACGACCCGGTCAACCGGAATATCATGTTGGCTTCAACATTGTTGGCGCTGGCAGCCCTTCCGTTTGATGAGCGGGTTTCGGATGGTACGATAACCGCCGCGCCACTGACGGATGCCCTGGCCCGTTTCTGCGATCATTATGGTCATGGCTGGGCCGGCGTCGGGCTGGGCGGCTGGCTGGTGCTGACCGGCATGACTGATCCGGTAGCAGCCGCATATCGACTGGAATTCGCCGCCCTGGCACTGGCGACCACCTATCAGACCACTGCTTTTTTAAAATGGGCCGTCGGACGTGAACGCCCTTCCGGGAACAACCGGCGCTCATTTCCCTCCGGACACACTTCCCACAGCTTCGTGGTCGCGACAGTAATAGATGAAATCTATGGTCATCGGGCCGGAATACCGGCCTACGGAATTGCCGCATTGGTAGCAACGAGCCGGGTTCAGGCCGCTGCCCATTACCCCAGCGATGTTCTGTTCGGGGCCGGGGTGGGAACGATTATCGGCCGGGGATTCGGACAAATCTATCGGGCTGAAAGAAGTCGCTCGGCCGATACTGTCAGTTGGTCGCTGGTGCCGCTGGGATCATCTTTAACCGTCATTCTGGAATTTTAACAATTTATTTTCAGGAATAATCGCTATGCCGGACGTCTGGTGGAAATCAGGGATAATTTATCAGATTTATCCCCGCAGCTTCAGTGACAGCAACGGCGATGGTATCGGCGATCTGTCGGGAATCATTGGGAAACTGGATTACCTGAATGACGGAACGACCGTCTCACTGGGTGTGGATGCGATCTGGCTCAGTCCGGTTTATCCTTCGCCACAGGTTGATTTCGGTTACGATGTCGCCGACTACTGCGCTATTGACCCGCTGTTCGGCGACCTGACCATTTTCAGTGAACTGGTGCAGCAAGCTCATGAACGAGGAATCCGGATAATCATGGATCTGGTACTCAACCATACTTCCGATCAGCATCCCTGGTTTATCGAATCCCGCTCCACGCTGACCAATCCCCGGCGGGACTGGTATATCTGGCGCTCCGCCCACAAAGGCGGTCCGCCCAATAACTGGGGCAGTTATTTCGGCGGTTCGGCCTGGCGCTGGGACGAACATACCGGGCAATATTATCTGGCCATGTTCACTCCCGAACAGCCCGACCTGAACTGGCGCAACCCGGCGGTGCGCAAAGCATTACTGGCCGTGGTGCGTTTCTGGCTCGATCTGGGCGTGGACGGCTTCCGTCTGGATGTCTTCAACCAATATTACAAGGATGCCGAATTCCGTTCCAATCCCCGGACCTTCAATCCTCTGGGACTGGTGTACCGTTTTTGGGGCCAGCAACATGTTTATGACCGCGATCAGCCCGAAATGTACCAGGCTTTGACGCAATTGCGGCAGTTGGTTGATTCCTACCCGGAGCGGATGCTGGTGGGCGAGACATCCGATCAAGGTAATTTTATGAAGGCCATTGATTATTACGGTCACAACAATGATGGCCTCCATCTGGCGTTCAGCTTCGATTTTTTGCATTCGCGCTGGAGACCGGGCGATTTCCGGCGGGCGATCCGTAAATGGGAGGATAATCTGCCGCAATGGGCCTGGCCGACCTACGTTCTCAGCAATCACGATGTGTCGCGGCATTTCAGCCGCTATGGCCGGGGCCGGTGGGCGCAGGCGCGGGCTAAAATCGCCGCCACGCTGCTGTTGACCCTGCGCGGCACACCGACCCTGTATTACGGCGAGGAACTGGGACAGGCCGACATCAGACTGTCACGGAAACAAATCCTGGATCCGCCCGGCCGGCGCTTCTGGCCGATATACAAAGGCCGCGATGGCTGCCGGGCGCCGATGCAATGGGATCGTTCACCGCGGGCCGGCTTCACCACCGGCGATCCCTGGCTGCCGGTCAATTCCGATTACATGCTCAAGAATATCGCCATGGCCGACACCGATCCCGATTCGCTGCTGAATTTTTACCGCCGGCTGATCTGGCTGCGGAAGCAGACTCCGGCCCTGCATTCCGGGCGGCTTGCTTTGATCGACGACGACCACCGACACCTGCTGGCCTACCAGCGGTTCGACGATTCGACGGAGATTCTGATCATCCTGAATTTTTCGCAGCGCTGGCAGCAATTAGCACTGACGGTTGAGTCGCGGCTCGAAGTGCTGCTGGGTAGCCACTGGCAGGCAAGTGAGTGTTTCACGGCCGGGACCATCGACCTGCGACCGCACGAGATTATTATCGCCAAAAAACTTGTTGAAGGGGAATAAGCATGGAAAAATCATCGGGCTTCAAAGGCCGTGAGCTTTATGCCGTCACGTTGCTGGCCGTAATTAACCTGTTCCTGTTCGCCGACCAGAATCTGATGGCGCCCAACCTGACCCAGATCGCCCACCAGTTCGGTTTCAGCGATACCGAACGCGACCTGCTGTTAGGCGGCAATATTTCTTTTGTCTTCTGGATTCTGGGCGGGATCGTGTCGCTGGGGATCGGCTACCTGACCGATCTGATCTCCCGGCGGAACCTGTTCGTGATCGTGGTGCTGATCGGGGAAATTCCCTGCCTGCTGACCGGTTATGCCGAAACCTACACACAGTTGTACTGGTTGCGGGCCCTGACCGGTATCGGTATCGGCGGCGCTTTACCGCTGACGTATTCGCTGGTGGGCGATTATTTTTCCCATCGTAACCGCGCCGCCGCCGCTGGCTGGCTGGGTCTAGCCCAGGGGATGGGCATTGCCGTGGGCCAACTGACGGCGGGTTTCGTGGGACCGGTGGCGGGCTGGCGACTGCCTTTCATCCTGGTGGCGTTGCCGAATTTCGTACTGGGGATTCTCTTCTGGTTGACAATCCGGGAGCCGGAACGCGGCCGCACCGAGGACAGTCTGCGGGACTTGATCGACCGCGGCCACGCCTATGCCAGCCGGATCAACTGGCGGGAATACCGCAACCTGTTCAAAATCCGTACTAATCTGCTGGTCTTTCTGCAGGGCGTACCGGGCACGGTTCCCTGGGGCGTGTTTTTCATCTTCCTGAACGATTTTTATTCCCAGGACAAGGGTTTCAGCGTGGAAACGGCGACCCTGATCGTGATGGTGGTGGGAGCGGCTGCTATTTTCGGTTCCTTTTTTGGCGGCCTGGCCGGTAACTGGCTGTACAACCGGCAACCGCAATTTTTACCGATTCTGAGCGGTACTTCGACACTGCTGGGCATCATTCCGATGGCGATCCTGATCAATTACCCGTCGCAGATCGGTGTTGAAAATCCGTCCACATTACTGCCGATGCTGATCGGTTTTGTCACCGGCTTTACGATTTCGATTACCGGACCCAATGTACGGGCCATGCTGCTGAACGTCAACTCTCCGGAAACCCGCGGCTCGATTTTTTCATTGTACAACCTGGCCGACGATCTAGGTAAGGGCTTCGGTCCGGTCATTATCAGCCTGCTGATTCTGGGCTGCGGACGCCTGTGGGCCTTCAATATTGCCAACCTGTTCTGGCTGTTCTGCGGCGTTATCCTGCTGCTGATGGCGTCTGTTTTCCCGAAGGACATGCAGGCGTTGAACGAGTTGCTGGAGCGCCGCGCCCGGGAATTGACCTGATCCACCCATGCCACCGAAAATCGATTACAATCGCGACCAGAACGAATTCCTCCTGACCGGCGTCCGGCCCCGGCCGCTGCTGTTTACGATCAACGTCAATTATACCATCAACCTGCCCCCGGCGGAAATCCCCAGGGGAACGCGGTCCGAATTCCAGCCGGTCCCCGGTGGTTGGCGGATCGAAATGCCGGAGATCGCCATCGATCTGAACTGGCAGGTGGTCGGTGACGGCGTGGAAATCATCCTGAAGCTGGAAAACCGGGCCGCCAAGCCGATCCTGTTACAGAACATCGTGCCGGCCAATTTCAAGCTGATCGACTGGGGTCTGGAGCTGGAACGGCACCGGTTTTATCAGCATGGCTACCAAAGCTGGTCGCCCTGCCGGCCGCTGGCGGCGGACAGCGTGCAGGAGTATCCGCGCCTGAAATCTTTCGCCCTGATGAACCAGAATGTGGATTCACCATTCTGGGGCCGCCACGACGGCCTGCTCTCCAGCTTGTTTACGGTACTGAGCGGTAATGCTGCTGAACCGGACCTGCTGCTTGGATTCACGGAACAGCGCAGCGGGTCAGGAGAATTTTTCCTGCGGAATCACGGACCGGTCCAGCTCACGGCATTTCTGGATTACAGCGCCAAGCTGCTGGCACCTGGTCAACGACTGGTCACCGAAGCATTGCTGGTCACAGTAGGTCCGGCGGACGCGATCGTGAATGATTACATGGCGCGGCTGGGACAAAAAATGCAGGCCCGGGTCGGTGAAAAGAGTCCGGCGGGCTGGTGTTCGTGGTACGAATTTTATACCGCGGTCAGTGAACGGAATTTGCTCGATAATGTGGCCGCCTTGGAGAAGAATCGCGATCTGGGCGTTGAGTTGGTGCAACTGGATGATGGCTACCAGACCGCCGTTGGTGACTGGCTGTCGCTGAATAAAAAATTCCCGGGTGGACTGGAAAATCTGGCAGCGGAAATCAAAAACCGCGGATTCCGGGCCGGTATCTGGCTGGCGCCGTTTTTAGCGACCAGGAATTCCCGTCTGTATCGGGAGCACCCGGACTGGTTCCTGCAGGACGCCAAAGGCCGGCCGGTCGATTGTGGCTTCAATCCGGCCTGGAAGGCACGCGCCTGCGCCATCGACCTGACCCATCCCGAGGTGGAAGTCTGGCTGCGGAGCATTTTTCAGCATTTAGTCGACTGGGGCTTCGATTATTTCAAGATCGATTTCATCTTCGCCGGCCTGCGCTCCGGGAAACGCCGGCGACCGGAATTTTCTCCCCTGGAAACTTACCGCCACGGGTTGCAGATTATCCGGGACACGATCGGCGACCGGTTCCTGCTCGGTTGCGGGGCACCGCTCGGTCCCTCGGTTGGGTATGTGGATGCCTTGCGGATTTCCGAGGACGTGAAGGAAGTCTGGCACAGTCCGCTGTGGGAATGGCTGGGGCGCGGCTGCGGTGTACCGTCGGCGCGGAGCAGTCTGCGCAATAACCTGCAGCGCCATTTCACGCACCGCCGGCTGTGGCTGAACGATCCCGATTGCCTGCTGGTGCGGGATCGCAACACCCGCCTCAATCCCGACGAGGCCCGCACGCTGGTCACCATTTTGGGCCTGACCGGTGGGATGCTGTTCCTCAGCGACAACCTGTCCCGGCTCAGCCGCGAGCGGTTGGACTGGGTCCGGGCGGTTCTGCCACCCGGTGATTTGACGGGCCGCCCCGAGGACCAGTTCCGCCACGAATACCCGGCGGCTTTCCGCGTCACCGGAAGCCGGAACGCGGTGCTGGCGCTGGTCAACTGGCGGAATAAACGGGCGGTTTTCGATCTGGCTGATTACGTGCAGCCGGACGAACTGCTGTTCGATTTCTGGCAGGAAAAATTCTGGGAGCGTACTCGGATCGGCCTGCCTGCCCACGGGACGCTGGCGTTGCAAGTCTGCCGGCGATCGGTCATTCCGGCACTGGTAGCCAGCGATCTGCACCTGACCGCCCTGGCTGACGAACGGATCACAGCGGTGTTTGACGAACAGCATGGTACGCTGACAGTAACCGGCCGGGATTTGGCCCGGACTACGGGAAGATTGTGGATAGTGGTACCGGCGGGATTCACCTACCTGTCGGCTACGCAGGACGGCCGCAACCTGGTGATAGAATCCTGGGCGGAGGGAGTAGTGCTGCCGATTGACCGGCCCGCACCCTGGAGTTTGCTGATTAAATTTGTTTGATTGAATTACCAATATGGGACTACCGAGGAGTTTATGGATTTCATTATCGGATTGATTTTTCTGGCGGCAGGCTATGCCGTGGTGGTGCTGTATTTACGCGTTCGTGACCCAGAGCTGCACTGGAACTGGGATCGGATCGATACAGCTGATCTGGAATTTCCCGCCGGGTTTATCTGGGGCGCCGCCACCGCCGCCCATCAGGTGGAAGGTGGTTGCGACAACAACAATTGGTATCAATGGGAACGGTCTCGGGACGATCAGGGTCGACCGCGGATTAAGAATGGAGACCAGTCCGAGGCCGCCTGCGAGCACTGGACCCGTTACCACGAAGATATCGGCCGGTTGCAGGATTTGGGCCTGAGCGGTTATCGCTTTTCGCTGGAATGGAGCAAAATCGAACCGGAACCAGGCCGGTTTGATATTGATGCGATGCGGCACTATTCTGAGTTGATCGATGACCTGAAATCAGCCGGGATCGAACCAATGATTACGTTGTACCATTTCACCCAGCCAGTCTGGTTCAGTGATTTGGGCGGTTTTGAAAAAGCCGAAAACATCGACTATTTCCAGCGCTTCTGCGAACGTGTGTTTATCGAATTCAGCGGTCGCGTCAACAAATGGTGCACAATCAACGAGATCGAGGTCGAGGCCAGCGAAAGTTATTTTGTCGGCGCCTGGTCGCCGGGACAAAAAAATGGTCAATTGATGGGCCAGGTCATGCGGAACCTGCTGGAAGCCCATGTACGCGTATTCCGCGCGCTCAAACTGCTGCCCAACGGCGAGCGGGCCCGGATCGGGCTGGTAAAAAATATATTTCAGTTCGATCCCTGGCGGACCTGGCACCTGCTGGACAATCTGGCGGGCAGGATCATGAACCGGGTATTCAACGACTCGATCATCACTTTTTTCAGGACCGGCCGCTTCCGCCTGTTCATTCCGGGGTTGGTCAACGTACGTCATACCAACCATTATGCGCGCTCCGCCAATGATTTCATCGGATTGAATTACTATTCCCACATGCCGGTAAAATTCCGCTGGCATCCGGCTAATTTTTTCGAGTTCCGGCTGCGTCCCGAAGAAACACCCACCGATATGAATTACACCATTTACCCGGAGGGATTCTACCGGGCGTTGAAGTCGATTGCCGGGATGGGGCTGCCGGTCTATGTCACCGAAAACGGATTGGCCGATGCCCGTGATGACCGTCGGGAAATGTTCATCCGGCGCTATATCTACTGCCTGTCCCGGGCGTTGCGCCTCGGAGTCGATGTTCGCGGCTATTATTACTGGAGCCTGCTCGATAATTTTGAGTGGGCCGAGGGCTACGCCATGAAATTCGGATTGTACGCCGTTGACTTTACTACGCAGCAGCGGACGCTGCGGGCCGGGGCTGAAGCCTATCGGGAAATCGTGGAACTCCATGGCTGAAACAGTAGTACCGGTCCTGCTGCCGGCGACCGGTGACAAGGTGACGGTGGTGGAGACTGCCAACTGCTGCGAACTAGTGGATTCAATACACCGTATGATCTGGATCGGGTGGAAATTGTGATCGCCAGTCGATAGTCTGACAACGGTATAATAATTGGTCGGTTTTATATTTCAGACGGCCCGACCGCCTACAGATTATATCGGCTCAGCAGTAATCGTAACCCTATACCTGAATATTTTTAAGTGAAGCCCTGGTTTTCATAAAGCCGCCGGGCGCCATCCAGATTGCTGAAAACCGATAGCGACACCGATTGCGTGTTTTGATCGGCGAACAGCCACCGCAATCCCCGATTCAGCAGCGCTGTTCCAATTCCCCGCCGGCAAAAGTGCTGGTCGACACCAAGGAATTCAATTTTACCGTGGCTGTGATCGGTCGAGTGGCTGGCAACCACAAATCCGGTGACTGAATCGTCCATTGTAGTAAGATAAATTTTGAATTGACCGTTGGCACTGCTGATCAGTCGCTGAGCACTGTAAGGGCTGCCGGGGAAAGTCGATTCATATAAATGAATAAAAGATCCGGATAAATTTCCGGTCAATTCTCTGATCACCAGAGAATCCGGATTCGGAATGAAAGCATTCCGGCTCAGATTATAATTGTTTGAAGGGGCTAGTCGTTCCTTGAATCCCATTTGGGTGTAAAACCGGTGCAGAAAAGCATTCGCCAGATTGGGATAGGCATCCAATTGGTTGATCGATTCCGGTAACTGGTTCAGCAAATGGATATATAAATCAATGGCGTCGGAGACTTCATTTGTAATAACCAGGTGGGGACCGTGTAACCAGCCCCGCCCGAGGTCTTCATCGAATTCGCAGCCCAGGGTGCCGACCATTCGACCATCGTTAAAAGCGCCCAGATAAAGCAGTTCGTTGTCGGCGTCCATTTTTTTGAAATCCTGGAGCAGGGTTGCTTTATCATCCCCGGCCCAGGAATTAATGCACTGGGTCTGCGGATGGCGGCACAACGGCACGATAAAATCAATCAAGCCGGGAAATTCGGCGGGTTGGATTAATCTTATTATCATGTTTTGCAGTTGCTTCTGGTAATGCGGGAGTATGGATGATGCAGTGTCGCGATTCAATAATAATTAATCGGTACACTACCGAATAACGAGGTATATTTAAAGAAAAATTTAGGTACGCATGACTTAAAAATTGAAAAAAATGCAAATCATGCCATCGATTGGATTATGATCATTCTATAATTACTCTTCTGACACCCACCGCAAACCGCGCTCGTAATCATAAAACACTTCGACTTTCAGGGGAATATTTTCAGCCAGGACGGCGTACAGGCTGGCGATTTTGTGCTGTAGCGTGTTTTTTACGATCAGCGCTTCGCGGTTGGGGGTCTTGATTCTACGAATTCGGTGCTCATTTTCTACCCGGGCCATGGTCTGTTTTAAAAAGGATTTCACTTTAATAACCTTCCTGATATCCCAGATTTCATTGAACGTGGGATCATAATCCGGGTGCCGGACCATCTCCTGCACTACGTCCTGCAGTTCCTGGTGCTCGACTTCACCGGATACCTGTCCAATTATAAGCTTGCGTTCGATATCAATATGAAATTCAACTGACAAAATAGTCTCCTCGATTACAGATGTAAATTTTTTTGATTTCCGTATTTGTCAAATATGATAAATCGGCGAGTGATTTTTCGCACTAATGATATTTACTTAATCTTCATCCCCAGCTTCTTCTTGACCCGGGTGGCGAGCAGCGGGCCCAGGCGTCCTTTTTCATGGGCGATTTTCATGAACAGGTTGCGCTTGGTTTTCGCCGGCAATTTGTAATCATCCCGGGAAATCATCGACAGGGCGCCTTTCTCGCAGGCGGATATACAGGCGCCGCAGCCCAGGCAGACCTCCGGCTTGACCATGCTGACCCGGCCGTTGCCGTTACCGGCGGCTTTGTCCAGCCCAATCGCTTTAACGTTACAAGCGGTGAAACAATCACCGCAGTAATCGCAGACGTCCTGATCGACGACGGCGATGTAGGGCGTTTTGTTGACACCTTTATAATAACCGGCCTGCACACCGGCCATGATTTCGCAGCAGCAACCACAGCAGTTGCAGATAAAAGTAGGTTTTTCACGGATATTATCGGTAATGTGGGTCAGGCGCAGGTCCTCAGCGGTTTGCAAGATATCCAGCAATTCGGCCTTCGTTTTCTGTTCGGCGAAACCGCGCCGCACCAGAAATTCCGAGCCCCGCCCCAGCGAGATACAAATACCTTCGGTAGGCGCCCCTTTCTTGCAGGATTTGCCCTCATGCTCGCGCTTGTGGCGGCAATAGCACATCGACACGGCGCCGTACATGGCGCTCATGATAATGTCTTTGGCGCTGTCGAAGGAGACGATTTCGCTGCTGACCGGGATGTGCTCTTCGTAGGGCAGGGAACGAGTGAGCTGGGTCTTGCTGCCGAAAAATTCCTTGGCCTGGCCCTCCTTGTGGTCCCAATGGAAATACTCACTCATTAACCGTGCCACCTTATCCATCGGGATGTCGGTGCGATTTTTCATGAAGGTGAATTCGATGAATCCGATCACACCGGGCATTAACAGGTAGTACATTTTATCACCGTAAGGCAAATCCATGACGATACCCTTGTCGGCCATCGACTCCAGGACCGGCAGCAGTTTCTTCTCGGGGTAGCCGGTGCGCTCGATCATTTCGGCCAGGGTGGCTTCCATCAGCGGGAATTTAGAACCGACGTAGGCCTCTTCTTCGGTAAACAGGATCGCCAGCATTTCCCGTAAAATTTCATTATCCACCAGACCGATCGGGTACTGGTTGAGGCGATCGATCAGGGGTACCAGGCTGGATTTGGCGTCGGCGATATGTCCCATGCCTACCTCAAAGCCGCCAGTGCCGCTTCATAATCCGGTTCCTGGGCGATCTCGGGGACCTGTTCGGTGTAAATGACCTCGTTGGTTTCGTCGGCAACGATCACACAGCGGGAATTCAGGCCTTTCAACGGTCCATCGATTATCCGCAGATTGTAGTCATCGCCGAAGCTGGCCCGGAATGATGACAGGGGAATCACGTTTTCCAATCCTTCGGCCTCGCAGAAACGTTTCTGGGCGAAGGGCAGATCGGCGGAAATGATCAGCACCACAGTGTTACCCATCCGGCCGGCGGCCTGGTTGAAATAACGGGCCGAAGCAGCGCAGACGCCGGTATCGAGACTGGGGACGATATTCAAGACTTTCCTTTTGCCGGCAAAATCCGAAAGCCTTTTTTCACTTAAATCACCGGCAACCAGGGTGAAGTCAGCGATCGTACTGCCGATCGCCGGTAACTTACCAGTCGTGTTGATCGGGTTGCCTTTTAAAGTAATTTTTGCCATTATGCCTCCAAAATTAAAAATCCGAAGAAGTCTATCGGCGGGAATATACGATCATTCCTGCTGGAATTTATCCGGGTCAACGCTGCCGGCCGCCGCCAGATGTCCGGCCAGTATACTGGTATAATGCCGTGCCCAGGTGGCCATTATTCTCACATAGGGCAGGTCGGTAAAAAAACCGTGGTCTTCCAGATATTCCATGTGCAGGTTGCCTTCGCTATCCAGCGCAGGTAACTGCGAATCGGTCCGGCCATTAAACTCCGGCACCTGAAAACCAAACCGGTCGCAGAGTGATTTATTAAAGGCGGGAGTGGCCTTGACCCATTTTCCGTTCAGGAATAATTCGGTGTAGCCATGCCAGTAGAAAATATCGGTGCCCATCAAATTGCGCAGTTTTTCGGTGTTCAGATGGTTCCGCACGTTGGCAAATCCCAACCGGGCCGGGACACCAGCCGCCCGTGCCACCGCCGCCAGCAAGGTCGCCTTTGTAATGCAGAAACCGTAGCCCTGTTCGATGACCACACCGGCCCGGAAATTTTTCGGTTTGATCGGTACCCGGTAGGGATCGTAACGGAAATCATCCCGGACATGCCGGAAAAGAACGACCGCCTTTTCAATGGGGTCGGTCAGTCCGCTGGTCAAATCAGCGGCATACCGCGCCACCTCCGGTTGATTATAATTGATGAAATATGTCGGCTGCAGATATTGTTTCAGATCAGTCGGGTTCATGGTTCAGAGCAGGCTTTGCATTTTGTTGATCGGTTGTCCGTCAAGCGTCAGGTATTCGGAATACAGGTTGGCGGTCAGGCAGGAATGGACCGGTAATATCGTCACCAGGCTGCCGATGGTCACGTGGGTCATCATTTCCGGAGGCAGTTGCACGATGCCGTGCTCCTGCGATAGTGCGATCACCGGCGCGGTTTTATGCGGCGGTCCCCAGCCGTTTTCAGAGACCGGCGCCAGATAACCGAATACCGTCGCAACCGTATCGGTTTTCAGACCTTCCTTGGACAGGTGGACGGCGCCGCAGTGGATCACAATCTCATTGCGCTTGGGGTATTTACCGATGACCGGACAGACCACCGCCACGGCGACGTCAGCGGCGCTGCAGACGCCCAGGCGCCATTGCATCAGATCATTGAAAATGAAATTGCCGGGACGAATCTCATCGACGCCGGCGAAATTATCCGCCAGACTGCACCCCGGCGTATCGCCGATTGAAATGGCGCAGTGGTCGATCCCCGCCTGCCGCAGGTCTCCCCGGAGGTCGATCAGCCGCCGGACGGCCTCTTCGTGGATCCGCAGGACTTCTTCCGGTCCGGGTTGCTGATAGGTATGCCCGGCATGGGTCAGGATGCCGCGGAAATTCATGTTGGCGCCGGCCACGATCTTCTGTGCCAGCTCGATAATCTCAGTCGTATTGTACCACAATTGTCCGCAGCGGTGATAGCCCACGTCAATCTTGATCCAGACCGCCACCGGCCACAGCAGGTGGTCGGCCAGGAAATCCACCGCTTCCGGCGAATCGACCAGCAGGTGCAGATCGATGTTTTCGGCCAGCCGGTTGATTCGATCGATTTCCCGCAGGTTGACCGGCATCGCCACGGTGATATCCTTCCAGTCGTCGCGGGCGAAATATTCGGCCATGGCCAGCGATGACACGGTAATTGCCGTTACTCCGCTGTCACGAAACCAGCGACCGATTTCCTGGGACTGGTGGGTTTTGAAATGCGGCCGGAATAGGACGTCGTTCGTCCCGGCCTTGGTCACCATTCGCTGCAGGTTGCGGCGGGCCCGGTCACTGTCCAGCAGCAGCGTGGGTTGTTTTATATCCGGTACCGGCATGATAATTCCCAGTTCGATTTTATTCCCGACTACCACCGTTACTCGTGGTTTTGAACTGCAGGGAGCGATCCGCCGTCAGCGACCGGTTGTAATTATCGACCAGTGCCTGAGCGGCGGCGGCGGAAATAATTTTCCGGCCACTGTTATTGAAAATCTTGATCAGCAGGTAGGCGCCCACCGAGCCGACGGCGACCCCGTGCATCCGCCAGGGATATGAGACCTCGTCATAGTACTCGTATTCTACCGTCTGATCGGTCTGATTGATCGTCATGATCGATTTTTTCTCGGTTTCTTTCCGGCGGGCGGCATAGATGCCTCCGGCGATCAGTGCCGCTCCCAACAATTGTTGGGATTTCTGTCGACTGACCAGTGCCAGAACCGAATCGGCCAGCAGCGTATCGCCGCAGGCACGGTAAAATGCTTCTTCAGAAAGTGGTGTCCGGTCCTGCCGGATTGCCTGCCAGTAAAAAGCTTTGGTCGAATCCAGTGCCTGTGGTGCTCCATAGACGGTCGACCGTCGAACATTGATTTCTTTGCGCTGGTCAACCACCAGTCGCAGCCGGTTTTGTGGAAAATCCGCCGACCCGGCGCCGGTCGAATCGATCGGTGTTTGACCGAATAATACGGCCGACAGCAGCACGGTCATGACTGAATAGGCGGTTGGTACGGATGCTAACGACATTGCTTTTTCCCCAATTGATTTGCCTCTTGATTGCCGGGAATTTTAACGGTACCCGGTATGGAATCAAAGGTCTAATCGGGCCAGTGTTCCGGCGTAAGTGGCTTTATGACCAGCGCCGTCACGGTTTATCGACCGGCCAGATGCAACGCCGCCGCCCCCAGGATGGCGATATAATCATCATTGGAAATGGCGATGCGGATATTTTTACGGGCATGCGGGAAAGCGAAATTATCCAGTTCCCGGTCCAGTGCCGGCTGGAAATGCGTATACGATTTGCGGACCGAACCGCCGAGAATGATTATGCCGGGATCGATGGCATACTGGATCGTCTTGATCGCCTGGGCGAAATGAAAGCCGAACTCGTCGAAAACCGCCTGCGCTTGGGAATCGCCGGCGGCGGCCGCCGCCGCCAGCCGGTCGCCCGGCTGCCCGCCCCGTTGTTCAAAAAAACGGCCGGTGCAGTAATGCTCGAGGATGCCGTCCCGGTAGGGGGTCATGCCGAATTCACCGGCGCCGCCGTTGGCACCGTTGTGGAGCCTACCGGCGATAACGATCCCGGCGCCCAGGCCGGTACCGGAGATCAGACCCACCAGATTGGGGTAATCCTGTCCCTGTCCGAAATAATATTCACCGAGGGCGAAGCAGTTGGCGTCGTTGTTGATCCGCACCGGCAGCTCGAAGCGCTCTTCCAGAATATCCTTGAGATGGACCTTCTTCCAGGAAGGAATGTTTTGAACATCATAAACGATACCGCGGTCCATGTCCATGATCGAAGGAAACGCGATGCCGATGCCGCTGACGTCGGCGGTCAGGACCTGCTCGATCAGGGCGTAGATCTGCTCCAGCACTTCCGGCACCGTCCCCTGCGATTTGATGCGTATTTGCTCCAGCCTGATGATTTTTCCGTTCTCCAGCAGCCCGGCGCGGGCGTTGGTGCCGCCGATATCCAGGCCGATTAATGTCGGTTGTATGTTTTTCAAAATATTCTTCCTGTATATGTTTGTCGAATCAAGGGGAAACTTAATGTGCCGCGAATGAAAAAATCAGCCCTTGATCACCACCAGCGGAACCAGACGGGCCACTTTCCGGGACAGACCGGCCCGCTCGGTGGCTTCCACCACCGCGCTGACGTCTTTGTAGGCCCCCGGCGCTTCTTCCGCCACGCCCTGCCGGGATGGGCTGCGCACCTCGATGCCCTGCCCGGCCAATTCGCTGACGACCTGTTCGCCGCGCCAGGTCTTTTTGGCCTTGGTCCGGCTCATGGTGCGCCCGGCGCCGTGACAGGAAGAGGCCAGCGCCTTGCCGGCGCTTTCCGCAGTGCCGACCAGGATATACGATGAAGTTCCCATCGTGCCGCCGATCAGTACCGGCTGGCCGACCGCCCGGAAAACGGCTGGCAGATCCGGGTGGCCGGGACCGTAGGAACGGGTCGCCCCCTTGCGGTGAACATAGACCGTGCGCGCCTGTCCGCCGAAAATATGCTGCTCGCGTTTGCAGGTGTTGTGGGAAACATCATACAACAGGGTTAATTCGGCCCGGGGCAACAGCCTTTCGAGTGTGCGGCGGGTCAGGTGGGTCAGAATCTGGCGGTTGGCCAGGGCACAGTTGATACCGGAATTCATCGCCCCCAGGTATTCCCGACCGAGGGCGGAATCGAGCGGTGCACAGGCTAGTTCGCGGTCCTGCAGGATAATTCCGTGGCGCGGCGCTTCCTGCGCCATCCGTCTCAGGAATTCGGTGCCGATCTGGTGCCCCAGCCCGCGGGAGCCGCAATGGATGCTGATCTTGATATCGCCGATCCGCAGGCCAAAAACGGCGGCGATTTCCGGATCATAAATTTCTGCCACTTGTTGAATTTCCAGGTAGTGATTCCCGGAACCGAGGGTACCCATCTCGTCGCGCTGACGGTTCCGGGCCAGCGCCGATACGCAGCCGGGATCAGCCGCCGTCATCCGGCCGTTTTCCTCGATCCGGTCCAGGTCTCCAGAAGTGCCGTAACCCTGTTCCACCGCCCAGTGGGCGCCACCGGCCAGCATGGCGTCCATCTGGCGGTCATTCAGCCGGATATCACCGCGGCTGCCGACACCGGCGGGAATATCCAGGAACAGTCGATCGGCTAATTCTTTCTTCAGCGGCAGGATATCGTCCACCGTCAATCCGGTGTGCAGGGTTCGCACCCCGCAGGCGATGTCGAAACCGACGCCGCCGGCGGAAATCACACCGCCGCGCTCCGGGTCGAAAGCCGCCACCCCACCGATCGGGAAACCGTAGCCCCAGTGGGCATCGGGCATGGCATAAGCGGCTTTCAGCAGACCCGGCAGGCGGGTAACATTGGTCACCTGTTCGCCGACCTTGTCATCCATCGCCCGGATCAGGTTGCGATCGGCGAAAATGATGCCGGGCAATAACTTCGGGTCACCGCCGGTGATTTGCCACTCGCAGTCGGATTTCTGATTGAGCCGGTCAAGATTCATATTATGGTTTTAATCCTGATGTTTCAGACATCGACGACACACTGCGCCTGCCATTCTCCGCCGGCAAGTTGATTGACGGCCAGTTCGGTGAAGGTGGCGGCCTTGACTTCCACCACCGGCTGGTGCCGGCTGCGGTCAATGGTTTCACCCCAGATGATCGACGTCAGGGTCGTGCCGCTGATCTGCACCTCAAACATGCCGAACAACATTTTTTCGACGGCCATCAGGTAAATGACTTGATTAATCCAGTCGTAGAACAGCGTATCCCGGTCGGCCGCCTCGAGCTTAAAGGTGATGCCCCGGCCGGGGATAATTTCGGCGCCGGTGACCACTGCCGTCAGGGCCTTGCCGGCCTGGGAAAAGGCCTGACCCAGGGTCGCACCGATCCCGCGGATGCCGATATCGGCCTGGTGCGGAAAATGTTCCCAGCGCGGCCGACTGCTTTTGGTCATACTACTTTCCCGACGATCCAATCAGGGACGATTTTAATCAGCGGCAGTAACAGGCGCCATTGCCAGGGGAACAGGTAATTGCGGCGACCGCGAGCGATCGCTCCGGCGATCAGGGCGGCGGCCGGTTCCACATCCATCAGGAATGGCATGATCGTCTGGCGGCTGGCCGTCATCGGTGTACGGACGAAGCCGGGATAGATCGTGGTAACTTTCACATAATGACCGGCGAAGGTGAAGCGCCAACTGTTGGCCAGCGTACGCACCAGCGCCTTGGAGCCGGAATAAGCGCCCCGGCGCGGCAGGCCGCGCACCCCGGCGATCGAGCTGACCAGCACGACCTGGCCGGAATTCTGCTGCATCAGGGACGGCGCGAACGGGTAAACGATATTGGTGATTCCCAGGATATTGATTTTCAAAATCTGATTAGTCCGGGTGGGATCGCCGGTATCGAGATGGTCGTCCCCACTCTTGCCGGCATTGGCGATCACCAGATCGATACCTTCGAAACGGGTGAGGAAATCGGTCGCCGTCGCGCGGCATTCTTCCTGATCGGTCACATCCAGTTCGTAAACGACGGTGGTAGCGCCGAGGCGCCGGCATTCCATCGCCACTTTCTCCAGCAGCTCGCCGCGCCGGGCTGCCAGGCCCAGCCGGGCGCCCAACCGGGCATAATGATAGGCCAGATGCTCGCCGATCCCGCTGCTGGCACCGCTGATGAAAATCCGTTGCGCCATCAGTACAGACCTTTCACCGCGCCGCCGTCATGAACGACGGACTGTCCGGTGATGAAGGCCGCCTGGCGCGAGCACAGGAATGTCGCCAGTGCGCCGAATTCCTCGATGTCACCCAGCCGGCCGATGGGCGTGTGGGTTCCGAGCCGGTCCCAGGCTTCCTCGATCGTGCAGCCTTCCTCCTCGACGATCTCGTTCACCAACTGTTCCAGACGACTGGTACGGTGGGCGCCGGGCAGCAGGCAGTTAACGGTAATGCCGTCGGGCGCCAGTTGCGCCGTGATCGTTTTCGCGAAGGCGGTCAGGGCCGAGCGGGCGGCGTTGGACAGCACCAGATCGTCAATCGGCTGTTTAACCGCTATCGACGTAATAAACAGGATTCGGCCCCAGTGTTTTTCCCGCATGGCCGGAACTACCTGCTGGACCGCCGCCACGGCTGACAGGAAGTTGGTTTGCAGGGCGGCCTGCCAGTCCGCATCGGTAAAATCGTTGAATTTCCCCCGCGGCGGACCGCCGGCATTGCAGACCAGGATATCGGGATCGCCGAATATTTCCCGGCATTCCCGAAACAGTCCCGGCAACTGCTCCGGCTGGGAGACGTCGCAGACCACCGGATGAACCGGATTGCCGCTGACTTCCTGGATCCGGTGCGCGGCGTCGAACACGGCACTTTTCGTGCGGGCGCAGATCACGACGTTGACGCCCTCGATGCTCAATTCGCGGGCGATTCCGAAACCAAGACCTTTGGATGAAGCCTGTACTACGGCGATCTTTCCGGCGATTCCCAAATCCATGCTGGTCATTCCTGTGTTTTAGATTGTTGAACTCAATTGATTAATCGCGACCATAAATGTACGATTTACAAACTTAGGAATAAATGAAATTGACTGGCTGAATTGTCCTGCCGCCATATGCCGGCCGGAGTGTAATTTTAGTGGTTATTTTTTCCATGATTATTCACCACAGGATCGACCGATGATTGATACAAGACGCGAAGTGCTGCGGGTCTGGGGCCAACTGGAGATTTCATCAACCACCACCGTAATCAAGGTGACCGTCACGACGATTGTGGCGGCGCTGGTGGCGCTGGTGCCGGATTGGGTGGGTCTGTCGCCGGCCGGCGCCTGGTCGCTGTTCATCCTACTGCTGGGGGCCGGCCTGTGGATTACCGAGGCGCTGCCTTCATTTTCGGTAGCCCTGCTGATAATCGCCTTACAGATCGTGATCTTGGGACGGCCGGGCGGAGTCTTCGCTAAAACCGCCACGGACTGGGAAATGTTCGTCCGTCCCTGGGCTAGCCCGCTGATGTGGTTGTTCTTCGGTGGTTTTGTCCTGGCGGAAGCGGCCCAGGCCACCGGTCTCGACCGCTTGTTTTCACGCTATGTGCTGGGCTGGTTCGGCACCAAACCGGGGGCGGTGCTGTTCGGCGCCATGGCAGTGACCTTTACTTTTTCGATGTTCATGTCCAATACCGCCACGGCGGCGATGATGATGGCGGTCATCATGCCGATCGTCAATGCGTTGGAAAAAGACGATCCGTTCATCAAGGCTATTCTGCTGGGGATACCCTTCGCCGCCAACATCGGCGGAATGGGTACGATCATCGGCAGTCCGCCCAACGCCATCGCCGCCGGTTCGCTGGCGGGTACGGTGGGAATGGATTTCATCCAGTGGATCTTTGCCGGTTTGCCGCCGGCGATCGTGCTGTTCGTGATCGTATGGGCCTATCTGCGGTTTGCTTATCCGGCCAAAAAACAGCACGTAGACCTGAGCGGTTTGCAATGGCAGACCCGCACCGGCGCGCAACTGCCGATGTGGAAGCGCCTGCTGGTAATGCCGGTGTTTATTATCACGGTCCTGCTGTGGATGACTGAACCCTTGCATCACATACCAACGCCGGTGGTATCCTTCATTCCGATTACGATACTGGCGGTGACCGGCGTCATGACCGCCAAGAATATCCGCAACCTGCACTGGGATGTGCTGCTGTTGCTGGCGGGCGGCCTGTCGCTGGGGGTCGCGGTCCGGCAGACCGGTCTGGCGGCCTGGCTGGTATCGCTGCTGCCGATCGAAGTACTGGGGCCCCTGATGGTGGCCGTTCTGCTGGCGTACGTAGCGACCACCATGTCGAATTTCATGAGCAACACCGCCGCCGCCAATATCCTGGTGCCGATCGGCATGGCGATCGGGCTGGGCATGGAAGCGCTGGTGGTGGTACCGATCGCCCTGGGCGCATCGGCCGCCATGTGCCTGCCGATTTCGACACCGCCCAACGCCATCGCCTTTGCCACCGGCCGCCTGCAGACCAGCGATTTTATCCGCGGCGGACTCCTGATAGGTCTGCTGGCCCCGGCCATAGCGACGGTCTGGTGCTATTTCGTTTTAGCCTGACCGCCGGTCCGCACCATTGTATTTCGCCGCCGCTGCCGTCGCCCTTGGATTGAAATCACCGGGGATTGCAATGAAAGCTGGAAACTTTTTGTTTTATTTTCATATTACAAGGAAATTCCAGCAATTATTTTTGTACAATCTGAAATGAAAGCAGGTTCAAATGAATCGATCGAATAAATCACTGGTCATGCTGTTGGGCAGCGTACTGCTACTGGCGGGTGGACTTATGGCCAAACCGGAAACGCTGATCCGTTCGGATATACCGGACCAGTACAAGTGGAATCTTACCGATGTTTATCCGGACTGGTCCGCCTGGGAAGCCGAATTTGTCCAACTGGAAACCAAGATGGATGAATATGCCGCGCTGGAAGGGTCCTTGTCCGGCGGACCGCAGGCGCTGTTGAAGGCTTTCCTGCTGGATGACGAACTGGGCATACTGGCCGACCGGGTCCACAGTTATGCCAATATGACCCGGGATACCGACACCCGCGATAACGATGTATCCGCCAAATTGCAGCGGGTTCAGATTCTGTTCTCGAAATTCGGCGTCGCCACCGCCTGGTTCGATCCGGAATTGCTGACGATTCCCTGGGAAACCATGGCAGCCTGGCTGAATTCCGAACAGGCCCTGAAACCCTATCGTCACGGCATTGAGGATCTGTACCGGCAGCAGGCGCATGTACTGGATGCCGGGGGGGAACAACTGCTGTCGTATTTCTCCGGATTTGCCCGCACCCCGCGGTCGATTCATTCGGAACTTTCCACATCCGATATCGAATTCCCCGAACTCACCCTGAGCAGTGGTGAAACGATTACCGTGACGCCCGGTCAGTACAATCTGGTTTTGGCGACCAACCGTAACCAGGCGGACCGGAAAGCGGTATTCCTGGCCCGCAACGGCCTGTACAACCAGACCATCAATACCTACGCCGCGACCTACAACGGCATCTGTCAGCGTGACTGGGCCTACGCCCAGGCCCGCAAATACGGCTCGACACTGGAAGCCAGCCTGGAAGGGGATAACGTACCGGTGACGGTTTATGAAAATCTGGTGGAAATGGTCCGCAACGGCACCGAGCCGTTAAAACGCTACCATCGCGCACGCAAACAGGCACTGGGCTTGGAGGAGTACCATCTGTATGACAGTTCCATCCCGATCGTCGATTTTGACAAGACCTATGAATATGATAGTGTCACCGATATTATCCTTGAATCGATAGAACCGCTGGGTAAGGATTACCAGAAAAAGCTGCAGCAGGCCTTTCAGGGCGGCTGGGTCGATGTGTACGAGAACGAAGGCAAGCGCGGCGGCGCCTATTCGGGCGGTGTTTATGGCGTACATCCCTACATGCTGCTTAATTACAGCGACACGATGGAAGATGTTTTCACCCTGGCGCACGAGATGGGGCATACCCTGCACACCATGTACGCCAATGAAAACCAGCCTTTTGCCACCGCCGATTATACCCTGTTCGTAGCCGAGGTTTCCTCGACCATGAGCGAGGCCTTCCTGCTGGATCGCTGGCTTTCCAGGGCCAAGGATCCCAAGGAAAAAATTACCCTGCTGTCCCATGCCATCGATAATATCGCCGGAACTTTTTACACTCAGGTCATGTTCGCCGATTTCGAACTGCAGGCCCATCGCCTGGTGGAACAAGGCCAGCCGATCACCGCCGCCGTGCTGAATGGTATCTATGCCGAACTGCTGAACCAGTATTACGGCGATGTTGTTTACCACGACGAATTATATGATATTACCTGGGCGCGGATTCCGCATTTCTATTTTTATCCGTACTATGTATACCAGTATTCGACCTGTTTTGCCTCGTCGGCGGAAATATTCAAGGATATCAAAGACGGCAATAAAAAGCAGAAGAAGGATGCCATCGACCGTTATCTGACCCTGTTGAAATCCGGTGGCAATGACTACCCGATGGAGCAATTGAAAAAGGCCGGAGTCGATTTGACGCAGACCGCTTCCTTCCAGGCCGTGATTGACCGGATGGAGGAACTGGTTACCCAGTTGGAGCAGGAACTGGCGCAACTGTAGCCGCGAAGATTCAGTCCAATAAAAAAAGACCCGGTCGCCGCCGGGTCTTTTTATTTAAATTCTTCGCAGGCCGGATTATTTAACCGGCCGCTTTTTTCAGGTAGATATTGCCGTTGGTGGTCTTGATTTTGATCAGATTGGTACCGTTGCCGGTTTTACCACTGCCATAGATTATCTTGCGTGGTTCCCCGACCAGGAATGATCGTTCCCATTCGTCGGACTCGCGAATCTTCAGGTCGAAATCGCTAACGATTTTATAATTACGTCGGCTCTGTTTGGTGTAGGCCAATTCGATCTCGAATTCCATGTCCAGTCCTTTCGGTACTGTCAGGGTCACTCCGCCGCCGAATGATGTCAGTTCGACTTGGCGGTCGCCGGCTTTGGGATCGCCTACCATCGTTATATCGATATCGCCGCCCATGGTAGTGGCCTTGACCCAACCGTTGACGGCTTCGACTTCGATGTCGCCGCCCATGGTTTTGGCTTTGACGAAATTCCCAGCCGACTTGATAAAAATATCACCGCCCATGGTATGAACTTCGGCACCCAGAGGAGCGTCTTGAACATCGATATCGCCGCCCATGGTCGATACATTTACTTCTTTGCCGCTGGCATTGATATCACCGCCCATGGTCCTGGCTTTTATGGACTGATTTTCGGAATGAATGACAATATTGCCACCCATGGTGGAAGTTTCGAGCTGTCCGCCATCTTTGGAAGTGACATTCTTGTAGTAAACATTGCCGCCCATGGTTTTGCCCTTGACATCACCGACCACGTCGCGGATGGTCACATTGCCACCCATGGTTTTTACCAGGCCGTCCACTTCCGAATTGCGCAAATCGATTTCACCGCCCATGGTGACAAAATGCAGGTTGCCGGTCAACCGGATCAGGTCCAAATCGCCGCCCATGGTTTTGCCTTCCATGGTGCCGGTGATGTTGGTAATATTAAAATCACCGCCGCGGGTTTCCAGATCGAGGTCGAAAT
>JBDRBK010000089.1:0-15625 GCA_043822705.1 Fidelibacterota bacterium
ATCTGATTCTCCGGAGGAGGCATACATGGCAGCAATTTCGGGATCGGCGGAGTTGGTCATATACTGGAGGTAATAAGCGTCACCGGAATAGGCGTCATAATCGGTGGCTGCATCAAAACCGGGATTGTCATCATCCACGCCACCGGTGATGGTATTGATCACCTGCGGCGATAACTCGCGGTCATACAGACTTTCGTAAAAAGAGAAACCGATATTCAGACCGATGAAGGGTGTAACGCGCAGATTTCCGCCCCAGGTCACTTCGGTGACTGAATTGGTCAATTCATGATAAATCTTGGTGGTATCACCGTAGGCGCCCCAGGGCAGTCGGGGCTGCATGACAATCAGGCTGGAAAAACTGGAATCGGCATTGATAATCGCATCCCGTGGTGCCTTGGAAGCGAAGAATGCCGTCCTTATGAACCGGTTGGAAAATTGAACGGCGGCGCCATTCAAAACATATTCGATGGAGCGTGTGGCATCGGGAAAGATACCTTCCGCGCGCTTGGTGAAACCATAACCAGTGCGCCGGGGACTGAAAAAGTCACCGGTTTCCAGCACTACACCATTACCGAAAGCAGCGGTATAGTTACCAACGATCAGACGGTCCAGACGCAGAAATCCCAGATCGACGTTCTCCAGCGACAGATAGCCTTTCTCACTTACCAGATCTTCCGGGTCGCCCATGTTCTGCCGGAAGACATAGCCCGCTTTCCAGTGACGACCGTACACGGCAGTGAGTTTTCGGTAATTTTCCGGTCGGTCGGCATCAGCAAATGCGGCAATGTTGCCTTCATCGTCGGGATTGGTGGTCACCGGTACCGTACGGTATAACTGGGTAAAACGCAGGTGCGGTCGCGGTTTGGCGGTGGAGTCGGTCTCGAACCGGATGAAATCGATCAGGTTGCGATAGCCGTAATAACTGATACCAGGAGCATTACGCAATTCAAAATCGCCATAAATCTGCCCAAGCCGTTGCTGCTTCAGCACCGCCACTACGTCGATCGGGCTCAGATTGGGTAAGGCGATCAGATCGTCATAATTCATTTTATTGATATCGGCCGGTTCGAATGAGCGATCCAGCCAGATTTCTGACAGTCCCTCGGTATTGCCTTCCGCCGCCAGCCATTGATCGACCTTATAGGCGGCCACCTGACTGTTTTCCAGAAAGTCGGATAATTCCGGCAGCCACACCGCCACCAGCGGTTTAAGGCGATAGACATCTTCGATTGTGAATTCCGGCAGATCGACCAGATCATAAATAGTAGTGAAAAACCGTTGACTTTCAAGCCGTTGCGCGATTGCTGCAATCTGCGCAGCCGAAAGCGGCAGAGTTTTCAATTCCTCCAGAGTAGCTTCATTCAGGTCCAGTTTAGCCTCCACCCCAAATGCTAAAGTCAGGATGATCAAACCGATCACAATATATTTTGATTTCTTTTCCAACACGGTTTGGTCCTTAGCGCCGGGCAAAACGGATGCCGAACTGGTGTGTCAGGGGCAGGACCGGATGACTCAGCAGGCTGTAGCCGATCTTGAAGCCCGCCACCTGCACTTCCATTCCACCGCCAAAGCGATTGGGATTGGACTGTACCCCCAGACGCAGGATCACCCAGTCATTCAGTCCGTACTGGAAACCGCCGTTGATGATGATCTGATTGGCACCCAGCAGACGATCCAGATTAAGTGATGTCACCAGCCGATCGAATGGTACGTAAGCGATGCCGATGTTCATCCGCCGCGGCAAATATGAAGTCGATGCGCCACTGCCGATTTCCGGTGAATTGATGTTTTTCAGATAGGCGCCAACCCGGTGCTTATTACGCAGCACTGCTACCAGACCGACATCCAGTCCGAAAGCGCTACCAGAGGCAGCGGCAAAGCCGTCACTGCCGTCACCACTCAGTCCGGCGCTTCGCCCCAGATCCCAGGTATAGTAATTGAGGCTATAGCCCAGCAGCAGCCGCGTGTTGCGATCCTGCTGCAGATGGAAACCGTTGGAAAAACTGTAGACCTGCTCGTTGGACAGGGTCGTACCGGAATAATCGGTCTTTAATCCCTGGGTGGAAATACCGATACTGCCCAGCACCGGAACACGCATAACCAGTCCAAAATCCAAGTACGGCAAGTTGACAATCTTGCCGCTGCCGGCCCTGAATTCCAGTGTTTTCACTTCCGCCAGGCCGGCCGGATTATGATACAGATTACTGCTGCTGCCGGGATTTGCCACTACCGCTCCGGCCAGGGCGGTGGCTTCCACGCCGGTGTAGATATAATCGCTGGCTACCTGAGCGGACACCATTGTCAGAGAAAATAGGATTCTCGTGAGTAGTTTATTCATTATGTGTCGCTCGCTAAAATTTTACGCCGATGACAACCGGGGCGATATCGGTGCTGGTCTTGCCCGACTGAAAATCAGTCGCCTCAATATGCATGAAATAGGTTCCGGGTGGAACGATTTGCCCCAGATGATCGCGACCATCCCAGCCGGCCCAGGATTCGGTGCGCTGCACTTCGCCGGCTTCGGCATAGAATTCATCCACCAGTGATGTGATAAATCGACCGGAAATATCGAAGACCCGCACGATCACCCGCGAATTAGCCGGGAAGGAATATTCGTAATCCAGGTGCTCGCCCATGGTGGGTATCAACACAAACGGCGCTGGATTGATGCTGGCCTTGCTATAATCACCCGGATAAATGCAATCGCCATACTCATTGGTTTGAGCGTAGGGATCTGGGCAACCGTAGATTTTGGCAATATCAAAATCTTCACTACTGGTTACATTTATCTGCTTTTCCCCCTGATACTCTTGTACCAACCCGGTAGCCTGAATCACATATTTTTCGAATGGGGGAGTTATCAGATAGGCACGGGGTGAATTGGGAATATCCCAGTCACTGGGCCAGACAGTACATTCCAGCCGGTAACCGTCAGGGTCTTCCAGTGTAATCGAATGCGGTCCGTTATAGACAGTCACGTCAAAATAATCAACCAACAAACCCTGAATAATAACAGTCTGATTATCATATAATCCGTTAATAATGTCAATGAATGGTGTCAGATCTTCCGTTCCCGCCAGGCAACTGCCGTCATCTCTGGTGGCCGCCGGATTATAATTCGGCGAGGTGGGATTGGTGCAACCATAAATGATCTCTGGATGGAATACGACTTCCCAAGCCGCTGTGAGATTTTCGCTGGTTTCATCATGGCCGGTGATTCCGTTACCCGCAGATTGGGATTCGCCCGTTTCAACCAAGGATATTCTCATATATGATGAATCATTACCATGAGTATAAAAATAACTCTGCTGATCGACAGGAGTATCACTCAGGTAAGTTGATATTCCTGATTTATCAATCCCGTGTGAATTATCCCCCCACAGGAAGTAATCCACATCCTGTACCGTCGTCGATGTTCCGTCCCATTTGAACAGAATCAGCATTTCCGGACTGCCCAACATATCCGTGGCGAAAAAGGCCGGCCCCAATGAGATAGTGGTCTGCCCCTCAATTGCATTCTCCATATCCTCATACAGAGAAAGGTCTGGAGCATGACCATAATATTCGGCAAATAAGGAATCATTGTGCATGCTAACTGTCAAGGTTTCACCAGCAGCCAGAATTGTACCTGACGGAAAACGTGCAATGAAGTCAGAAAAGGAAACACTCCAGTAATTGATTCCGTCTGGCAGATTATAATAGTATTTAAATGATGACTTTTTCACAGCATCGGTAAGGTAGTAATCAGACAAATCCACGGCAGCATTGGTCGGGTTTACCAGTGCGACCATTTCAGCTTTTGTAGGTGTAACACAAATCCGCTGGAACAATATATGATTGCTCGTGGCCGACACCAGCGTTTGTCCAATTATAACAATTAACAGAAGATACTTTTTATTCATTATTTCAATAACGTTATTTTATTAGTAAGGCTTAGATTTTCTGAAGTCAAGCGTGTGAAGTAGATTCCGCTGGACAGAAACTGGCCGTTAGAATCCTTTCCATCCCATATCACCGAATACATTTCACTGCCATTGCGGAAATCATTCACCAACGTATTAACCAACTGTCCATTCAAATTATAAATATCCAGTCTTACTTTACCGCTGACTTCCAGTTGGTAGCTGATTGTAGTGGTCGGGTTAAACGGATTAGGATAATTCGACATCAAATTAATATTCCGCGCGACCTGTGGTTCGTCCAGCCCGCCAAGCACCACAATATCATCTGTGCTAAGAGGGTAGATCATATATTCGCCATAGGCATAATCGACGACGCCAATGATTGTTTCATAGGTAACACCAGCCGTCGGGTTTACCCATACGCCATTAAAATAATAATCATCGATTTTGGCCTGACCGCTGCCATCATTGACATACCAGCTGTTATATTGATTGACCGAGTCGACGGTTACATTCATTA
This sequence comes from Fidelibacterota bacterium, assembly GCA_043822705.1. Classification (GTDB taxonomy): domain Bacteria; phylum Fidelibacterota; class Marinisomatia; order Marinisomatales; family TCS56; genus JBDRBK01. The sequence goes on from JBDRBK010000089.1 coordinate 4,423, forward strand.
ATTCAACCAGCATACCCTCGTACTGTTCACCTGTAGCCGAGCAGGAAATTCCAAGATCACCACTATTTATTGCCACCGGATCAATGCTATTGCCATTGGAATTGATCGTAAAACTGGTGACTGTCTTCAATTCCGACAAGCCATTGTATTCGGTTACTGTGGCGGTAACAGTAACTTCATCGCCGACGGCGGGATTGACACTGGTATCATAAACCAGAATGCCGCCCCAAGATGTTGCATCAGGCTGCTGCAGGAAAAAATTAGGATAGGTACCCGGTTTAACGGCGGTTACGATTCCAGTTACAGTAACTGTCTGGTTCAGCAGTGTTGAAGGATAGCAGTCACTGGGCCCGGATCCAGCCTGATCGGCATACTGGATATCGTATATCGATAGACTACCTACCTTAATTGTTACTTCATCGGTAGCAGATTGGGCATCATTATCAAACACGGTAAGCTGAAATACAAAGGTGGCAAATTCACTCGGCGCAGTAAAGGTAACGACTGCTTCTTCGTAATCACTCAGAGTTACAGCGGGACCTTCAAGCTTCTCCCAGAGATAGCCGACAATTGTTCCGTCGGAATCGGTGCTTCCGGTGCCGTCCAGGGTTACCAGAGCGCCGAAGTCTACCTGTTGGTCTCCACCGGCATCGGCTACCGGTATTGTAAGATCAATATAAATATCAAGGTCATCATCATCACGGGGGATGATCTTGTATGCCAAATGAGTGTAGTTCAAAGGACCGGTAATCGAAATAAACTGGTCATCCAAAACAGGAACGTAGGAATAATGACCGGAAGTTGAATTATCGATCCGCATATTATTTGTTCCATCACTCACTTCCCATTCACCGAAACCGGCATCAACGAGTGATACGGTCACATTTTCAATCTTTACCAAGACACCTTCCCACGGTTCCCAGTCGGATTGGTTCAGAGTAAGCACTTGAGCCGCCGGCGGTTCGTTGCCAGCACTATTAACGACCAGATTGGTGATATTTTCAATCTCTGATTTACCGTCATATTCAGCGTATTCGCCAACCAGGGTCACGTTATCACCACGCGCCACAGTGTAATTGAAAGAATAAATATTGATTCCCGAATACTGCCCGGTGCCGTCCTGAAGGTAGAAACTGCTGGTACCATCAGAAACTTCGCCGGTTCCAGCGGTGACGATACCACTAATCCGGACCAATGAACCAAGAGTAACCGTACCGGATTGGATAGCAAAGATGGTTACTGTCTCCGGTATCTGGTAGGACTGTTGAGATGAAGTTGAAGTCTGACTGGCATCATCAGTGGCCTTAATAACAAAATATACTGTCGTCCCAGCTGCCTGGGCGGGGATAGCGCTGGACGTTTGATAAATATCGCCCGTGGTTATGGTCATAGAGATTGAATTTGGATAGGTCGTGCCGTTGGTTCCCCAAGTTAATACTACGGTACTTACCGCATTATCATCGGTGACGGTGGCACTGACGCTGACCGCATCGACACCTGATGGCAGAATTGGATCAATGGTGATACCAGTGATAACCGGAGGTATGTCTGACCCGGCGGCCAGAATAGTCTGATTATTATTCACGGTGCCAAAGGTCCAGGTATCCTCACTCTGCCAGGTAAAATTGGAATAGACATTACCTGAACCGCCTAATTGCAACGATAGGCCAGTGGCGCCGGTGCCATCCTGAAAAACACCAATATCAATACTTGTTACACCATTGGCAGCTCCGTCGACAGCTGTTAAGGTACCTTCATAACTCAGAAATTGAATCAAGGAGCCGGAATAACTCAGTGCAATCCCATCTGGAGCACCATTTTGGATACCGTTGGATGGATAAGTATAATAATAAAACGTAAATCCATTATTCGTATTGCCAGCAGTAAAGGAATCAAGAGTCTTTGTACCATAGGCTGCCCCACCGCTACCATTGTACAATGTAACCGAAAAATTGACTAAATCCGTATAGGTACTGGGAACTGCAACTTCAATCGCCTCATTTGCATCTGTACTAAGGTTATCATAATGAATTTCATTAATCCAGGCATTTGGTACCTGTCCGTGCAAAAACGAAAACAAAACTAAACAATAAATAACAATGCTAATCACATTCTTTCTCATCACACGCTCCTCTTCACTTAATTTTGCGACGTTGTTTAATTTAATTAAAAATATTCATTAACCAGTCATACAAATCCGGTTGTTCCCGGCACCCAAAAGACTACACCTGACCGGTCGGCCGATCATTCGGTGTCGACATAACCGACAATATTGCCGATATGTATCTGGCGCAGGTTATGGATCGGGGTACTGGAATAATCCGCCAGTTGCAGCAATTCCGCCTCGGTCAGCAGGTTCAGATGTTTCAGGACCGCCATGGTCGCCGGGGGATTGGCGCGCTGGGCGCCGTCCAGCACTTTAACGGCCATTCCCCAGACCTCACCGTCGGGCCGCCGGATGGCCAGTCCCCGCACCGCCTCGCCGCCGCCTTTGGTCACCGCCCGCCCCTGCAGCACTTCCATGAAATCGGTATCGAAGCGTTTTTCGCCGGCGATCAGATAGGGATTGGCGGTCATGGCATCGTATAAAATGTTCAATTCCGGGAAATCGCCACCGGCCAGCTTCTGGAACATCCGGGCGATGCTGTACAACGGCAGGTAAGGCGTCGGCAGGCTGCAACCGTCGACGCCGATCGGCAGCTCGCGCAGACCGCTGAAGCGCTCCACCTGCTCGAAAACCGCTTTCTGCACCGGGTGATCGGGGAATGTGTAGCCTTGGGGATCAACGTTCAGTTTACGGGCCAGACACAGCATACCGGCATGTTTGCCGGAGCAATTGTTGTGGAGTGGTCCCGCCTCTTGACCGGCGCGGATCAGGTTATACAGCGATTCCTTGTGATAGGGTTCTTGCCGGCCGCATTCGTAATCATCTGCGGTGTAACCCAGTTTGTCCAGCATGGCGGCGGCGGTGCGCACATGAATATCCTCGCCGCTGTGGGAAGAGCACATCAGGGCCAGTTCGGCCTGGTTGAAACCGGCTGCTGCCGTGGCGCCGACCACCACTGAAGCAGCGGCCTGAAACGGTTTAAGCGATGATCGGATGCAGGTCAGGTACTTGGGGTCGCCGCTGCTGAATACAATCCGGCCCGCGGCATCCACCACCACGGCGTAGGCGGTATGAATACTTTCGATATAGAGACCACGGGTCACGGTGCATAAAATCGCCATCGTCGTCACCTCACTGGTTGCAGTGATTTTTCATCTCGGATTCGTTCATAAACAATGCCAAATACGTTTATACGGTAACGCGGAAGTTACACATTTCACCGCGATTTTCTGCTACATAAAGCTTTACCCGGACCTGCGCTTACTTGACGATCCGGGAGGCAAAAACAAACTGGAAGCCGGCGGCCTGCAGGCGCGGGATTTCGCTTCGCAGTACGGCCAGAGTATTGGGCCGGCCGTGACCGATAGCAATGGCGGCGCCGTGTTTCTGGGCATAGCGGGCCAGTTTTTCGACCTGTTTGCGGATCAGTTCCGGATCGCTGTCATTATCCAGAAAAATATGGCGATGGGCGACCGGTACCCCGATGGCGCTGATTTTCTTTTCCGCTACCGTCTTCCCGGTGGTGCGGCTGTCGATAAAATATTTATCAGTCTCTTTCAACTGGCTGCCGACGATCGTCATCAACCGCTCACTCTCGGTGGCCTTCGAGCCCTGGTGATTGTTCATCCCCCGGGCCTGGGGAAATTCATCCAGCACCCGCCGCATCCGCCGCTCGATCTCACCACTGGTCATGTCCGTTTTCAGGATATAGTCATCTTCGCCGGCCTGGTTGGACTGCGATTCCATGGGCATGTGGATGATCACTTCGTAGTTGGCGGCAAAGGCCTTTTCGGCGATCTGGTGGCTGTAGCTATGACCGGGAATGATAGCGTAGGTCAGGTCGGCGTCCAGGCGCAGAAAGGACCGGGTGACATCGTCAAAGTTGTAGCCGAAATCGTCGATGATAATTGCGATCAGCCCGACCGGGGCCGGTCGGACCTCGACTTTTTTCTCGGGCGGCGGCTGGGCCGGCTGGACCGTATCGCGGCGGCCGCGGCCGAAGATCAACAGCACGACCACGGCGGCAACGATCAGGATCGCCAGAAAGATCGGGGCCGGGCGCAGAGCCGGAGAATCACTGCTAAACAATTTCATTCAGACGCAACCGGCAAAACTCAGGGCAGATTGACCGACAGATCCAGCATCTGTGGCAGCCCCAGTTGCTGGGAACCGAACCGGATTCCATAATTAATACCAAAACGGCCCACCTGCAATCCGATTCCCCCGGATGCCATTACGACCGCCGAGGCTATTTCAGTACCCAGACTCACCGTCAGCCGATCCCAGGTGGACCGGCTGCCGACCCGGAATATCGGTCCATTTACCAGGGTCGACCATTCGCCGGTTAATCCGATGCTGGTCGGTACCAGGGGATGGTCGAAGCGGTAGCCGGCACCAACCAACAGGCGCAACGGCAGTTGCGGTATTTCCTGCACCATAACATTCATCCGTCCCAGATTCAGTAACGCAGCACCGATAGTCAGATTTTTCCCTACCGACCGGGTGCCGCCCAGATCGAACGCCATACCGCTGGCACCCGCCGTATGTAACTGGATCTGCAACAGACGCATGGTTACTCCCACCCGGCTGCCGCCGAAGGCACGGGACCAGCCGCCTTCCAGGGCCAGGGAATAGGCGGCGTAATTAGCCAGCGGATCATCGCTGGGCCGTTCATCGCGGTAGGGCAGGTCGTCCAGGCCCAGGTAGCGCAACCGGACGCTGCCGACGTCGGAATTCAATCGGAAACGGGCATTCAGGGTGGAAACCGCCACGCCGGTAAACCAGTCACCGTAACAGAAATCCACCTGCGGCCCGGCCCCGATTTCGGGCACCACCGCGGGATTGGTTCCCGCTGCATTCGGCAGGGCCACCTGCCCACCCAGCGCCAGCTCAATCGCTGATGACGGCACCGCCAGAAACTGGGTGCCGGTGGCCGGCAGCAGGCCGGTCAATAACAGGATTAACAGTACTGTCTTAAAAATTGAAGGCATAGGTGAATACATGGGCCAGTCCGGTTGGTAGTTCATAGACAACGGCATAATCAAGATAGGCGTCATTTTCCTTCCAGAAGGAATAATTCATCCCGACCCCCATGGCCACCCGCGTGTTGCCGAAGCCGCCACGGACGAAATAGCGTTCCGACCAGCGGTACTCGGCGCCGAAACGGACGGCTGAGCCCAGGTAATAGCCTTCCTGCAGGTCGACGCAGTAGCCGTAGTCGGCCGTCAGCAGAATCGTCGCCAACTGGTAGCCGGCGCCCAGCCGGAAAAAAGTCGGGAAATAATCATTATAAACCCGGCCCTCCTCATCAAGGGCGTCGCTGGTGTTCCAGGCGTATTTCGAGTTGATATCGGTGGCCGTCAGAGCGACCGTCAGGTTGGGTATTTTGCGGTACATAATCCCCAGGTCAAAACCGGTGCCTTTGCCGGTCAGGTCGCTGGAATTGATCGGCAGCCGATTGAACAGGAGTTTGATATTGATGCCGACCGCCAGCCCGGGACTGATCTGATTGGCGAATGAAATGTACAGCGCGTCTTCGCTGGTGGTAAGTTTTTCGGTCTTGAAACCGGAATAGCTGCGGCCGTCGATATTTCCGACGCCGGAGCTGATCCAGGCAAAACCGAGTCCGGCGGTGGGCGGCAGCCCGGTGGAGAAACTGGCGGCCAGGAACTGGCGGTCCAGCGGCAGGCTGTGGTGCAGCACTGTGGCTTGTTTTTTATCGAGGAATACTACACCGGCGGGATTGTGGTAGGCGGTAAAACCACGGTCCAGCTCGGCGGTGAAGGCGCTGCCCATGGCGATCGACCGGGCGCTGGTGCCGATCCGCAGGAACGACCCGGAATAGCCGGCATAATCGCGGGCCGGCGTCAGGCCGACCAGCAGCGCTGTCAGCGCCAGTAACCGCAGACCGGGCCGCTGCCAAGGATAATAATTATGCTTCATTGTTCTCTCATCTGTCGCCGGAATCGAGCGACCTGACTGCGACTGCATGTTTTTCATTTAGCGCACCACGATCAGTTTCAGCCAGTGATCCGCATTATCATAATTCATCCGGATAAAATAGGTTCCGTTGGCCACCGGCCGGGCGTTGGCATCGCGGCCGTCCCATTTATAGGTGCCCAGATCGGGATCGCGGCGGTCGAATTCCTCGTGGTACACCAGTTCCATGGCGAAATTGTAGATATCCATGGCGATCACATAGGATTCCTCCACCTCCAGATGGAACCGCACGTAGTTATCGCCACCGTCGCCGCTTTGGAAGGGATTGGGATAGGCGTAGACGCCATCCAGCTCGACACGGAAAATCCGCCAGTTCAGACCGTTCAGGTCGGTGGTGCGGGCCAGACCGTCGCCGGTTCCGATCCACAGGGCGGTGCGAACAGTATCCAGCAGGACCGAATAGACCGCATCGGTGGTGATCTCGTCGGTCAGAAAAACCTGCCCGCCGACGGTCGGCAGCGATTGCCGGGCCGGGCGGTACAGGACCCAGTTGTGGCCGTCGTCGGAACGCCACAGACCCTTGTCGGTGGCGGCGAAAACCAGCGAATCGAAAGCCGCCACGTTATAGGCCCGTTCACCGATCAGGGTCGTGTGCCAGGTTTCACCGTCGTCGTCGCTGTAGCTCAAACCGCGGTTTTCACGGCTGTCGGTCCCCAGCGTGACCGCCCAGATAACCCGCCGGCCGTTCCAGACCTGGCGCGCCAGGCTGACCACCCAGTTTCCGGAAAGATTGTCGTCGGGATAGAAATAATGCTCCCAGTCGATACAGCCGTTCACGTTATCGACGATGCCGCGATTAATGCCATTGGCTGTGCCGACCCAGACCGTATCGCCGTAGGCCAGAACGGAAAAGCCTTTGTGGTTGTGTTCGCCGGACTGCCAGGGATTGGAGCTGCCGCTGATGGGATCGCGGGGATTGAGCCGATAATCCGCCAGCAGACCGTCTTCGTACAGGCTGGCATCGCAGGTGGGAAACTCGGCCTGATCGTCCAGCGGCAGCGGTATCCGCTGCCAGACGCCGGTGCTGAAGCGATAGCGCCGCAGCCCGCCGGACCAGGAAGTGATCCAGAGGTAATCGCCGGAGATCGCCGCATCGTAGGTCACGTTCTGCTGCGGCACCGTCACCGGCAGGGCCTGAAACTGGCGGCTGCCGAACCAGGTGACCAGCGAATCGTCGTCGGCTGCTTCCACCGGTTGTTGGAAATAGCGCCAGCCGTTAATAGCGGCGGTGGTAATTGCCAGTCCCTGCCCGGTGGATACGCCATCGGTCAGTCCGGCCACGGCCATGGCGATCCGTTCGCCGTCCACCGCCAGCGCCGCCACCCCGCCCGCCGGCAGGATGCCGGTCAGGCTGTTGTCGGTCAAACCGGATTGGGAATAGAAGGTCGCCACCGTCAGCGAATCGCTATGGATCCGCGACAATCCCTGGCCGGTGCCGATCCAGACCAGCGAGTCGCCCTGGATTCGAATATCGGTGATAGCATTGCTGTACAGTCCGGCGGCGGTACTGTCGGGCACGCTCAGCCTTTTGGACAGCTCGAAGCAGCCCGGCGCCTGGGCCGACAGGGTAGCCGCCAGCAGCATGCCTGTCACTAAACCAGTAAAATATTTTAGGAGCTTCATCGGACCGCCACCAGCAGGGTTAGAATTTCGGAACGTTCGCCCGCCAGATCGGCGGCCTGGAAAGACCAGCGGAACAGGCCGGTCTTGGTTTGTCCGCTTTCATTAGTCAGGCCGTATACCGGAACGGCAAAACTGAAAACACCGTCATTTTTCACCTCGTCACCGCTGGTCAGATCCGGGGCGTACAGAATCACTTCGCTGCCGTCGTCATAGAGATAGATCGGCTGACCGCGGTTCAACAATGTATCGGGCCCCACGTGCAGGGAAGTGAAACCGACCCAACTCAGGTCGTTTAAGCCGTTGGGATCGGTTACCGTCGCCCGGATCAGGACCAGGATCATGGAATCGTCGACCGGACGTGTGATCACGAAATCGGTATCGTTCGCGGTAATGACAAAGGTGCCGGCAGTATCCAAATCGGCGGCGATCAGCACCGGCGCCAGATTACCCAGATGAGTGGAATCGGTGACAATTGCAATGGTATCGATATAATCGGCGAAAAATCGGAAATAGACCAGTCCCGAATCATTGATCGTGATCGGGTTGGACAGCAGCGCGCCACTGTTGCTGACCCGCCGGGAATAGATTCCATCCCGGGCCAGAATGTCCCCCAAAGTGCCGCCATCGTTGAGAAAGAGCGAATCGACCGCACCGCTCAGACCGCCGGTGCCGTACCAGACCACTCCGGCCGTATCGAGCGGTGCACCGGCATAAGTGGTCGTAATGGTGGCGGCGAAGTAGAGTTCATTTTCCACTTCGTTGAAATTGAATTGAATATCGGTGATCGGCGGCAGAACGGTGGTATCGTCCGGGGCCGGGGCCGGACACCCCCAGAACAGGAGGCCGATCAGCAGCAAACCCGCTAAACGCATGGGTTGAATATAGGAGCGTGTCATGGCCGGTTCAAGCCTTTGTTTTACTAATACTTGTATCATCAATCAGGGTTCTTCGCGGTAAATATGGTGGATAAGCAGGGTCCCAACCTGTTCCAGGCTGGCGGCCGAGCAGTGGCGCGGCAGGTCGCTGTGGGTGTGCCAGTAATTGTCAAACTGGTTGGGATAATCGAAATCGATCAGGTCTACGGCCGGAATTTTCGCTTCCTCCCAGAGCGGCACATGATCGTCGTACACCACCGGTCCCAGCCGGTTCTGGAAGGCAGGCAGCTTCAGGCGCCGGGCCGTTTCCCACAGCTTCCGGACCAGTTCCGGATTGTGATTATGCGAATAGCGTTCCACCGGGATCGTCAATTCGCGGTCGCCGATCATGTCCAGTACGATCGCCTCGGCCGGGTGCGGCAGCGGCAGGTTGCGGGCAAAAAACCGCGAACCGCGGGCAAACGAGGCCGGATCGCCATTTTCACCCAGGTCCTCGCCATCGAAAAAGACGATGTCGACCCCCATCACCGGTGGCCGATCGGCCAGGATTCGCGCCACTTCCAGCAGCACGGCCACGCCACTGGCGCCGTCGTTGGCGCCGATAATCGGTTCGCCGCGGCGCGCAGGATCGGGATCGCGGTCGGCCCACGGCCGGGTATCCCAGTGGGCGCCTAATAAAATCCGCCGCTGCGCCGGACGGTTGAACTGCCCGATGATATTGGTCAGGGCATGTTGTTCGCCGGTGACCGGGTCGGTCAGTTCAAACGGCTGGGTAATGACCGTATCGGCCAGGACCGTCAGTTGCTCGAGGAGATAGGCGCGGCAGGCCAGATAACCAGTGGAACCGGGATTGCGCGGCCCGAAGGCGCATTGCCGCTCGAGCTGAGCAAAAGCTCGTTCGCCGTCGAAATTCGGCACCCCCCGGCGGCAACCAGCCAACGTCAGCAGTCCCGCAAAAACAATTAACCCGGTGCGAAAATTCTGGTGCGTTCTACTCATTCCGGCCTGATCCTATCCGCTGATGGCGATATTGACATCAAAACCGAAATCACGGTCGATCTTGCGCCCGCTGATGTTATTGTCACTCTCGCGGTACTCGTAAATAACACCGCCGCTGACCTTGGATGTGAAAGTGTAGGAGATGCGCAGGCCGGCCTTCCAACTGGTCATTTCACGATCCAGGGTAAAGCCTTCAGCAATATCATTGGTCTTCCTGGTTTCACTTTCATTATAATCGAAATTAAAGGTGAAAGTGACGGTATTCTGAATATTAAAATCCTTCATGAACGGTAACGGAATCGAAAGTCCGCCCTTGTGACTGTAATTGGCGCTGCTGGTCAGCGATTTGTCAATTTTCTTGGTGAAACCGTTTTCGAGACGGTCGACTGCTTTGGAGTAATTGACCCGCGTGTTGACCGAGATTCCCTTATTCAGGGCCATAGTCACTCCCAACAGCGGGGCGAAATTAGCAGATACCTTGGAACTGCGTTCGTAGTCCTCGTAATCGTCAATAAACGAGCCCACTGTCAGCAGCGGCATATCGTCCAGAACGATGTCATCGAACCGCCAGTTATGATTTTCCGAACCCTTGAAACTGTGGTCCAGTGTCACGGTGCGGGCGATCTTCTTGATCAGGGGCAGTTCCTGTAGGCCGGTCCAGCGCAGACTCCAGCTGGGGAAGGGGATGCCGTTTTCAAGGCGGTCGCCGTAGGGCAGCAGGTCGCGGGTCAGGGTGCGGGTTTCCACGCCCGTGCCACCGATCGAACTGGAGATGCGTTGCGAAAAACCCAAAGTCGTGGTGATCGACTTGGTCAGCTTGAATCCTGAGTTCAAACCGATATCCTGGTCGTGGGACCAGTCGCCGGTATTGCTGCCGACATCGGCTGCGTGGGTCAGACCGTGGTCGGGCAGCCAACCGAACTTATAACCGGCGGGGACTTCACCCTGAACACCGATACCGCTGCGGTTCAGGTTCGAGGAATAGCGGAAGCTGATCGGATTAATATTTTTACTTAGTTCGTGGATTTTCCGTAAAACCGGTTTATCAGCGGCTGATTTCTCCTTTTTCTGGATTTCCTCATCCTCAACCGCACCGCGGGCCCGGCGGACCGGAGCCTTCGCGGGCGGTTTATAAACCAGTTCCACCAGCTTGGTCGGATTCAATGACAGGCTGGAAGAAAATTTAAGGGCCGTGCCGATATTGGCGCCATCGATGGTGCTCGACAACGGCTTGCTCCAGCGGTAGCCCGCCGAATAATTGAAATTGGGGCTCAGCCAGTCCAGCAGCGCCGGCGTATAGGTCAGCGATAGGTTTTCCGTGGAGTTGGTGACGATACCCGGGTCCAGATCGCGAACGGCCATCCAGGCATAACCGCGATAATGCTCCAGATCGCTGGTCGCGTTGCGGGAATACTTGATCGATTTCAGCGACTCGGTCATTTTATAGTCAACGGTATATGCCCGCGTCATACCAAGACTATAATCGGTGGTGGTCTTTGTCCCGGCCCGCGGTTCCTTCTCGGTATAGGTCTCACTCACATTCAGATTGGTGCTGATATTGGTGGGCGTGTAATAAAGATGCAGATCGCTCAGTTTATTG
>JBDRBK010000090.1:0-20146 GCA_043822705.1 Fidelibacterota bacterium
AGTGATGATAAATCGACAATCGTTTACGCCTACTTGAAAACGACGGCGACAAACCCCTGATAGATTTCGAGTTATAAAATAGTATTGCCGAAATAGATTAATCATTTATTACTGCCCAGAGATGGTAAAAAGATGGCCTGAAGATATTGAGCGATTCCTCAATGCAGTGGAATGGACCTTCGCTAAAACGTACGCGACGACATGGCCACACGAATACATCGTCAAAGAACACGTAGACCAAAAGATGTTCGTGAAAACGGTTATACACATTAGAGAGCATGGGTACCTGGGTGCGTTCTATGATAAGAAGTACATGTATTTTGAGCAGGATGGGTTCGTCTATTGGACAATGGTTCCCCCGGCAGGTGATCCCGATTGGTATTCGGCTGAAAATGAAACAATCATCAACCGCTGCACTAAGGAAAATACTTATGAGTACAGGTTCAGTAGAGACAAATGATTTACAATGACTAGAGGTGACCGTTTACACAGTTGAGAGGACACACCCACATATCATAATATACTAAATCCTAGCATACACCCAAAAAGTTACGACTGGTCCTTGGGGTCGGAAGCTCCACATTTCACCTGGTCGCATACACCAATTCCCCACACGATCGCGTAGATACCCACGGGCAAGCCCGTGGAACTTTGTCCTTCAGGCGTATTAGAACCGCAGGCAATTTACCGGTCTAATCTATTTAATGCCACTTCATGGGGCGTATATCTATAACGTCGGTTGCAGCACCAATTCGAGGATTGATATGGCAGAACTAGACAGCAGTAGACAAAAACACAGCACAATTAGTGCACACTTTTTTGGAAAGATCGTCGAGAACTCTCTGGCCTGTCAAGCCAGAGGTCGCGAGTTCGAGCCTCGTCGGTCCCGCTCCCCGACAAACCCCTTTTCCCCGCTCAATATGGCGGGCAAGTCGACGAGAAAGAGGGGTTTTTTTACTATTTCATATTCGTTTGAATTGGCCGTGGCCAATCAAGGGAGGCGGGCCAAAAAACAATTCCCTAAATTAAAAATTGGTACATCCTTCGGGGGGCAGGTCAGTATTTTCACACTTCATCGATAATTACCCCGCTGCATTACAAAATATAATCGGGCGGAAGGGTCCGTTTCAAGTATTTAGCCAGCGAACGTAATTTCCTGTATCCAGCCTTGGAATAATTCTCAGATCATGGCATTACACAAGACCTATATCTGGCAGATAGAACCACGCCAGCCCCGCTACCGGATCCAGACCGACGATCCGGCCATCGCCCGTAAGCTGAGACGACGCCGCTCCTGCCGGTTGACGACCGAGGGACTGAACCAGAATCTGTGGATATTCGAGACCGATCTGGAAGCCCCCGCCGCTGCCCGCGAACTACTGGAAAAACTGACCGGCAAAAAAGTCCGGCGTGACTCCCGCGGGGTGCTGGTGTCCTGCACCCACCCGCTGCTGGACCTGCAGCAGCTATCCCTGGCGCTCAGTACCGACGATTAAATACCGCTAACTGTCCCATTTTCCGCGCTGACGCAACTCCTCGACGATAACCCGGGCGCGTTCCTGGAGCTCCAGTTTGTCCACTTTAGCTACCCGTGTCAGCGGAAACGATTCATCCGCCGGCCACAGTTCCACATGCTGCGGCCGTTTGTAAGACGCGATCCGGGTGCAATGGTCGATTATCTCCACCGGCTTCAGGTCGACGCCGGCTTTGGGTCGGACAAAAGCAAATATACCTTCATCAAAAATCCGGTGCGGCATGCCCACTACATCCACTTCATTCACCTTGGGGTGACTGGCGATATGAGCCTGGACTTCATCGGGGAAAACATTATAGCCCTTCTGCTTGATCACAAATTTCTTACGGCCGGACAAGTACAGGGCCTGGTAGTTACCCATATCCTTGAAATAGCCCAAGTCGCCGGTGTACAGGATACCTTCCCGGGAAACCACCGCGGCAGTGGCTTCCGGCTGGTTGAAGTAGCCCAGGAATACCAGCGGCGGATGATAACAGATTTCACCGGCCTCACCCGTCGGCAGTTCGGCGCCGGCACTGCCATTCGCAATCAACGGTTGGCGGATCGAGACCCGCGCCAACTCGGGGAAGGCTTCGCCCACCTGCCCGGCCATCTCTTCCACGGAAATATCGGAGCGCGTAAAAGTGCCGAAACCGCCGTTTTCGGTCATGCCCAGACCGGTGCCGAATTTGGGCGCCATCTGTGACAGGCGCTTGAGGAATTCCACATCGACCGCCGAACCGCCGTAGATCACGAATTGCAGGCTGCTTAAATCGAATTGGTCGAAATCCGGCAGGGCCCACTGCAGGCGGAACTGGGTCGGTATCTGGCCCAGACAATTGGCGCGATGTTTTTCGATCGCCACCAGCGTCTCACGGGCGTCGAATATCCGCAGCATGATGGCCGTGCCGCCGGCATACAGGGTGGTCATCAGTTGCTCGGTCACGCAGCCCACATGACTGGGCGGCAGGTTGATGATCAGCCGCATCCGGTTACCGAGTCCGGTGGCCCGGTCCAGCGTCCGGCGCAGGATTTCGTTCTGGACGATAATATTTTCATGGGACAACAGGGCCGGCTTCGGTTCGCCGGTGGTGCCGGTGGTAAAAATGATCAGGGCCGGATCATTGGCAGTGATTCCGGCATAGGTTTTTCGCAGTCGCCCGCTGATCAGGTCGACCAGTTTCAACCATATCAGCCGTCCTTTTTTCAGCAAGTCAGTGATGGCGATGGCGCCGGCCAGCAATTCACCGGGGGCCGGATTGGCCTGGAACTGTACCAGATATTCCACCGCCGGACAGCCCTCCTGCACCGCCCGGCCGACGCTGCGGAAGTCCCGGACCGGCGTGTTGCCCAGGAAAAAGAATGCCCGGGGATTGATTTTATTGATGTCCCGAACGACTTCCTCCTCCTTCAGGCGCACATCCAACGGGGCGATGATGACGCCCAGTTTGAAACAGGCGTACATCAGGATCACGTGCTCGGGCACCAGCACCAGCATCGTCGCCAGCCGATCGCCTTTCCGAAAACCCAGGTCCTGCAACCGCAGGGCGAAAAAATCCACCAGTGTGAGAAATTTTTTGTAGGTGATCGCCTTCCCGTCTTCGTGTTGCAGCAGGGCAACCTGATCGGGCGTTTCATCCGCCCATTTTTCAATATAGGAATTCAGCAGCGGTAACTTCCAGGTCTGATCGGACATTTACACCCCCGGTCGGTTTAATTTCAGGTAGCCCCGGCTGACAGCCGGATTATTCAGATGATTGTGCACAGTAAAAAATAATTCGATCTGCCGGTCGGAAGCAACGCGTTCCAGTAGATTCAATCTGATCGTCGTGCCCGGAAACACAAAGTCGCTGAACCGGCCGGCCAATACGGCGACCTGCTGCGGATCGCCGCCGGCTTCGTGATCGATCAGGCCGGTTACCGCCCGCGCCAGGGTGGCCGTTCCCTGGAGGATGATGCCCGGCAATCCCAGCCGCCGCGCCGCCGCCGGCGAAGTGTGAATCGGCGCCACGATACCGGCACAGCCATCGTAGAGATAAGGCGCTTCCGGCGCGATTATTATCTCGGTGGACCATTCCAGCGGCTGCTCGCGGGTAACAGACGCAGTCAGGATCAGGTTCTCGGCGCCGCGGCCGTCATCGCGGCATTTAACGCCGCGCAGCAGGCCGGTCATCTGGTGTACATAGATGTTAACACCATCCGCCGTCGTAACTGTGAGCTGCAGTACGATCAGCGTCCCGGCCCGGTGCGGCAGAATGGCCGCCAGTTCCGGTGTGACGATGATTTCTTCCCCGCTGTGAAGTTGGCGCTGGAAATTTATGGTTTCATCAAAATGGACGAAATAATTGAAAATATCCACCGGAATCGGAAAATCCGCCTGACTGCGCAACAGCGATACCACCTGCCACGCAATTACCGCGCTGAAGGATGGGTGCACGGCCAACGGGCCGTCCCGCAGATCATCGAGGTAACGGGGATTAATGTCACCGACGGCCGCAGCAAAATTGGTGATTTTGCGTGGATCAATTATAAGTGGAACCGGAGCGAATTGCTGTCCGACCGCCAGGGAGTTGATTTCCATAATTCCGTGCCTTCAGTTTCAGATAGAGTGACGGGAAATTACTGCAAACGCAATAAAATTTGCGACAAACAAGTGCCACCAGCGCTGATTGGTGACCAACATTGCAGTGCCTTCCATATCCGAATGATTAAAGCTTTACGGCAAGCGATAAATACCCATTCCGGGTGGCCCCGGGCCAGTAATACAGCCAGCCGTCCCAGTCGTATCCGGCAGTCGAATACAGGGTATCGAAAACATTATTTATCCGCAGCGCCATTTCAAAAATACCGAACGTCCTGCTGATACTCAAATCAACCAGTGTATAGGCATCCACTGTTTCACCACTGACGGCAGAACTTACTGCCGGCATATTCTGCCGGCCGACCTGCCGCAGACTGGCAGATAACGACCACTTGTCGAAAACTTCGGCCCGGCACCAGATATTGAACAGATTACGGGGAACACCGGGCAAATACTCACCTTTGGCACTTCCTCCGGTGAAATAGTGATCGTTGATACTGCCGTTGACACCGGTCGTCAATCCGGTAAAAGGCTGGTAATTAAGCTCGAATTCCAGTCCCTGATGGCGCGTCCCGGCGGCGGAGTAATAGGTATACTCCCCCTCCTGTTCCACATCGATATTTTTAAGCTGCTCATTCTTGAAATTAATTTGGTACAGGTTGACCGATCCATTGAATGACTTCCATTGGAAATTACCCCCCAGCTCAAAATCATCGATTTTTTCCGCTGCCGCCAGCACCGGTTCGCTGAACATATCATCGGCCTCGATGATCTGATTGTCGGCCGGTTCCTTCTGCCCCCGACCGTAATTGGCAAAAACAGAAATATTATCATTCAATTGATGAATTATGCCCAGACGGGGATTGATAAAAGTCCAGTCGGCCTGCAACTGGTGACCGGCCGCGGCACCGATTTTTTCCTGGTCCAGGGTCCAGTGGATGTTCTGTAACTGTAAATCACCGACCAGACGCAGATTTTCCACCGGACGGTAAACCAAGTGGATAAAACCGGTCGCCAGACGTTTTTGACCGAGATACTGATAATATTTCCGCGGTGACTCGAGCAAGGTTCCGGAATTTTCCGGATCGGGCAGATCATGCATCTCACTGAAATGATCGCCGCCGTAGAACCGCAGTTCGCCGCCAATATCCAAACGGACATTATTCTGGCTAAAGGTGACGGTCGGTGTTATTCCATAATAGGCGTTAACGATCCATTTGCGCCGTGTGAACTCCAGCGCCTGTGCCGAATCGCCCGCTACCCAGTAATCATCTAAATTGAACCCGGTGAGGAAATCCCGGTAGTCGGTCACGGCGGAAGAATCATCACCGGCAGTCAGGTTATATACGGAACTCTCATAATTCTCATAATAACCGGAACCCTGCACCAGATAGGTCACATTACTCAACGCCAGATCATCCCGGATTTGCCAACTGGTGTTTAGTGAATAAATCTGTTGCAGGAAATCATCGAGGTATGCTTCATAACCGCTGCGCCGTTCGTCGCGGTCGTCGATGATGTCGGCACCGACTCCCCACCAGGCCAGGTGTGTTTTTTCATAGCCGATCAAAGCACGGAACTGGTTCGATAATTTGCCACTGACATACTGGCCGCCTAAAAATACCGCCCGCTGCCGGCTGTCATGGTAATCGCGGTAGCCATCCGATTCGACCTGGGAATAACGTCCCTGCAACTGTAGCTTATTTTGCAGCAGCGGACCGGATTGGGCTTTGACACTGAACTTGGACGTATTGAAAGAACCACCGCCGTAATTCGATTTAAAACCGGGCTTTTCCGCAGTCAATCCGGTGCTGACGTTTATCGAACCGCCGAAGGCCGATGAGCCGTACAAACTGTTGCCGATCCCACGCTGGATCTGGACATCGCTGGCATCGC
The DNA here is from genome assembly GCA_043822705.1 of Fidelibacterota bacterium. Taxonomy (GTDB): domain Bacteria; phylum Fidelibacterota; class Marinisomatia; order Marinisomatales; family TCS56; genus JBDRBK01. Next base: position 5,991 of record JBDRBK010000090.1, read on the forward strand.
TGAGGATATCGGCATGATCGACCCAATACACCTGATGACTCTCGTTGTCGTTCAGCGGCACGTTATCCAGCATGACGGCGATCCGGCTCTGATCGAAACCGCGGATGGAGACATAGGAATAGCCGGTGCCGTTACCGCTCTCGCTGTAGGCGTACACACCTGGCTCCAGCGCCAGGATCATGGGGAACATCCTCGACCGTGTAGCGGGCTTCGATCTCGTCCGCGGTCAGAGTCGAGAAGGCCACCGGCGTAATGCCGGCCACGGCCCGGGTGGCGCTGACAAAAACCGGCTCCCCCGGCAAAATCATCGGGAGCAGCGAAACTTTCAGATATTCGCCGGAGGGAATCATTTTCACTTCGCGGTAGCCGATGTGGGAAAAAACTAATTCCTGTTGCGCGGCGACCGTCAGTTCAAACCGGCCGGCGGCGTCAGTGACCGTCCCGCCGGACCCGGCGATGATGTTGACACCGGGCAGCGGTTGGCCGGTCGTTTGATCATAAACGAGGCCGGAAAGGCGGATATTATCGGCGAGCAATGGAATCTGCAGAATGGCAAAACAACAGAGTAAACGACAGAATCGATGGACTTTCATAGGACCTCCCTACGCTGGCATTATCCAGATCAGGTTCACAGGGTGTTTTCTCAGCCTCTCCGATCACTACCGGAGCAGCACCCCTAAATACAGTTGAAATTAAATCAAAATTCGGGTAATGAAAAGTCGATTGATCGGTCAGTTTTTCCGCAGCGAATAAATCACCGACCCGATAATAAAACCGCCTGTGGCGCCATACAGCGTGCGTTGAAATCGGGTGCGCCGGACTTGGGCCTTGTAGGTTTTCAGGTAGACCGATTTTTCGGTTTCCGCCAGTTCGGCGACTTGCCGCCAGCGTCGTGCCGGGACATGCACATCGCCCATGATGGCCCAACCAAGGGTGGCGGGTATGATGGCAAAACCGAAAAACGGATTACAGGTCCCGCAACCGGCTCCGGCGCAACTAGGGCCAAACAGCCATTTCTCATTGTCTATATCCCGGCGGGCATCATTCACCGCCATGTCATATATCCGACTGTCGTCGCCGGGGACGGCCGGTCCGCCGGTCCGGTTGATAACTTCATCCCAATAGGGCTTCAGTTCGACAAATATCTCATCAAGCTGGCCGACGATTTCCGTGGATTGATTCACAATCGTCCGCGGTACGGTCTGGATCGATACCTGCTGCTCCAGGAACTGCCGGGCGACTTCGCGCATACCAGGCGTCAGCACCTGGTCGATTTCACCGCGATAATCGCGGCTGGCGGTACGCAGGATTTTCCCGTTCATCACCGCGATCGAACGCACATTGATACTATAGGTCGATCCGATCAATCCCACCGTGCCGACGATGATTTCCTCGGCCCCCAGCATCTGTCCCAGCTCGACCGCGCATTCGTTGCTGGTGCAGCCGGTCTGTTGAAAACCCTGCTCTTCCAGGACCGACTCCATGCTGCCGCGGTCGATGTATACATTGACAGTGTCCAGCGCTTGAATTTCGTTCCGGAACCGTTCCGATAACGCCAGCGCTTCCCCGGCATTGAGGTTGATCGGTTCGAAATCGATTACCGCCACCGCTTTCTGACCCAGTGCGCAAGACAGAATTATCGGCAGCAATATTGGTATGTAATTTTTCTGCATTATGGTAAACAATGTTAATCTCCCGACCTGTGCGCAACCAATATACGCATTTAAATTATTCCGTTCTACCGGATGATCGGCCGGTACTGATTTTTCAGCCCCGGTCCATTTTACGTTTATTCAACAACCTTGGCAGAGGATACTTGCCGTATAAGTCCGATTTTGCCTACCTTCTCCGCCGATAAACTAAGGAGTTTCCATGTCCAACAACAGTCTGCCCGAAATTACGCTGAAAGCGCTGATTCTGGGAATTGTCCTGGCGGTGATCCTGGCTGGTGCCAACGCCTATCTGGGACTGTTCGCCGGTATGACCGTTTCGGCCTCGATTCCCGCCGCTGTCATCTCAATGGGGGTCTTGAAATTGTTCAAGCGCTCGAACATCCTGGAGAATAATATCGTTCAGACTGCCGCCTCGGCCGGCGAATCGCTGGCTGCCGGCGTGATATTTACAATCCCCTCCCTGATACTGATGAATTACTGGGATAATTTCGGCTTTCAGCAGTACTGGACAATAACCGGTATCGCCGCCACCGGCGGATTGATCGGCGTTCTGTTTACAATTCCGCTGCGCCGGGCTTTGATTATTGAAGAGAAACTCCAGTTTCCGGAAGGTATCGCCACCGCCGAAGTGCTGGCCACCGGCGAATCCGGGGCCACCGGATTGAAATACCTGGTCCAGGCTGGTCTGCTGGGCGCCTTTTTCAAGATCGCCGGTGAGTCGGCCATGGTCCTGTGGCAGGATATCATGACTGCCACCAGGCGCGTAGGCGATTCCTTCGCCAGTTTCCAGCTCAATCTTTCGCCGGCCCTGGTTTCAGTCGGCTACATCGTCGGTTTGAACATATCGATCCTGGTTTTCAGCGGCGGTGTGATCGGCCGCTGGATTTTCCTGCCGTTGCTGGCGCCGGGATATATCGACCAGATTCCCGCCACCGAACTGGCCAATGCCGCCGATGCGGTAAACTGGCTGCATAACAACGTTATCAAATATATCGGCGTGGGAGCAATGATTGTCGGCGGTCTCTGGGCGCTGATCAGCCTGCGCGGATCGCTGGGACGCGGGATCAGATCCAGTCTGGATGCTTACGAAAAAAAGAAGTCCGGTGGCGCGGTGCAGATCGAACGGACGGAGATGGATATTCCGATCAAATGGGTTGGCATCGCCGTGCTGGTGTCGGTCATTCCGATTTTCGCGATTTACCTGACGGTAGTCCACAATGTGGCCCTGACCGCTTTCATGGCGGTCATCATGCTGATCGCCGGCTTCCTGTTCTCGGCCGTGGCCGCCTATATGGCCGGTCTGGTGGGATCGTCCAATAACCCCATCTCGGGCGTGACCATCGCCACTGTTTTGTCTTCTTCTTTACTGCTGTTCATTCTGTACAAATTCGGGGTGAATGTGGGACCAGCAGCCGCAATTTTCATCGGCGCCGTAGTCTGTTGCGCGGCAGCCATCGGCGGCGATAACCTGCAGGATTTGAAGACCGGTCAGATCGTCGGCGCTACTCCCTGGAAACAGCAGATCATGCAGGCTGTCGGCGTCATTGCCGGTTCATTCGTAATGATGCCGGTTCTGTGGATGTTGCACAAGAAATACGGCATCGGCGGCGATGCCCACCTGCCGCTGGAATTGCAGGGCCATGCCCTGGAAGCGCCGCAGGCCAACCTGATGGCCAATATCGCCCGCGGCGTATTTAATCAGGATCTGCCCTGGAATCTGATCATCATGGGAGCCATCCTGGCGATCGTCATTATCGCCGTTGATAAACATCTGCAACGGGCGGGCTCGACCTTCCGCACGCCGATACTGGCGGTGGCCGTCGGCACCTACCTGCCTTTCCATTTATCCACGCCGATCTTCATCGGCGGGTTGCTTTCCTATCTCACGATCGGCAAGGTATCGCCCAGCGGCAAAGACGACATCAATCAGAAAGGTTTGCTGATCGCCTCCGGCCTGATCACCGGCGAAGCACTGATCGGTATTCTGCTGGCGGTCCCGCTGATGCTGAACGAATTGTTAGGCTGGTCCCTGCCCACCAATTACGCCGTTTTCGCCGAGGCACCGCTGCATTACTGGCCCGGACTGGCCGTTCTGGGCGGCATCTGTTTCTGGATTTACCGTATAGCAGGGAATAAGAAATGAGCCTCGACCCCGATCTATTGAAACGCCTGCCCAAGGTGGAACTGCACTGCCATCTGGATGGCAGTCTGCGTATTCCGACGATCCTGGACCTGGCGCGTCGCGACAAGGTCAATCTGCCCACTAATGATCCGCTGGAGTTGCGGAAAATCATGCAACCGCCGGGACGCTTTAAATCGTTGAATGAATATCTGGAACTGTTCGAGATAACGCTGAGCGTCCTGCAGACGCCCAAAAGCCTGGAACGGGTGGCCTACGAATTGATCGAGGATGTGGCCGAGGAAAACGTTCGCTATATCGAAGTGCGGTATTCCCCGATACTACATTGCGAACGGGGTATGCTGCCGGAGGAATCGGTGCGTGCGGTCCAGAAGGGTCTGCGGCGCGCCGAGAAGGATTTCGGCGTCAAATCCGGAATCATCGTCTGCGGCATTCGCAATATATCACCGGAAAAATCGCTGAAGCTGGCCGATCTGACGGTCCATTTCAAAAACAAGGGGGTCGTTGGTTTCGATCTGGCCGGGGCCGAGGAAAATTTCCCGGCCAAGGACCATCGTGAGGCGTTCTATCTGATTCTGAACAATAACATCAACGCCACGATTCATGCCGGCGAGGCGTTCGGTCCGGCTTCGATCCACCAGGCCCTGCACTACTGCGGGGCCCACCGGATCGGCCACGGTACCCGTCTGAAAGAAGATCGCGACCTGATGAACTATGTCAACGATCACCGGATCACGCTCGAGATTTGCCTGACCTCCAATTATCAGACCCAGTCGGTCAAATCGATGAAATACCACCCCGTACGTTACTACTACGATCAAGGGCTGCGGATCACGCTCAACACCGACAACCGATTGATGTCCAATACGACCCTGACCAACGAATTCATCATCGCCAACAAGCATTTCGGATTCAGTCGCTATGATTTCCGGGAACTGACGATCACGGCCATGAAAAGTGCCTTTTTGCCCTATGCCGAGCGTAAAAAAATGATTCGCAGTATCGCCGACGAGCTGGAGGGCAATTTCGGGCTAATGCCGGAGTTCATCGAACCGCCGAAAAGCTGACAACCCAATCATTGAAAATTGGAATCAATCCGTATCAGGCAGGAAAGCGGTTTGTCCGACTAATCCTGCCTGATAAGTTTTTAATAATACTGACTCCACTACTGCGCCGTATTCTTAGATTTCTGTACTGGGGAAACCGGCATCAATGCCCCTGCTGTCGGTCAGCATTAAGGACTTTTGCCGAAACCGGAGAAATTTGTCCAGTCTGCGGCAGTGGCCGCCGGCAACGCCTGTAGTGGTTGTTCCTGGAACGTAAAACCGGTTTCTTTCACAGCAGTGCCGACGTTCTCGATATCGCTCCAATGCAATTTTTCCAAGATTATTGCCGGCGACACACTAATCTGAAGTACCTCAGCGCCGATCTAAGCTCGCCACTGGCAATGGATCATGTGGATCTGACGCAGGCACCCTATTCGAATAATCAATTCGATTTGATACTATGCTCGCACGTGTTGGAACATATACCGGATGACCGGGCGGCGCTGGCTGAATTATGGCGAATTCTGACACCGGGTGGGCAGATCTTGATCCAGGTTCCTTTACATGGTAGTCAAACACTCGAAGATCCGTCGATCGTCAGTATGGAAGACCGGGAATTGCATTTCGGTCAGCGCGATCATGTGCGAGTTTATGGACCAGATATCACCGACCGCCTGACGGCCACCGGGTTTCATCTGCGGATAATTGCCGGCACTGCCTTTCTGACAGCCGCGGAAATGAAACTTTATGGTATCGATGCCGGGGAAGTGCTGTTCGCCTGTGAAAAACCGTCGGTGAGGGGATAAAAGTTATTCGCGGATGACGGTTATTTTCGTGAACGCGGCGGCATCAGTACTCGAATAGACGGCAATTAGATACACTCCGCTAACGACCAATTTTCCGTCTTTGTCGCGCCCATCCCAGAAAGCTTGGTCACCATGAATTTCGGCGTCATTAAAGTCAATGGCCCGAATGACCTGCCCGTCTATTTTCATAATTTTTACGGCACTGCCGTCCTTCAATCCTGCGATGGCCAGTGGAGTATCGCCAGGAACATGATAGGGACTGGGAAATACCTTTAGTCCGGAATAACTTTTCCGGGAAGCGGCAAACGGCACTCGCAACGAGTTGATCCCCCGACCCGTGGCGATGTAAGCCAGACCGGACCGGTCATCAAACACCAGATCGGTGACTTCGTCGGCCAGCAGATCGGAATTAGCAAAACGGAAACCGTCCGGGTCGGGCCAGTAAGTACCGTTTTCCAACAATACATGAATGCCCTGCGACGGTGAGAGAGCCCAGACATTGTTGCGGGCATCCAGACGCACTTCGGCCCCGACACCGAAGGAAATATTCGGGAAATAAGTGACCGTTTCGCGGGCCACCGGCTGATTGCCGGAATTCTGCAGATACAGACCGGTCAGTCCCTGGGGTGTCAGAATATACAGCAAATCCTGTGGCGTTACGATTGTCGACCAGACGCTGACAGCGGATTTAACAGCTGTCCAACTGATCGCGTCCGGGTTGACCGGATCGCCGCTGTACTGGAGCATTGCCAGACCACCGTTGGTCATATCGGCCGGATTTTCACTCCACTGTTCCGAACCAATCCAAACCCGTTGCCAGCGATCGATAGTCACCGATCCCGGTGCGCCGGCCAGGGGATTGGCGGCAGTCGCCTGAAAATGCCCCCAGTCGCCCTGACTGTCACGCACATGCAGCGTCTGGCGCCTGGTGGTGGAATAAGTATCGGCTACCCAAAGATTGCCTACGGCATCGAATTCCAGATCCTTTACCACCATATATTCATCCTTGAAATAGTCCAGGACGGCGGTGTCGATCAGGGTGTAATTGGCCGGATCGTCGATATCGATGATTACAATTCCGCCTCCGTAGCGGCGGGGATAAGGATAGGTACCGCGAATACCGCAATAGACCAGTCCGTCCGGTCCCTGCTCCAGATCGGTGATGAAGGCGCCAAAATCCACGGGAATGGTATCGGCACAAAAATAGTTATAATCCCGTTGTAGGCTGATTGCTGTTGTATTGCTGTATTCGACAATATTGCGCCAGCCGTCAGGTTCCCTGATCGCCAGCCCGTACCGGGACCCGGCTACCACCCGGCCGTCGGTCAATAATGTAATTGCGGTGAATTCATTTGTCAGTGGCGCGTTGGGGATATAGCGCAGCAGTTGCGGCTGGTCACCGGATTGATCCAGCAGGGCAATCCCGGCCGGCGTACCTACGGCGACGCCGCCATCAGCCAGCGGCAGCAGGTTGCTATAGTTATAATCATCGCTGAACTGCCATTCCTTGGCGTCGTCACTGAGTTTGATGAAGGTCTTGGCCAGAATCCCCCAGCAGGCGCCGTCAGCAGTCCGGATGACATCCAGGAACTGGTAGGAATTGGCGAAATAATCCCAGACCCAGCTGATCGTTGAGTCCGTGAAATTTAACAGGTAGACGATTTTTTCATTGAGCAGCAACAGTTGTTCACCGTACTGATGGAAAGACCGGATATTTCCGGTAAGTTCCGGGAAAGGCCGTTCCCAACTGGCGGGATCCTTGAGATTGTTCAGACGCCAATTGTTGCTCCACAGACCGGCATCGGTGGCGACCAGGACTGAATTACCGACGATAGCGACGCCACTGATCCGACCCAGCGCCACCGGCCAGTTTCGATAAACATCCCGATATTTATACTGTCCGTCACGATAGATAAATTCGATCAGGCCCCAATCCTGATTCTGGCGAAAGGCGCCGAAGACGATCGAATCGCTGCAGGCAAAGGCGGTAATCTCGGACAAATTATAATCGAAACTGACCAGACTGGCGGAATGGGCCAGATCGTAGATTTCAATCACTCCCAAAGGTGCCGCACCGCCCAACCAGACCTGACTATAAGGATCGACGCACAGAGCGTTAAGACTGGTAGCCGTCAGACCCTGAATATTGGTGCAAACGGAAAATTGTTTACCGGTACGTTCAAAAATCAGCAAACCACCATCGGTAGCGGCTAGGATCGTGTCGCCCAGTTCCGTCATCGCCCGGATGTTCAGGGGTGAAGTGAACGAATCCCACTGCCCAACCCGCACTTGGGCGAACAGTCCGCCGAGCAGAATCAGACTGTAGATTAAATGGCGAATTTTTATTATCATTTGAATGGAACCGGCGTGAAACATAGAATAAAAATCACCAGAGTGGCAAATCCAATCAGCCGGTCGCGGCGGCCGAGCGGCGTGCCGATATCCATGATCGGCGGGTGTTTAGCCGTGCGCATCAGCACCAGAATCAAAATCCCCCAGAACAGCCAGTTCAGGCTCAGAATGCTCAGCGGCAGCAACGACAGCAACGCCGCCCAGGCCAGCCGATTGTGTTTCTCCCCCAGAATGACATAGGCGATGTGCCCGCCATCCAGTTGCCCGATAGGCAGCAGGTTCAGCATCGTTACCAGAAGACCGATCCAGCCGGCAAACGCAATCGGGTGCAGCATAATATCCTGGTTTTCCGCCAGCCCGGGGTGGGTCAGTGCGATCAGCAATTTCATCAACAGTGAATCACCAAGGATGAAGCCGGCGAGAGCATCGGTTGTGGTCACCACCTGGGATTTGATCAGCCCGACAACCAGAGCCGGTACGGCAACCATAAAACCGGCGATTGGTCCCGCCGCCCCGATCTGCAACAGGGCGTCGCGGCGGTAAATCGGCGACTTGATCTTGATGAAAGCACCGAATGTGCCGATCAGCGTCGGGGCCGGAATGAAATACGGCAAGGTGGCATCCACCCGGTGTTTGCGGGCGAAATAATAATGGCCGAACTCGTGGAAGCCCAGGATCATCAGCAGTGTAAAGGAAAACGGCAGGCCCTGCCAAAGATCGGCGGGATTGGTCAACGGGTTACCGCCGGCCATCAGGGCACCGGCCAGCAGGGTGGTAAGCCCGGTCAGCAGAAACAGCACCAGGTTGATCCGCGGGATTATGGGCAGCCGCAGCAAAATTTTCCGATCCCGGGCGGTCAACCGGACATCGTCTCCATCTTCCTGCAACTCGAAATCAAAATCCGTCGTTTTCAGCAATTGTTCGATCCGGGAGCGATCGGCGTCGTTCCGGTAAGTGCCGACGGCAATCCAGTCACCGTCAGCCGATCCGATTTTCCGGGGAAAAAACCAGTCGTCGATCCGGTTCAATAATTGAATGAATTCCTGTTCGGTCATAATACTGTCATTGTACCTTCAGCGGCGGTCAATGTTTCCCGCCGATATTGTTAACCGTACGGTTTTAGCTTTTTTTATACCGTCAAGATTACGAATTTCTTTCATGAAGAAAATCCTACTTCTTGGACTGCTGGCAATCCTGACTGCCGGAGCGGGTGTGCCGGATTTTGAAATCGAGACCCGGGTCCGGGTCATTAACGAAAAAACCGTCGAGGTGATTGTACAGGTCGATAATAATACGATGCTGACCGTGGCCGCCCTGGAAGGTTTCGTTACCATCCTTGATGGTGAATTGCGCCGGGTCGACGATCAGCGCCTGGTGTTGTTGAAACCGTATGAGAAGAATGTTGCTCCCAACGAGCGCATCACCCGCAGTCTGAATTTCCCCTATGATCCCCGGGTTTCCCGCAGTTATAAATTTCATATCGCCAAGATTCAATTCACCGGTGATTACCGCATCTATACCTGGCACCCAGCCGGCGGCTTGATTCGAATCGATTAACGGTACGCCGCCACTGCACACCGGTACGGTTTATTCTTTCCGGTTCAGGCTTTTGGTCACCTTGGCGTCCAGGACTTCCTGCCACTCCTGATCATTAATTTTCAGCATTAGATCGTTGATCCAGAATTTACTCTGGCGGATATATTCGTCGATGATCGTCAGCGGCAGTTGCTCGGCGTACATCGTTGCGATAATCACCGCCGAGGGCACGGGAACATAGACCTGCAACGGATCGGCATAAAAATTATCGATTGCCCGGACCAGCTCGCGGGTCGACAGATAATCGACCGTCTCGGCGAACAGGCTGTCGGCGAACTCTGCCTGCGCAGCCCAGGCTTTCAAATAGTAGAACAGCCGGCCGTCCAGCACGCCATTCAGATAGGCGGCCTTGATCTGGTAAGCCAGTTCGGGATTGTTCCCGGCCCGTGTGTCGGCCCGCTTCCAGTCGCCGCCGTCCCAGAATATCCGGTTCGACTGCGCCGCCAAAGGCAGTAAGAGCGACCAAACAAGCAATAATTGGACTACTGAATAACGTTTCATTTCACGCACACTGTTTTAATATTAACAAATTCCCGGATACCCTGGCGGCCCAGCTCGCGGCCGTAGCCGGACATTTTAATGCCGCCGAAAGGCAAACGCGGATCGGAACGTACGAAATCATTCACGAAACAGCAACCGGCAGTCAGCAAATCCTCGGCGATTTTCCGGCCGCGTTCCACGTCCCTGGTGAAAACCGCCGCCCCCAGCCCGAAATCAGAACGATTGGCCAGTTCCAGCGCCGCATTTTCATCCTCGGCGACACAGACGGCCGCCACCGGACCGAATAATTCCTCATCAAAGGCCGGTTGCCCGGGGCTCACGGCAGTCAGTACAGTCGGCGGATAAAATGCTCCCGGTCCCGCTGGTATTTTTCCGCCTAACAACAAACGGGCGCCGGCGGCGATGCTGCCGTCGACCTGCCGCTGTAGTTCATTGCGCAGGTCAGGCCGAGCCAGCGGTCCCAGATCGACGGCCGTCAGTGGATTGCCGATTGTCTTCTCGCTCATTTTCGCCACTAACAATTTTTCAAATTCGGCCGCTACCGGCGCGACTACGATAAACCGTTTGGCGGCAATACAGCTCTGGCCGCCATTGAGCAGCCGGGCGAAAACGCAGGCTGTCGCCGCCTGCTCCAGATCGGCATCGGCCAGAATCAGATAGGGATCGCTGCCGCCTAACTCCAGCACGGTTTTTTTCAGTGCGGCACCCGCCCGCGTCGCCACAGCCTGTCCCGCGGGCGTGCTGCCGGTCAGCGTTACCGCCCGAACCAGCGGATGATCGATCACCGCCGCAACCTGCCCCGAGCCGATCAGTAATGTCCTGAACAGGTTTTCCGGAAAGCTGGCGTCGCGGAACAGTTCCTCGATCGCCAGGGCACAGCCGCTGACGTTGGAAGCATGCTTCAGCAGCGCCCCGTTGCCGGCCATCAGTCCCGGCGCGGCAAACCGGAACACCTGCCAGAACGGAAAATTCCAGGGCATCACCGCCAGCACAACCCCCAACGGCCGGACTACCACCGCGCTGTGGCTCATTTCGGTCGGAATTATTTCCGGGGCCAGGAATTCTTCGGCCTTGGCGGCATAGTACTCACAGACCCAGGCGCATTTTTCCACTTCGGCGATGGCCTGGGTCAGCGGTTTGCCCATTTCTGTTGTAATCAGTCGTCCGAGTCGTTCCCGGTCCGCCCGCAGCAATTCCGCCAATCGGACCATACGGGCGGTCCGCTCCCTGAAAGCGGTGGTTTGCCAGCGGTCAGCGGCGGCGGCCACATTTGCTATCAGTGGCATCCATTCCGTCGGACTCATTTCCCGGTATTCGCCCAGCAGCGCGCCGGTGGCGGGATTGATCGATACTAACGGCATCCTGATGACTCCGGGTGGAAATTTATTGCAGCCGGTTGATTTACGACAGACCGGGGAATTCGAACCATAACGGTGATGGTCGTCTGCCTGATTTGCTACCGCCCGCTTTGATCTAAGACAAAAGCATATTCGAAGGCGATCTCGCGCAGGAAGTCAAACCGGCCCGAGGCACCATGGTGGCCGGCGTCCATATTAGTCTTGAACAGCAGCGTTTTGTCACCGCCACCGACGGCCCGCAGCTTGGCAACCCACTTGGCCGGCTCCCAGTATTGCACGCGCGGGTCATTCAGTCCGGCCGTCACCAGCAGATTGGGATAGGCCCTGGCGGCCACATTATCGTAGGGCGAATAGGATTTCATGTAATGGTAGTATTCTTCCAGGTTGGGATTGCCCCACTCGTCAAATTCGATCACCGTCAGCGGAATCGATTCATCCAACATGGTGGTGACGACATCCACGAACGGCACATCGGCGACGGCCACCCCGAACAGCTCCGGCCGCAAGTTGATCGCCACGCCGATCAGCAGACCGCCGGCACTGCCGCCGGCAATCGCCAGTTTCTCCGGTACGGTATATTTTTCATCGATCAGATGTTCGGCGCAGGCGATGAAATCGGTAAATGTATTACGCTTGTTCAGCAGCTTGCCGTCCTCGTACCACTCCCGTCCCAGGTAGCTGCTGCCGCGGACATGGGCGATGGCATAGATGTAGCCGCGGTCGATCAGGCTGTAACGGTAGGCCCGGAAAACCGGGTCTATATTAATACCGTAGGAACCATAGCCATACAGGTACACCGGGTTGCTGCCGTCGCGGATCATGCCCGCTTTGTAGACGATCGAGATTGGAATCTGCGTGCTGTCCGGTGCGGTGGCGAAAATACGGGCGGTGACATAATTGGCCGGGTCGTATCCGCCCAGCACTTCATCCTGCTTTTTGAGCTCCCGCTCGCGGGTGACCAGATTGTAGTCGTAAACCGACTCCGGGATAACCAGTGACGAATAGGTGAATCGCAGCAGGTCGGTGTCAAAATCGGGGTTTTCCTCGAGTTTCAGCTTGTAGGTCGCCTCGGGAAAATCGATCTGATAGTCATCGGTGCCGCTCAGGTTGATGACCCGGACCCGGCGCAGGCCCAGTTCACGTTCGATCACCACCAGGTGATTCCGGAACACGGTGATCTCTTCCAGTGTGCAGCCGGCCCGGTGGGCGATCAATTCCTCCCAGTTTTCCCGAGCGGGATCGGCCACCGGCGTCGTCAGCAGCTTAAAATTTAGGGCAGCTTCGTTAGTCAGGATGAAAAACCGGTCGCCGTGCTGCTCGACCGAATATTCGACCCGGAACTGCCGCGGCTGTAGGACTTGAAATTGACCGGTGGGATCGCCGGCCGCCAGATAGCGGACTTCGGTCGTGACCTGGCTTTCCAGTTCCAGGAACAGATAGGCCTGGTTCTTGGATTTGCCGATCTGGACAAAATAGGCTTCGTCATCCTCCTGGTAGACCAGGCTGTCTTCGGTGGGATTGGTCCCGACCAAATGCCGGAAAACGCGGTAGGACCGCATCGCTTCGTCCAGCGTGGTATAAAAAATTGTCCGGTTATCGTTGGCCCATTCCAGGGAATAATAGGCGCCGGGTATCTGCTCGGGGAACAGCGTGCCGTTTTCCAGGTCCTTGATGAAAACAGTGAATTGTTCACCGCCGGAATTATCGATCGAGTAAGCCAGATAACGATGGTCGGGACTGACCCGGAAGTCGCCGATCTTCAGGTAATCGAGCCCTTCCGCCAGCGCGTTTTCATCCAGCAGAATTTCTTCGGGTCCGTCAGGGCCACCCACCCGGCGACAGTACAGCGAATACTGTTGTCCGGCTTCGGTCCGTTCATAGTAATAGTAATTGCCGATTTTAACCGGCACTGTCAGATCGGTTTCCTGAATGCGGCCGCGCATTTCCAGATACAGTTCTTCCTGCAGTGCTGCGGTCGGCTGCATCCTAGCGTCGGTGTAGGCGTTTTCCGCATTCAGATAATCCAGTACGGCGGCGCTGCCGCGCTCCTTCATCCAGTAATAATTATCGATCCGGGTATCACCGAACAGGGTCATCGCATAGGGCCGGATTTCAGCCTGTGGCGGATTGAGTGTCGGTACGCTGTCCGCATCGGTACCCGGCCCGGTTTGGGGAACCGGAGCACAGGTCCAGCTGCCCAACAGCAAGGTAAAAATGCTCAATTCAAACAGGCGCCGCCGGTTGCAGATTTGTTTCATTTTTAAACCACTCTGATCTTTTGGTTTTCTGATATTTCTTTACTTGAGCAGATATAATATCTTCCATATCCTGTCGAGAACCGAGCATCATACTCTGATACATCCAAACTGTTGTTGTACTCAATTCTTCAACGACAGGGAGATGAAGTTTAGAGTAATAATCCAACGCTCGCGTCAATGGCAGCCTGGCAATGGGATTTTGAAAAACGCCATCCCTATAAAGCGGCGAATATCCACTGCCGCAGGAGATGCCTTCGGCTCTCATGGCTTCAAGGAATTTTGCCAGTGGAAGTGATTTGAAACCGGCGGATTCATAAGTGTACACAAACAGGTGATATCCATGCCGGGTTACATAGTCTGGGCGTGGCACTTTGATACCCGCGATTTTCCTTAATTCTTCAGTCAGGTAAGCGCCGTTTGCATCGC
>JBDRBK010000091.1:0-18874 GCA_043822705.1 Fidelibacterota bacterium
TTTCTGGGTTTTGTTTTCCTTGTTCAGGCGATCCATCAGAATGTCGCGCTCATTATCATCGTAGGCATATAATTCCTTCTTGCCACGGCGCAGACGATAGAGCGGTGGCTGGGCCATGTATACAAAACCACCTGTGATCAAGTCCTGCATCCGGCGGTAGAAAAAGGTCAGCAGCAGGGTGCGGATGTGGCTGCCATCCACATCGGCGTCAGTCATTATTATCAGCTTGTGATAGCGCAGCTTACTGGCATCGAAATCGACTCCGGTACGTTCCTGATCGCCGTCAGGATCGCCGCCAAAACCAGCCCCCAGTGCTGTGATTATCATCTGGATTTCGTTGTTGGAAAGCAGCTTGTCGATTCGGGCTTTTTCAGCATTAATTACTTTACCGCGCAAAGGCAGGATGGCCTGAAAGCGCCGATCGCGACCCTGCTTGGCCGAACCGCCGGCCGAATCACCCTCTACCAAATAAAGTTCGCAGATGGCCGGATCGCGGCTGGAGCAGTCGGCCAGTTTCCCGGGCAGGGAGCCGCTCTCGAGTGCACTTTTGCGGCGGATCAGTTCCCGCGCTTTACGCGCTGCTTGTCGACTGCGGGCTGCCAATACGGCTTTTTCAATAATCTTGCGGCCGACATTGGGGTTCTGTTCCAAGAAATCAACCAGACCCTCGAACAGAGCCGAGTCGACAATTCCTTTGACGTCGCTATTACCCAGTTTGGTTTTGGTCTGGCCTTCGAATTGCGGTTCCTGCACTTTGATTGAAATCACCGCCGTCAGACCTTCCCTGAAATCTTCTCCGCCCAGAGCCGTTACACCATCGCCTTTTTTCCCTTTTAAAAGATTGTTCCGGGCGGCATAAGTGTTCAATCCCCGGGTGAGGGCCGAGCGAAAACCCGACATGTGGGTGCCACCTTCGATTGTGTTGATATTATTTACAAAACTGAGGATGTTTTCGGTATAGCTGTCGTTATAGCGCAAGGCCACTTCGATCGGAACATCGCCATCTTCGCGCGATACGGTGATAACCTTATTATGAAGCGGGTGAGAACTGCCATCGAGATATCGAATGAAATCGGTAAGTCCGCCCTTATATTTGAATGTGTCGGTGACAATTTCATCGGTCCGCCGATCCTCAAGAATTATTTCCAGGTTGCTGTTGAGATAAGCCAGTTCCCGTAACCGCTCGGAAATAAAATTATAATCGAAGTCAATTGTCTTGAAAATCTCGCTGTCCGGCCGGAATATAATGGTCGTGCCGGTGCGCTTGGTTTTACCGACCACATCCATTTTGGCTACCGTGCGGCCACGGACATATTCCTGACGGTAAATCTTTCCATCGCGATGAACTTCGGCGATCAAATGGTCGGAAAGAGCATTCACCACCGATACACCAACGCCGTGCAGACCGCCGGAAACCTTATACGAACCTTTGTCGAATTTTCCGCCGGCATGCAGTACGGTCATCACTACCTCGAGTGCCGGTTTCTTCTCGCCTTTGTGAATATCGACCGGAATGCCGCGGCCATTATCTTCGACTCTGATCAGGTTCTCTTTTTCCAAAACCACTTTGATCTGGTCACAAAATCCACCCATGGCTTCGTCCACACTGTTATCCACGACTTCATAGATCAGATGATGAAGACCGCGCTTGCCGATGTCGCCGATATACATGGCGGGACGGCGACGAACGGCCTCCAGTCCTTTTAGAACGGTAATTTTCTCAGCACCGTATTTATTTTCACTAGAATTCTGTTGTGTCATATAAAACGAATATCCTTTATCGTTTGCTTCCCGAGGGATTCATTGATTTTGTCAATTATTTGGGTTTTTGAGAATAATAATTCCTGGCGCCATGTCGGTGATGCAACCCGGACCGTCAGTATTCCATGTTCGATTTTCTCAGGATTCGTGTTCCGGGCGATTGTCGTTCCAACTATGCGCGACCACTGCAATAAAGCCTGTTGCTGATTTATGCCGGTCGTCAAACCGGCTTTTTCCAAAAAAGAAGCCAGAACTGTTTTAAGATTCTCCATAATTAATCCCGCTCCAGGTGAAAACTGTGGTCATCTGTTCCACTGAGAGCGATACCGCGCCGTTCCAAGTCCACCAGATCGGTAGCGGTTATGATAGTCTGTGCGTCGGTACCCAGCGCCCGCAAAACCTGGTCGCTACGCCGAAAATCCAGTTTGGCAAATAAATCGTCCAGCAGAATCGTCGGAACCCGGCTGGTATGCCTCCGGATATATAAACCCTCGGCCATTTTAATTACTACCAACGTCAGTTTATGTTCACCTTGTGAACCAAATTTTCTTAAATCTTGTTCGCGAAAGCTGAAATCAAATAAATCGCGGTGCGGGCCGATGCTGGTGTGACCGCGCTGCAGATCGACGGAATAACTATCCCGTAATAACTGTTCGAATTTACCCTCGTTTGTACCGTCCGCTAAAGAGTACAATAAATCAATTTGAGGATCGTCAACGGTAAAATCCACGGCCGCCTGTTTTAGATCGTTGGCAAATTCCGCCGTCATGGCTGACCGCAGTTGCCAAATTTTAGTACCCTCCTGGATCAGTTTACCGTTCCAGGCCGTTACCGACGGTTCGGAAATGGTGCCCCGGGCCGCAAGAATCAGTGCGGCATTACGCTGTTTAAGGATCCTGGTATAATCAGCCAAGACATTCACATATTCACGCGATGCCACTGAAAATACCCGGTCGAAATAGGAGCGCCGGTCGGCCGGACCGCCCTTGGTGATAATCTGTTCCTCGGGGCTTAGTACAATCACAGGATTCAGGCCGATTAAATCCCTGGTACCGTTCAAGGCTTTTCCGTTCAGGAAAAACCTGCGACGATTATCGCTGAGCTGGTTCAACTTTATTTCCTGTTGGACGCCATTATGCTCAAAAAGCCCCGCAATATTCATTGAATCTCGATCAATCTGCAACGCTTCCAGCAGTTTTTTGGTCCGGAAACTTCGGCCGTAAGCCAGTAGATAAATTGATTCCAAAACCGCCGTTTTCCCCGAACCATTGCGCCCCCAGATAACATTAACTCCAGCACCGAATTCCAACTTCAGGTTATCATGATTGCGAAAAGCGCAGAGGTTTATTTCTTTGATGGACATAATGCCGGTGAATAAGGAAAAATCCGGTTAATCGCCTGCCGTCCGGAAATCAGCAGAACGGGCGGGGGGGTCAGTCATTCAACCGGATCGGCATCAAAAGCATGGTCAGGTTGCTGAATTCTTCCTGCTCGTAGGGGAAAAATAATCCGGCGCTGATCGGTGTTTTCAAATCAATGATGATTTTATCCGATTTTATGTGCGCTAATATATCCTTGAGGTAGTTGGCGTTATAGCCGATCGTCAAGTCGTCACCGGTGTAGGAGGCGGTGAGTTTTTCTTGCGCCTTGGATGCCTTTTCCGGGTCTTCTGTTGTGATCGTACCCTGCCCGCCCACGATACGGAGAGCCACCTGGTGAGTAGATTTATTAGAAAATATGGATACCCGCCGGACCGCGCCCAGAATTGAATCGCGCTCGACTTCCAGTCTTTTTTCATTGTCCCGCGGAATTACGCTTTCGTAGTCTGGGAATCTTTCATCAATCAGGCGCGTGATGATCGTATCCCGTCCCAGGGTGGCGGTCAGATGTTTTTCACCAATCCGGGCGTTAATTTCATCAACCTCCGAAAGAAACACACCCAACAGCCCTAAAAATTTCCGGGGAACAATAATATCACCAAAAAAAGTGTCCGGCTGATAATCGTTGCGGATATAACGTACCAGACGGTGGCCGTCAGTAGCAACGGCTGTCAAACGGTCATCCCCAAACTGAAACAGAACGCCGGTCAACGCCGGTTTCAGTTCATCTTTACTGACGGCAAAACTGGTGTTCTCAATAATTTTGCGTACAATCTCGGCTTTCAGTGTAAGTGCTTTATGGTTATCCAGGTCCGGCGTGGCGGGAAATTCCTCCGCCGGCTTCCCCATCAGATCATAGACACCAAGATCGGTTATCAGTTGAACTTTGTTCTGAGCATTGACTGAAATTGTTATCCGTGTTTCCGGCATCTCGTTGGTGATTTCGAGTAATGTCTGCAACGGAATCGCCGCCGACCCAGTTTCTTCCAAACTGGCTTCCAGCGGAACAATAATTGTGATTTCAAGATCGGTGGCCCGCAACAGTACGCCTTCGTTGGTGGCTGTGAACAAGACACTGTTCAAAATCGGCAGCGTTGAACGAGATGGCGTTGCCTTTGATAGTTTTTGTAATACCGTCTGCAATTCAGTTTTTGATGTGGAAAGCTTCATACAATTCCCAAAACAGATTATTTTGTTGCTAATGATTTTTTATGATTCTAATGCTTCCGATGTTACCGAAATCAGGTTGTATTAACAAGCCGTTTTTTAAAATTTGTCCTCTATGAATTATTATAAAAACAAATTAGAAAAGGAAGCAAAGTAGACTATTATTATTGTCTGTGGATGATGTTGATTATGGAGAACAGAAGCACTTGCAGCACAGTCAAACTAGTTGTGCTTTGGTCAGCAATAGTTAAGGGATAACTTGATGTGGAAAAGCCCGGAAAACCCTGTGGGAAAAGTCGGGAATTATCCAGATTGACGCCAAACAAAAGTTGATCTATCCCGGCAAAAAAGGTTTGTTGATCTGGTACTGTTAACTTTGTGGATAACCGGCTTACTCGGCGATTTGAACGAAGAAATTCTGCCGGGCCTTGGCGATCCAGGCGGAATACCAATTCATCTTTTTATAATTCAGGGCCATGGCCTCTATTTCGGACCAGTGGGTAGCCAGGTTTGGTCGACCGCCGACTTTAGTTTCTTCGATCCAGAATAAATGGTAGCCGAAATTGGTTTTCACCGGAGGACTGCATTCATTCATTTCGAGGTAATTAATAATTTGGGCTACTTCGGGAATCGGAAATTCCTGGGGGTTGACCCACCCTAAATCTCCGCCCGATCCCCGTGATTGATCGTCTTTGGAATAGTGTTTGGCCAACCGGGCAAAATCATCGATATTGTGAATGGAGTCACGCACGGCAGCGGCGAAATTATAGGCTCGGGACTCATCCGCTTCGGTCACCTTGGGAGCGATCAGAATATGACGTAATTTCGCCTTTTCACCCTGTTTCTCGATAGTCTGGATCAGGTGGTAGCCAAACTGGGTTTTTACCGGCAGACTGAGTTCGCCATCTTCCTGGGTGAAGGCCACTGTTTCAAATTCGGGTACCAGCGAACCACGCCGGACTAATCCCAGATTACCCCCGGTAGCCGCCGAGCCGGGATCCTGCGAATAGGCTTTGGCCAAATCTTCGAACGGTTCACCATTAATTAGGCGCTCCCGCAGACCAGTAATTAAAGCCAGAGCTTCTGAGAGACTCGCCTCACCCGGTTCGACCAGCGTCAACTGGTGCCATAAATGAATCTGGGTCGGGATGAAGGGAATACTGTCTTTATAAGTCTTAAAAAAATCCATCACTTCCTGGCGGCTGATACTGAGTGAAGATAAAAGCTGTTGTTGGTAACGCTCGGAAATCAGGCGCTCCTGCATTTCTTGCCGATATTCACGGCGCAAGGACTTTAATGACTGTCCCAGCCGTGCTTCAGCCGCCTCTTCACTTCCGGCCTGGGCGACGATATTGTCGATTTGCTGGCTCAACGCCTGTTCAACTTCTTTGTCCTTGACTTCGATTGAATCCAGTTTGGCCATCTCCAGGATTATTTTCTGATCGATCATGGATTGCAGAACCTCGTCCTGCAGTCGAACCAGCCGTTCCGGCTCCAATTGGGGATTGATCCGTTGTTGCAGGGCGGTCATCTGAACCAGCTGTGCGACATCGCTCTTAAGGATTATATGTTCATCGACGATCGCAGCCAGGCCATCAATTGTAAAATCACCCTGCTGGGAAAAAACAAAAAAAGGAAACAGAAGAATGGGTGCCAGATATTTTGAAAAGGTCATGGATTTATATTCCCCAGATTGATTTCGATATCCGCTACCGAGCGCAGGCTATCGAGAATTTTAATTGAGTTTAGAGATGCATAGTTCTGGTACAGGCGATGTCGCAGCTCATCATAAACATCGTCCCGGTCCCGGTATGTGCCTTCTTTATTGCGCTCCAGGACTTCAATGACATGATAGCCGCGATCGGTGGCAACCGGTCCGATTATGTTGGTGCGCGGATTACGCCCGAAAATGGCGTCATCCAACTCCTGGACCAGCGCGCCGCGCCGGATGGTCATCGATTCAACCTGGTAAGTGTTGAAAATTTCTCTGCGGTCGGCGCCAGAACGGCTGCCAGTCAAAATGCGGCGAATACGTTGAGCTTCGTCGTTGTCAGCAACAATGAAATGGTTGATCCGGGCTTCATCCACCGGACGGTAGAACTCTTCGATATTCTCTTCATAGGCGGCGTTAATTTCTTCTTGTGAAACAGTTATCCCGGAAGAACGCGCCAGCGAAAGGTAGGTCCGGCCCAGCAACTCCCGACGATACTGGTCCAGCGCGCGCTCGATCGACATATCGTGCTGCAGCCCATTGTTCAGCGCCGCCTGGTATAGCAGTTCATCGTTGACCCACTGGGATACCAGATGCGCAGCTTCTTCCGGTGACAGAGAACGTTCAGTCAGCATTTGATTCAGATGGTCCTGGGTGAGCACGGCCTTGCCGACACGGGCGATGACAGGAGAAGAGAAATCTGACCGTGTGCATGACAAAACCCAAAAGACTGCAAACAGAAAAATTCCAAGCCGATAATTAACGGTTCTTTTCATAATACTAAATTACTTCCCGTGACTTTGTGAAAACAATTTTACAATTGTTTTTCCAGTTTCAAATGAATTCTGCACCGAAGAAGTGGCAATTTCAAAGATTAAATTTTTGTTTCGGTCCATTGCAAAGCGATATGGGCGCGACAGAACTTTTAACTGGCTCTCCAAAACAGCCATCATCTCCACCGAATCGTTGAAACGTGTTTTCTCGGTTACGGTTCCCTTGACGAAGTCAGGACCGATCTGAATCTCGGACAGGCCGCTGCCAATTGATTCAACCCGAATTGTCGCGACCGCAATTAAATTGGAAAGCGCCTCCGGAAACCGGCCAAAGCGGTCCTGCAGTTCCGTAACGGTATTATCGATACTGCTTAACTCTTTTGCATCCGCCAGTTTCTGATAGAAAAACAAGCGATCCTGAATAACAGCCATATAGTCGGCCGGAATGAGTGCGTCACCCTGAAACAATATCCGGGCTGCTTCTTTTTCCTTTTCCTGCGGTTGATTCAATACCTCGTCGACCGCATCCTTGAGGATTTTACAGTACATTTCGAAACCAACAGCGGCAATTTGACCGCTTTGCTCGAAACCGAACAGGTTGCCCGCCCCGCGAATTTCAAGATCTTTCAAAGCAATATCGTAACCGGAGCCGAGATTCGAAAAATATTCAATTGCCTTCAGGCGCTGGAAAGCTGTTTTGGTCAATTTATGATTGCGCGGTAAAACGAGGTGGCAAAACGCTTGTCGGTTGCTACGGCCGACACGGCCGCGAATCTGATATATCTGGGCCAAGCCGAAACGGTGGGCTTCATTGATGATAATTGTGTTAACATTGGGGATATCCAGACCAGATTCAATAATCGTTGTACAGACTAAAACATCGATATTTCCAGCGGCAAAATCAAGCATTGTGTTTTCCAGAAGTCTACTAGGCATTTGTCCGTTGGCGATTGCCACGGAATGCGCGGGAAAAGATTCCTGAATCCGGTCTCGGTAAAACGCCAGCGTATCTATGTTATTATGCAGGAAGAAGGCCTGGCCGTTCCGGTTCAGTTCGCGGCGCAGCGAGTCGTTGATCGTATTCCAGTCGAAATATTGAATTACCGTGCGAACCGGCAACCGCTCTTTGGGTGGAGTTTCAATTTTGCTGATGCTGTAGATACCAACCAGCGATTGTTGCAGGGTGCGTGGAATCGGCGTGGCCGTCAGCGTTAAAACATCAACATTCTTTTTAATTTGCTTGATGCGCTCCTTGTGTTTAACGCCGAAACGATGCTCTTCGTCGACAATCAACAATCCCAGGCGCGGAATAACGACATCAGCCGATAAAAGGCGGTGCGTCCCGACGACAAGGTCGGCGGTCCCGCTGGCCAGGGCCGCCAGAGTCGTTTTTTGTTCTTTGGAACTACGGAAACGCGACAACAGTTCCACCCGGACGCCCAAGGGCTCCAGACGGTTTTTTGCCGTCAGATAATGTTGGTCGGCCAATATGGTTGTCGGCGCCAAAAAAGCCACTTTATAACCACCACTGATTACGTTCATGACGGCACGCAGGGCAACCTCGGTTTTTCCGAAGCCAACGTCTCCGCAGACCAAACGGTCCATGGGCGTCGGCTTGCTGAGATCATTGAACACACTTTCAATAGCAGTCGTCTGATCGGGAGTTTCTTCATACGCGAAGGATTCTTCCAGGCCGGTAACCAACTCCCGGTCAGGACTATAGCTGAATCCCCGGGGGTGATTGCGCTGAGCATACAGATCAACTAGTTCATTAATGACGGACGCAGCTGATTTTCGGGTCTTCAGTTTTTGCCGCTCCCACTGTGCCGACCCTAAAGTCGATAATTTCGGATCTGCCTCGCCGGAAGAAATATATTTGTGTACGCGGGAAAACTTATCCACAGGTACATAAACATGTCCGCCATCGGCATATTCAATCTTGATACACTCCTGCACCGTCGTTTTATTTTGAACCCGGTCTAGCCCACGATAGATCCCGACGCCGAAATCCTGGTGAACCAACAAGTCGCCCCAATCAATCGATTCCAGAGAACCGATTGGTTTGTGGATGGACTTCTCGGGTGCAACCGACCAGCGCCTTCGCAGTCGCGATGATACTTGAAACAGTTCTGCATGAGTGAAACAGGCCAGGCCGGCGGTAGACAAGAGAAAACCCTGTTGCAACGGTGCCGGTATGTAACGCGGCACGAAGGGAAGTTTATTATTTAACGCGGCAATCCGTTCGGCGGAATCAATAAAAACAAAGAAATTGTTTAATCCAAGGTCCCCTGCCGCGCGAGTAAGGATTTCCAGTTTTGCTTCCCAGGATTGGCGTACAAAAGACGTAGATACGCAATTCACAAATTGACAGTCGATTCCCGGTGAGGTCGATAAAGAAAATCCAGCCACCGTTTGTTCGACAGATAAAATTTGTATGTTCTCGGGTAGAACGGCCAGTAAATTTTTTGTTGCCCCGGCCGGGGCCGTCGCCGGCGGCGATATTTCCACAACAGTTAATTGCTCGACGGTCCGCTGTGAGATCGGGTTAAAAGAGCGAACACTTTCCACCTCATCGCCAAAAAGCTCGATTCGAAAAGGCAGCGCCGACGCCAGCATAAAAACATCGATGATACCACCGCGGACAGCAACACTTTTCGGTGTGTAAACATGATCGACGCGTTCATAGCCCCAGCTTTCCAGCGCTGCCAGCAGGCTTGCACCGTTCAGCCGTTCTCCCCGGGCAACGTGAAAACCGGTTTCCGGCCGATCTTTAAACAAGGGTGTCTCCATAGCCGTTGCTGTAGTAAAAACCAATCCGGTAAAATCTGGTGACAGGTTCTCCGCAAGATCGGAGTGATAGCGCTCCCAATCATGTACAAATCCAGGAACCTGCGGCGTGCTGTCGACGGGCTCAGGGAAATAAAAGACATCCCGAGGAATTAAGTTGAAGGCGATATGGTATAATTCTTCAGCAAGCGACAATGTCCCACAGACGCAGATTAGTGTTTTCTGCCGCGCCTGCCACAAAGCCAGAACAATCGCAGACAGACAGGATTGATTCAGGCCCGCGACACCAAAGGCGGCACCATTTCCGGTCAGAGCGGAGTCTATCCTGTCGACGTAGTCAAGCGAGCGTAGCGTCGCAAGTAACCCACCAAGATTTTCTACTGTTTCACGTGAAACCATCAAGCTCTTTTTGTCATAAACACGGACAACACGGCAACATCGGCCGGCGAAACGCCGGATATGCGCATGGCCTGTCCGAGTGTTTCCGGCTTTATTTTTATTAATTTTTCGCGCCCTTCGTTGGAGAGGGCGTTGATCGTCCGATAGTCAAGGTATTCAGGAATTCGACAGGTTTCCTGCTGAGTCATTTTTTCAACCTGTCGGCGCTGCCGAACAATATAGCCGGAATATTTGATTTCTGTTTCAGCCTCTATCCGGAGCTCTTCCAGAATGCCGGCGGGAAAGCCATTGACAATGATCCCGGAAAAGAGCCGCGCCGGCAAGTGATTGATTGAAAGGGCGGGCCGCTTTAGCAAATCCAACGCCTTCGTGCTCTCGTGCAGGGGTGGATCATCCAGAATGTTCAAGGTCGGGTTCATTTCTGCGGGAGTGACTGGTTTTTCCAGCGCCGACCGGTATTGATCGGTGAAATCAAGTTTGCGCAGCAACCGGGAGTATAAGTCGCTTTGAATCAATCCGCTCGAAAAAGCCTTTTCTGTCAGCCGGCGATCGGCATTGGAGTAACGTAATAGCAATCGGTACTCGGCCCGCGAGGTGAACATCCTATATGGCTCCAGAGTGTCTTTTGTAATCAGATCGTCGATCAGCACACCGATATAGGCTTCTTCACGGCCCAGAACCAGGGGCTCCTCGTCGCGCAGGTACTTAACGGTATTGGCGCCGGCAACTAATCCCTGGGCGGCCGCTTCTTCATAGCCGGAAGTTCCATTGATTTGACCGGCCATAAATAACCCGGGTATCAACTTGGACTCGAGCGACGCTTTGAGTTGTGAAGGCGGAAAAAAATCATACTCGATGGCATACCCGGGACGGAAAAACTCGACTCGTTCCAGTCCCGGCACCAGCCGCAAGGCCGCCAATTGTACATCTTCCGGCAGACTGGTTGAGAACCCGTTGGCGTAGATTTGTTCCGACCCAACCCACTCCGGCTCCAAAAAAAGGGTGTGGGAACTGTGATGGGCAAAGCGAAATATTTTATCTTCAATAGATGGACAATAACGGGGGCCAACGCCTCCGATATCACCAGAGAACAGTGGCGCCACAGATATATTATCTTTGATCAGCGAGTGACTCGCGGGGTTGGTACGAACGGTGTGGCAGGGCAAGTTGGGCGGGGCAAATACTTGTGTGCGGTATGAAAACGGCGTTGGTTTTAGATCGCCGTAAACCGGGTCCGTCCGGGACCAGTTAATTGTAGCACCGATTAGCCGAGGCGGCGTTCCGGTTTTAAGTCGTCCGGCATTAAAACCAAGGGCGATCAATTCTTTGGTTATGCCACGGACCATTGCTTCGCCCATGCGGCCTGCCCGAACTTTACGATTGCCGATGTGAATTAATCCGTTCAGGAAGGTGCCGCAAGTCAAAACCACAGCACCGGCCGCGATGGTCTCTCCGCTATCAAGAACGACCCCGGATAGTTTGCCGGAGGCAACCAGCAGACTAACCACTTCGCCCTCCGCGATGGTTATCCCCGGATGATCTTTCAGCGCCCTGCGCACCAACTTTTCATAGCTGCGTTTATCGATTTGAGCGCGCGGTGACCAGACAGAACGGCCTTTTGACCGGTTAAGGATCTTAAACTGAATTCCGGCTTGGTCGGCGGCCAGACCCATGATACCACCAAGGACGTCAATTTCGCGAACCATCTGTCCTTTAGCCAAACCACCAATTGCAGGATTGCAGGAAGCGCGACCGATGGCGCGAGCATCTTGCGTTACCAGCACTACGGTTGAATTTAGACGAGCAACAGCTAATGCCGCCTCGATGCCGGCGTGCCCGCCGCCGACTACAACAACATCATACCGGCGCATGACGTTCCACGTGAAACAGCGGGTTCATTTCCCGACGCAAAACGCGCCAAAAATCCGATTTAAAATTTCATCAGCGGTCGTTTTACCCAATAGTTTATCGATGGCGTCTATGGATTCGCGAAGCTCGAGCGCCACGAGTTCAAATTCAGTCTTCGCGGACGTCATTAAAAGGGCAGCAGAATCCAACGTTGTTCGACATTTATCGAGGGCTTGATGCTGCCGGGCGGTGGTTAACATTACTTCTGATGCAGGCCCACTGGATATATTTAGGGCTGCTTTTATCCGTGACCTTAAAACATCGAGGCCCGCGCCTTCCTTGGCCGATATATAGACAGCGTCACGAGCAATGTTATAATTTGGCGACTTATCTGGCAGCTTATCGATTTTGTTGTTCACCACAATAACCTGAACATTTCCGGGATTATTAAATGCTGGTAGCTGATTGACGTACGGCGGTTCACAGACCAACAACAGCAGATCTGCGGTATTTATCCGTTGGTGTGTCCGGCGAATTCCTTCTCGTTCAATCTCTTCGGCGTTGGTTCTCAACCCGGCTGTGTCGATCAGGTTGATCGGCACCCCCTCGATCAACAACGGTACGTCGATCGTATCACGGGTTGTGCCAGGGATTGCGCTTACGATAGCCCGCTCGCGGGCTGAAAGGGCATTTAACAGAGTGGACTTCCCAACGTTGGGAGCACCAATTATTACGACATCAACCCCTTTTGACAAGATTCGACCTTGTGCATAAGTTGCCAAAAGCCGATGGATATCAGTTAAAAGGCCGGACAGGATATTTTGCGTTTTTGTTTTTAAACCTGGATTCATCTCGTCTTCGGAAACATCAAGCTCGAATTCCACTTCTGCCAGCAGAGCAATAATACGATCACGCAAATCAAATAGACGCTCCGAGAGCTGTCCCTGTAGTAACCGCAGGTTCAGGCGACTGCTTTCAGCTGATTGCGCTCCGATTATCCCGGCAACAGATTCTGCCTGAACAAGATCCAGTTTGCCATTTAAAAAGGCCCGTCTGGTGAACTCTCCCGGCTCGGCAACACGAGCTCCGAGGCGACACGACTCGGCGATAACGCTTTCAACGATAACCGGATTACCATGACAGGAGACTTCCACCATATCATCGCCGGTATACGAAAAAGGGGCTTTAAAATAAGTAGCGATAACTTCATCGAAGGGCTGGCCGTCAACATATAAAAAAACGTGGGTGGCCAGTCGCGGCTTGAACGTTAGGGACCTGGTGCCGGCGGCGGTAGAAAGCTGTGTGGCAATGTCAAGCGCGCCGGAACCGCTCAGGCGAACCACCGCGATTCCGCTGATTCCGAACGGTGTCGCCGAGGCAACAATGGTATCGGTAGCTACCACTGTTTTAATCCAATTCTATTTGAGCCCCTTTTTATGCTTTTGTTTTGGGGGGTTGGGTACGACAACGGCTTGGTGTTGCTGAGGGGTGAGATATTTTTGTTGAAGAATTGTCAGCACATTGAAAAGGGTGTAGTAAAGATTCAAACCGGAGGGGAAGTTATTAAAAAGTAGCATAAAGAAACCGGTCATGAAATATGACATGTATTTCTGTTGGCCGGAAGCCTGGGCGGGCATCATCTTCTGTTGGATGAACATTGAAATTCCCATGACTATCGGGAGCACGCTCACCTGGTCACCGTAAATAGGCAAATTGAAGGGCAGGTAAAAAATTGTATCGGGGCTGGACAAGTCTTTTATCCACCAGACAAAATGCGCACCGCGTAACTCAATTGTGGATCGGAAAACCTGAAAAAGAGCAAACAATAGTGGCATCTGTAACAATAAAGGCAGGCATCCACCCAGAGGGTTTACGCCATGCTCTTTGTACAGACTCATTGTTTCCTGGTTTAGTTTTTGTGGATTGTTTTTATATTTTTCCTTTAGTTCGTTCACCAGAGGTTGAATTGCCTGCATTTCCTTGGTGGACTGATGACTTTTTTTGGTTAGAGGGAAAACCAGTATCTTCACAAGAATCGCAAAGATTATTAATACCACCCCATAATTTGGGATGCTGTTATGCATTTTTGTCAACAGGTACAGAACGCCTTTGGCGATCGGTCGGATAAACGACCAGCCGAAATTCATTATTCTTTCAAGCCGAACTTCCAATCCCTTAATACGCTGATATTCCAAGGGACCCAAATAAAGGGAGACGTTGGAGGGTTTGTTGACGTCCTGTGCGACAGAAACAGAATACAAGTTTGTTTTATCTTTGCCGCCATTAAGAACCACGCCGCCGATAGCGGAAGAAGGAGCACCAAATTCTGGGATTAATGACGCGACAAAATATTTAGTCCGAACTGCCACCCAGTCGGTTTGCCCGATAAGATGTTCCATTTTGAGTTCAGCCTTGGGTTTGGGGGAGTGCAATTCCCCGGCCTGGTAAACATAACCCTTGAAATAGGTTAGGTCATCCCGCTTGTTTTTTTCGGTGCCTGGCAGGCCGCCGGGCCAAAACAGGTTGTAGGTTCCCTGTGAAATGAAATTAGTAAGCGCACCGAGGTTTGTGTGAATAATTAGTTGATAAGTGTTATGATTAAAAGTGATTGTTTTTTCAACTTGCTGAGAATTGACTGAGGTGAAAAATCGCAGGCTAATAGAATTATTTTCACCGATTTTAATCGACGGTTGATAATTATCAATGTGCCAGTAATTATTCAGATCTATTTTTTGTCCGTCAACGGAAGAGACATATGATAGCATTAAATTGTCTATATTGTTTTGGTCGATTAACTCAACCAGAGTAGAATCATATGTTTGGTACTGTTTTAAACGAAAAGAAAGCAGTGATCCACCATTTTTATTGGAAACCAGTGCTTGAAATAAATCGTTTTCGATTGAGGTCAAATATTCTTTTTCTTCAGCAAGACTAATCGCAGTTGTTAATATAGGCGACGGAGGTGTGACAACCGACGCTTCAACTTTTTCTCTGGTCGGCGAAACGGGCGGAGGGGCGTATTCTGCGGTTGTTGTGCTAGGCTTTTCCGGCGCTACCAAGTCCATATAAAACGGCCAAGCGAAAATAACTACGGCAATTAGAAAAAATGCGACAACAGTATTTTTATCCATTGGTTACAGTGGGTCGTGGCCCCCCGGCTGATAAGGGTGGCACCTTGATAGTCGTTTGATAGTAAGCCCGGTAGCGCGGAGAAAAGATTTTTTTTGATATGCCTCAAGGGCATATGCACTGCAGGAAGGATAAAACCGGCAGCTACTACCAATTACGGGTGATAAAAAATATCGGTAAATACGGATAAACACTGCGGCGAGGAACCGCAGCGCTTTATCCGAGAACGAGAAGACCGGTACAAAAATTTTATTAACTATGCTGATAAAACCTTACGTCCTTTGGCGCGTCTTCGCCGCAAGATGTTTCTTCCTCCGACGGTGGCCATCCGGGCCCGGAAGCCGTGGCGGTTTTTACGCTTCCTATTGCTAGGTTGAAATGTTCGTTTCATTTATACTCCGTTTTAAACCAACGAAAATAATAACACCTGGAAATAATAACAATAAATTAACAATGTGAAGCCCTAAGCGGCATAAGCAGAAAAAAGACTCTGTGAAATCTGAAAATGTCTTTTGTTCTGAATGTAGCAGGCGGATTAAATTTAATGCGGGAGATTTGTGGAAAAACTGTGGACAACCAGACCATAACTCACGAAAACATTTGGAATGACATAAAGCAATTCCTGCGGCAGACCCTGCCAGGACATGCTTTCAGCACCTGGTTTGCACCAATTGTTCCAATTGCTCTGACCGACGATGAGCTAATTCTTGAAGTCCCGAATCAATTTTTTTTTGAATGGATAGACAGCCACTATAAATCTCTAATTGACCAGGCTATGGGTAAAAGCCTCCTGCCGGAACTGAAGATCAAATATACAATATCGCCCGACAATGGGAAAATCGGGGTAGGCGACGCCAGGACGGTCGCAGCGTTTCGACCTAAACAACCGCCGGAACCACCACAATTGAATGCACGGTATAATTTCCCATCGTTTATTGAGGGCTCTAATAATCAATTTGCTCGCGCGGCGGCTAAATCAGTGGCGGAAAATCCCGGTCAACCTAATTTTAATCCACTTGTGATTTATGGTGGTGTCGGCCTTGGGAAGACCCATCTTATGCATGCAATCGGCAACCAGATATTACAGGATCATCCGACCTTAAAGCTGATCTGCGCCAGCAGCGAAAAATTCACCCTGGATTTCATTTCCTCAATCCAAAAAAACAACACCGTAGAATTTTCGAAAAAATATCGAAGAACAGACGTTTTATTAATAGACGATATACAATTTTTTCAAAATAAAGAGCAAACGCAGGAACAATTCTTTCACACATTCAACGAACTGTATCAGTCGGGAAAACAGATTGTATTGACCGCGGATCGCTATCCTGGCGAAATGAGCGGATTGCAAGACCGCCTATTGTCTCGTTTTCGTTCCGGACTGGCCGTCGACATCCAGCCACCGGATTTTGAAGTGCGTGTGGCAATTTTAATGGAAAAGGCCGAGCAGAATGGGCTGGACCTGCCGTACGACATTATTGAGTTTATGGCAACACACATTAAAAATAACATTCGCGAACTTGAAAGTACAATTATTCGGATTCTGGCACACTCTTCGTTGACCAACCGCGAAATTGATATGTCAATCGTTAAGCAAGCCGTAAAAGACCGGCTGGGCAAGCAATTTGTCACTGAATTGACCATCGAGGATATAATCAAGCGCGTATCGGAAGCGACTAATTTGTCCGAGCGTGATTTAGTTGGTACCTGTCGTAAAAAACCGTTGGTTGAAGCCCGGCAGGTAGCGGTGTATTTATCTAGGGAAATTCTCGGTACGCCACTCATGGAATTAGGTCTACACTTCGGTGGCCGGGATCACACAACAATCCTTCACGCCTGCAGGAGTATTGACCGACGCTTGAAAAATGAGACTAGAATCAAACAACTGGTCACAAAACTTAAACAGGAACTAACGTTTCCCTTGACATGACCCAAAGGCTCGGCGTACTATCTATGTACGCCATGTTCCTTACGAAGAAACAAAACGAAATATTTCATTACCTGAAAGATTATATTCAGGAGAATGGCTTTTCACCGACCTTTGAGGAAATTGCCAATCGGTTCGGTTTTAAATCCAAGGGAACCGTTTATAAACATATCAATGCTATCAAAATAAAGGGTGGATTAACCCAGGCCAAAAACCGTGTCCGCGGCATTGAAATAAACATGGAATATGGAAAACGCGGACTGTCGGTTTTGGGTGTAGTCGCTGCCGGGCGACCCATTGAGGCAATCGAGGCTCCGGAAGAAGTGCTGATTCCGGACGGTTTCTTCCCGGGGCAACGGCATTTTGCCCTGAAAGTTTTGGGCGATTCTATGATTGATCAGCACATTGCCGACGGGGATTATGTAATTGTCGATAATTCCAAGCAGCCCACCGACGGCGAAACGGTGGTTGCCATAGTAGACAACCAAGAAGCTACAATTAAAATCCTGCACAGAACAGCTACACAAGTTGAGCTACATCCGGCGAATAAAGCGATGAGCCCACTGGTGTATGCGCATGACAGAATTTCATTCAATGGTGTCGTAGTTGGAGTCATCCGCAAATATTGATTTTATCGACGGGCGCGGGCGAGGACGCGCCGCTGGAGTTGCGGCGATAAAAAACGAAAAATAATTGGATAATAAACCGCTTGACAATGCGGTTTCGGGGTATGTACTATCGAACGAAATGATTCTGTATCCAATCAGCAGCTAAACTGTAAACAAGAAAAGTAACAGGAGATTACCATGCAAAGAGGCAGTATAAATAAAGTAATACTAGTCGGTCATCTTGGTGGCGTACCGGAAAGCCGATATACTCCATCCGGGAGCGCAGTGGCGAATTTTAATCTTGCTACCAACGAATCGTGGCGAACGGCGGACGGTACCAACGAGGAACATACGGAATGGCACCGCTGTATTTTGTTTGGAAAATTGGCAGAGCGCGCTAAGGAATTTTTAAAGAAGGGACAGATGATATATTTTGAGGGAAGACTGCGCACGCGTTCCTGGGAAGACAAAGACGGCGTAAAGCGCTACACAACCGAAGTGATCGGCGACAATTTTACGATGTTGGGTAAAAAAGAAGCGGACAGCGCACCGGCGGATGATGTTCCCGCCGGTAACGAAGATGACGATCTACCATTCTAGCAAGGGCGATAAAATATAGAAAAACAAGAGGCGGGTTCCGATACCCGCCTCTTGTTTTTTTACTGTTTAACCAGACAGCAAGAAGGAAGAAGGTGTTTTGAATCACTGCCTCCTATATTGACTGCAATATCGCTTTTTTTTATTATGGATCAGTGTTATCTTCGATTGCAGTGCAACAACCTGCGTAAATGTGCTCAGAAACCACAGGATATGGAATGAATAAAATTAAGATATCGGCAATTTTTATTTTTGCCGCGCTATTGTCCAGCCAAACATTAGAGGTGAACGGTCAATTTAATCAGTTTTTCACCTATTATATCAGCTCGGTTGATATTAATACTGGCGAGACCGACATTCAGCTCTTTAGTTACCGGTTGGATTGCCCGGATTGCCCTACCGACATAAACGGTAATTATTCGCCGGTAGTGGCAGTCGACATCAAGTTCAAAATGACGGTCAGATCCGCAGCGCTGGGCATCGACGATGAAAAAACCATTATGTCGATCTACACAAAAAAACCGATTAAAATACTGGCGCCTGTTCAACTCGACAATCGCGATTTTACGCTGGACGCGCTTGATATTTTTGATGAGCACGGAAATTTGGTGTCGATCAGCATTGGTATTAACGACGACGAATCCCTTGACGACGAAGAAATGATGGACATGTTCAATGCGATTGTCCAGACCGCTCAACTGCCGGACGGTGAATACAAGCTGAGCATTGATATCGAGGCCGGCTATTATGATTTTTCCAGTGAAAACTGGACGGTCAAATTTCCGGTT
>JBDRBK010000092.1:0-8320 GCA_043822705.1 Fidelibacterota bacterium
AGGTTTTTTCACCGGCCCAGCGGCCTAGCGTAGTTAATAATCTCTGTCGCATTGTTTTCCCTTTCCCCAACGAATTAATTATTGTTTAAAAATAGGCTTTCAACCGCAGGCGCAGACCGGCACTCTGATAACCGAACTCATCCCGGTTATCACCGATGAAAAATGAAGTCGTCAGACTCAACTCCACATCTTCAAAAATATTGTAGACCAATTGCGGATTCACGGCCCAACTGCCGTCATCCAGATTAGTAATTCCGAAGATTGTTCCCAACAATAAATCCCCCAGCGGATACATGGCCATCAGGAAAAAATAATTCTGGTTGACGCTTTTGCGCTGACCCGAAAGTGCAATCAAATAATCATCGAACCGTGTGTTATCGACCGAAACTCCGAAATCGTTGTGATAAAATTCCCCCAGCAGGTAGAGTGAATTTTCGAGGGTGTAATCGCCACCAATTATATATTCGTATTTCAGGTCATCAGTGTCGTAATCCAGCCGGTTTACTGCCATTTCGGCGCGGGTGCCCAGTCCGAACAACTCGCCTTCCAGGTTCAAACCGACCAGTTCCCGTTCCCAGTTCCCGGCGGTCAGCAAACCGGTCTCGGTATAATCGGTCTTCCCGTACAGCAATGATACATCAAAGCGCCCCAGGCCGGTTTTAACCTGGTAATACTGGGTGGAATTATTCCAGGAATCACCCGGCTGAATTATTCCGGTTACTGTGGTGCTTAAACCAATCGGTACAGCAATCCGGGTGGCTGGCACGCCGGTATCTTCGTAGGTGGGGTCCATCAGGTCCTTATTGTTGAACAGGTCGGTGGGATTCCAGGCATAGCCCACTCCCGACGGAATCTGCTGGCGACCCAAAGTCAAATCGAAAGAGTTGTGGTGCAGTTCGAAAAAAGCATTATCCAAAAACAGGGTGTCGGTCAATTGATAGGGCAATTCGTCGAGGATTATCATACTACTACTCATCGGCTCCGTCGGCAATTCCGGCCAGTATGACTGATCGATGAATTCCATGAAGTTGAAAGTGGTGGTTCCGTCGTAGTATTTATAAACCAGGTTGGCACTTACACGGATTCGATCCGAGGGGGCGGAATCCAGGTCCAGGCGGAATTTGTGGTAGCCGAAGTACAACTGGTTGTCCGGCAGCTTCAGATAATCGGCCTCCGCCTCGTAATAACCGAACCAGTCCACCTGGGCTTCGAGACCGGCCACAACTAGCAATAAAGTGATTATCTTGCGCATTGCGGCGGCCTATTTCTTCAGGTTTCGTTCGCTGAAAAAATCATCTTCAAAGGTGATATCGTAAGTCACCTCCACATATTCCATCACGGTTTGGGTATTTTCCAGATTATTTTTCATCGTCATTTTGAATGGTGTTGGTATACCGTCAATCAAACGGATATTTTCCAGCAGCAGTGATTTAGTGAAGGTGGCATTTTCATCGTAATAGTCGATCCGCACTGGAAAATAATCACCGGTGCGCGCCCAGATCACCATTTTCGAGTAGGACAGGTCCACGGATTTGGCCGCCATTTTCAATAGCCAGCATTTTCCCCCGGCCAGTTGTTCCGAGCCGGTTATTTCCGGATGGTAATCATCCAGCCAGCTGTCGCCGGAGCCCATATCCTCATAGGTGAAATCGGAGCCTTCGAATTTTTGCTTTTTGGCATGGGAAGCCAGTTTACGCACCCGGTTGGTGCGGCGGTTGTACATCCAGATATTGTCGGAATAATCGGTCATCAGCATGGCGTTGCCTTTGACCCGTCCCGGCGCCAGGTAGCGCATCAACTGGTTTTCCCCTTTGTTGCCGGCAAAGGTCTCATATTCGAAGGTGCGTAATTCGCCGGAGGTGGTCTCGATCGTCTGTTTCATTACCCCGCGGGCGTTCTCCGGATTCATCAGGTCGATAATTTTATTCAACACAACATCACCGTCGGACTGCTGGCCGATCGCCACGGCAAGCAACGCCAGGCCGATCATCACTATGCGCTTCATCGTTCGATTCCTTTCATGAAGGAGCGGATCGCTTCATCTTTAATTTTTTCGAAATTCATGCGGTCTTTAATCATCAGATATTGCCAGACCAGTCCATCGATAAAGCCCATTAACAACGTGGCGACGCCAACATAATTCATTTCGCGGAATTCAGACCGGGCGACTCCGGCTTTCAGGATATCAATAATAATATCCCGGTATTCGTCATACATATCGGCCAGGGCAGAGCTGCCGTTGTTGTGCCAGAGCCCGCGGGCGGCCTGGGCCATGATCTCGGAAACGATCAGCAGGGCATCGCCCATGTGGACGATCATCCCGATACTTTCATCCATCAGGCCGACGATTTTTTCGGACGGGCTCTGCCGTGCCGCCACCAATTCCCGCAAGGGACCGATCATTCCACTGATAAAATATTCTTCGATGGCTTCAAACAGTTCATCTTTGCTGCGGAAATATTCGTAGACGGTGCCTTTGCCGATGCCGGCTTCCTTGGCAATGTCGGCGATTTTACCACGTTCCAGTCCGGTGCGAGCGAAGACCCTGATGGCGGCGTGAATAATTAATTCTTTTTTTGTCATACTGTCTGTCTTTAATGTAATCTGACTGACTGGTCGGTCGGATATTAATATAAAAAAACCTCTGTCCGCAAGTGCTTTGGGAATTCAGAGGTTAATTTAAATCGAACCCCCCAATGTTAGGGATGGGGAGGGAGGGGAGGGGCTGAGGGATTCGATTTGTAGGGTTATCCTATGCCCGGTCCAAATCAAAGTTCCCGACTTTTTTTCGGCCTCGATTACTGCGAAAGAATCAGCTCCAGCAGCTTTTTATCATCCGGCAACAAACCGGATTTAACCAGCCGCGGCGTCAGGGTCCGCCAGCGCTTATCGGCGGCAAAAGCGGCCTTGAATAACGGCAGTGATTCCCTCACCCGGCCGATGTCCGCCAGCGTCACCGCCGACCAGTAGGGCAGTTCCGGGTTTTCCGGATAGAGGGCGGCCGCTCTGTCGTACTCGGCCAGCGCTTTTTCGGTTTCGCTGGTTTCCAGGTAAAGATCGCCCTGATTGGCATGCTGGTACGCCCGGTGAATCCGGATCAGCCGCTTCAGTTCAACCAGTGGATCGGGGTGATCCTCGATCCGCAAATTTAGCACCACGTCTTTCCACGGAATGCCGGTGGGTTTGCCACTGACGATCAGCATTGCAGCGGACTGCTTCCCGCGAATGTCGCCCCCTTCGGACTGGGCCGCTTCCAGGGCCGCTAGCATCCGGTCCGCCAGATCGCCGGTGGCATTTTCATAGGCCTGGGCCATAGCCGGCCAAACGGTGGGGTTTTCCATCAGGTTGGCCTGAACCGAGTAATTTTTACCAACCTGGTTACCCGCCGCCCAGATACATTTGGCACCGGTATGGGCCGCCACCTTGCCGTTGATGTCAATCATCGCCACCTGGCGTACGGCGGAACCTTCATCGGCGGCCAGCAGTTGCTGCAGTGCCTCCGGCGCCGATTTGCCGGATTTCATCAATGCCAGACCTTCGGGGCCGTACTCGACCCTGACAAAGGACTGGGTCGCCACCGCCCCCACACCGGCCTCGGCCCAGGGCACCACCGAGCCCACCGAAAACCAATGGCTCTGCACCGCCACCCCAAATTGCCCGGTTTCCTCATCCAAGGCCACGATGGAATAGGTTGAAACGGGACGGGTTTGGGCAGCTGCCAGTGCTGCCAGTATCAATACATTGATTACTAACGATGCATTTTTCATTTTATCCTCCCAATTATCCCCGATTCAAAATGATGTCATAGTTATTGTTGACCTGAATCAAATTTATACACCACTCCCCGCTCTTTGAGATAATCCAGCACAAACCGGAAATCAGCCGTTTTTTCGCCCACATATTCCGGTGGATTCAGGCCGCTGCGGCGGTATCCGGCCTGCAGCATCAGGTTAACCACCGCGGTGCAGGTGTAGCCGGTGGTGCGGGACATCGACGGTGTTCCGCTGGTGCGGTCGAAGCGGTCGTAAAGATCGTACACATATTTTTTCGGCTTCCCGTTCTCTTTACCTTCGATCTCAATCTTCATCACAGTGAAATCCTCATCGTCGGGTTGCATCTGCCACTGGGGGAACAACAGACGGGCGGTGAGGTCGATCGGCCGGACTTTCCGGCCTTTCACATCCACTTCATCATAGGAGAAAAAGCCCCCGGCCCGCAGAACTTTCAGGTATTCGATCGATCCCGGGTAGCGTAGCGTTTTTTCGATCATATTGGGAATTTTCATCGTTTGCGCCAGGGAACGCAGACCATCGGAGTTCCAGGCTTCCAGGGTGCCGACCGCATCGAAATCCACCAGCTCGGCATCGGAGAGCGCTTCCCGCACCACCAGTTGACCGTTTTCCACATAGCGGGCGGGACGGGTGTATTCCTCGATTACATCGATCGGCGAAAAAACCGCCTTGTACTGCCAGGGCCATTCCCGTTTCACCGGTAATCCACCCACCAGACAGCGGTAGCGTTCGACTTCCATCTGCCGGTTATGATAACCGAGAATGATATTGCTCATCCCCGGGGCCACGCCGCAATCAACCACCACTGTCACGCCCTGCCGCCGGGCCGGCTCATCCAGCGAAAATGGGTCCTCGGGAAAAAAGGAAATATCCACCATATCCTTACCGGCGGCGATCACCTGCTCCGCCGCCCGGTAACCCATGAAACCAGGCAGTGATCCCACCACCAGATCGGCATCCTGAACCGCCGCGGCAATGGCGCCGGCACCGGAAAGATCCAACGCCCTGGTGGTGATTCCGTATTCCCGGCTCAATTCCCGCAGCACCATCTCGTCAATATCGACGACAGTAACCTGATAATCACGGTGCAGATCAACCGCCATAGCCCGGCCTACCAGTCCGCAACCAAGTACGACAACACATTTTTTCATATTCGTAGTCCTTTCTTCCGCAGGTTCGAATTCAGCTTCAGATTCGGTTGTATTTTTTTAATACTTGTTTAACCTGTTCCAACGGCAGGGCCGGAGCAGTAAAATTCTTGTAGCCGGTGATTGTCGATGCCGCCACCAGCGAGTTCAAAATCGCCTCTTCGGTGGCATCAATTACCGATTTAAACAGCGGATTCATGAATTCATCACGAAGAACGGCGATTCGCGAAATTGCTGCCTCCGGCTGTCGTGGCATTCGCAGCGTTTCGGCGGTCGAAAAAGCGATTGCGTAATCACCGCTGCCGTGGGCCATAATTCCGCCGGTCTGACCCATACCCAAAAAAGTCCGGCGGACCAGACGTTTGAGCTGGCGATCCAGCAGGGGCGCATCGGTAGCGACCACAATCATGCAGGAACCAGCGAAATCATCATTAATTTGTAATCCGGGAATTTCTTGCCCCACCGGGATACCGACGATTTGCAGCGAACCACCAAAATTGGTTTGGACCAGCACTCCCAAAGCGTACTGCTCACCGGCAATTCTCACCACCCGCGAAGCAGTACCGATTCCGCCCTTGAAGCCCAGGCAGACCGTTCCGGTGCCGGCTCCGATGCTGCCTTCGGCAACCGAACCGATGCCGGCGGCGGCGATGGCCGCTGAAAAATGTTCCTCCCGGAGATAGCGTCTGCGGATATTATTCAGGCGTCCGTCATTAGTCTCGCCCACAACTGGATTCACCGACCGGACGGTTTCGTTGCCGGGTTGATTCAGAGTATAATCGATCAGGGCAGCGGCGGCAATCGGTGCGCTGAGGGTGTTAGTAAGAATAATTGGTGTCTCGATTTGGCCAAGCTCTTCCACTTGGGTGAAGCCGATCAACTTGCCGAAACCATTACCCACGGCTATCGCTGCCGGCACCTTTTCCTGAAACAGGTTGCCGCCGTGGGGCAGAATGGCGGTAGCGCCGGTGCGGACATCCTCTCCGAGAATTGCGGTATAGTGGCCAACGGTTACACCGGGAATATCCGTGATAGAGTTCAGCGGACCGGTCGGCAGGCCACCGATTTTAAGCCCCAGATCGCGCTGTCTGCCGGTCATTTGGTGTATGTTTTCTTTTTGCGATGATTATTAATGAAATTTCCCAATCCACTGAAAGATGAAGTTTACCATTCAGCAAAGATTGATTACAACCGTTGTAATAGCAGGTATAAATTAGGGCCGCAATGATAACGCAGTACTCAACAGTAATCGGACTGTGTTTAATATGCGTCGGTTGCAGTATGGTTAAAACCATCCGCCACCGACCGCAGTTACTGCCAATTGAAATGATTGCGATTTCTGGCGGTACATTCTTAATGGGTGATTTCAATCAGGGCAAAGACGAAGATGCTCTTCCGCTACATCCGGTGACTTTACCGGATTTTTTAATTTCAAAATATGAGATTACTTACGATCAATATGATCGTTATGCCTCCCTTAACGGCCTAAAATTACCAGAAGATAATAGCGAAGGGCGTAGCGAGCGGGCGGTGGTTAATATAACCTGGGATGAAGCCCGGGAATTCTGTGAATGCAACGGGATGCGTTTACCTACGGAACCAGAATGGGAATATGCTGCTCGTAGCGCCGGGCAGGACCAGGTTTACCCGGGTACTAATTATCTGTTTGAGGTCGGCGAGTATATTCGCCACCTGGACAACAGCGTTCAATATTCATTCTACGTGGGCTCAAAAAAACCGAATCTGTCGGGCATATTTGATATGGGCGGGAATGTATACGAGTGGATTGGAAATTATTACCATCAGTATCCAGACCCCGGGAATGTGCCAATCTGGGCTGACTTTTCAACAGATCGTATGCGAATTATTCGGGGTGGCAGTTTTAAGACTGGGGCAGTTGCCAACTACTCGCGGGTAGCCACATTCTGTGATCAGCGTTCAACAATGATCGGCTTTCGCTGTGTGAAGCCTGTCCGCTAAGTACTGTGGCGTGAATAATTTTTAAAAGTCCTGTTGGAGTTGGTTACGACAGAATCTCCTTAATCTGAATTTCAATTCTGTTTCGCTGCAATCGTTTCAACTGCGGCAAATACCCGCCGGAAATTACCACCCCAAATTTTGCCAATATCTTCCTGCGAATAACCGCGACGGAGCAGTTCCAGCGTAATATTGCCCAACTGGCTGGCATCGTTGCAGTCCGCCAGTCCGCCGCCGCCGTCGAAATCGGTGCCGATGCCGACATGATCGATACCGACTATTTTCACTATGTGATCGATATGATCCACGGCGTCGGATACGGTCGCCAGGATTTCCGGGTAGTCTTTATCCAATTGATCGAAGTCGATCCGCGCCAGCCTTTTCTGTTCATCGCTACGATCATCGTACGAACCCCATTTCTGCTTGAGGACGACATTGACCGAATCACGTTCCGGGGTCTGGACAATATCCTTGACATAATAACTGAGAATGCACATCTGCACCACCCCGCCATTTTTAGCCAGGGCCCGCAGCATATCGTCATCCAGATTGCGGGGATTGTCCCGCACCGCCCGAGCGCAGGAATGCGAGGCGATCACCGGGGCGCTGCTAATTTCCAATATATCGTAAAAAGCCTGGTCGCTGGCGTGGGACACGTCAACGATCATACCCAGGCGATTCATTTCCCGCACCACTTCGCGACCAAAGTCGCTGAGTCCGCCGTGCTCGGTGGTATCGGTGGAGGAATCGCAGATATCGTTATTTTTGGTGTGACAGAGAGTGAGATAACGGGCGCCCAGCTCGTAGAATGACTGGATGTTGGTCAGGTCGCTGCCGACCGCGTAACCGTTTTCGATGCCGATATAGATGGCCCGCTTGCCCTCCCATTCCAGTTGATCGATTACCGAAGTGGAATAAGCCATGGCCGCCAGCTCCGGGTGCTGCCCGACGGCCTGGTAAATCGACTGGATAATATCCATAGCTCGGGCGCGGGCGCGACTGTTCCCGGCCGGAGTGCGATCACCCTGGGCAATAAAAGCAGCGAAAAAAGCCGCATCCAGACCACCTTCACGCATGCGAATAAAATCCACCTGGCCGCCATCGATTTTTATGTCGCCGCGCTGTCCCAGATCGACATTATGGCGGTAAATCTGTAACGGTGTATCGGTGTGGGTGTCGACTGTCCAGACTTTTTCATGAATCCGTGCTGCCCGGCGTTTGATCCCGGCTTCACTGCAACCGCTCAACAAAATCAAAACCAGTAATCCCGACGGGAGTAAAATTCTGCTCACTACTGTTGTCCTTAATTAATTATTCAATTTTGCCAAACCGGCGGCGTGCTTCATCGGCCAATGTGACCGGATTATAATCGAAAAGCTCCTGCAACCGCCGGTGGTCGGCCGG
>JBDRBK010000093.1:0-10491 GCA_043822705.1 Fidelibacterota bacterium
GTCAGGTTCCAGGATGTGCCAGTTCATGGTTTAAAATTGACTCGTTTTAGCAATGTTTTCTTTCGTATGGAGCGACATAATTTAATTATTAAGATTCAGAAAATCCGGTCATAAAAGAAAGGTTCGGTAGATCAATTGAAAGACTGAGTCGGTCTATAAGCCGAGTTTTGTCCACCCGCCAAGCGGCGGGTTGTGTGACCATTCACCTGGACCCGACCTCACGATCGGGTTCACGCGACCTACCCGTCTCTTATTGTTCCGTCACCGGAACGGAAATGCGGACCACATCTGGAGACTACTTGATCTTGCACCGGGTGGGGTTTACAAGCTCCCGCCGTCGCCGACAGGACTGGTGGTCTCTTACACCACCGTTTCACCCTTACTCCGATAAATCGGGGCGGTCTGGTTTCTGTTGCACTTTCCATGCCCTCGCGGACTCCTCCCGTTAGGAGGCACCCTGTCCTGCGGTGCTCGGACTTTCCTCCCCGAACCGGAGTTACCGGCCCAGGGCGATCACCCAACCAACTCAGTCTGTCAAAGATCACTGCAAATTTACATAACGATGGCCGAAATCCGCACTTATTCCGGTCCGATCAGGAACCGGCTGCAGACATCGCAGATGCGGATTCCCTTGCCATCCTTGATTTCGGCTACGATCTGACGCGGCACCCCCGATCCGCAGCCGCCGCAGGAACTGCCGGAAAGGGCCACCACCGCCACACCGTCGCGGGCTTCCAGGACACGCTCATAGCGCGACAGCCAGGCCGGCGATATGCCCTGAATCTGCTCCTGCCGCTGCCGTTCCAGTTCGGCCTTCTTCTCGGCCGATTCGGCGATTGTTCGTTCCAGCTTGATCCGCCTTTCCAGAAGATCGCTACTGAGCGATTGCAGATTGAGTTCCTGGCTTTTGGTGGTCTCTTCCAGTGTTGATTTCTCTTCCCGGAGTTCTAGGTCATGGGTCTCGGATTGATCCAGTTCGGCTTTCAAATGGTCGATTTCATGCATCAGGGCGTCATATTGCTTGTTGTTGGTTACCAGAAAAAGCTGATTCTTATATTTATCAATTTTTTCCGTGTAATCTATTTCCTGCACACTGATTTTATGGATTTCCAGATCGATTTCCTTCAATCTCCGCTTGCCCTGTTCCAGCGTCTCGATTAACGCCTGCTCTTCGGATTTCAAGGTCATGACCCGGGCTGGCAGGTCACCCAGCAGATCATTTATCTTCTTCAGTTGCGTATCAATTTTCTGCAAACCGGCCAATTTCTTTAAATCGCTCATTATTACCTCATGCTGAAATGAAAAATGCACCGGGCGGTGCATTTTAAGATTTTATTGCTGGAGTACTGTCGAGTCGCTTGACTGTCTATTTTCAAACGACACCCCCGGATGGTACGCGAGTCTTGTGGGCGATATCCGA
Source organism: Fidelibacterota bacterium (assembly GCA_043822705.1). Taxonomy (GTDB): domain Bacteria; phylum Fidelibacterota; class Marinisomatia; order Marinisomatales; family TCS56; genus JBDRBK01. Next base: position 1,421 of record JBDRBK010000093.1, read on the forward strand.
CTCGAACGGATGGCCTCTGCGATGTGAACGCAGCGCTCTAACCAGCTGAGCTAATCGCCCGTTATTACCTAATGGTTTTTTTATTTCGTGCACAGCAGGGGAAATTTACGCCGACGGTACCCGGGAATCAACAACCGTGCCGACTAGAAACGGAATCAATTTATGACGGTGCCGTGACCTCCGTCAAAATTGTTGTCAGCGGCACTGATTCATCATGCTATGACCACTATTTAAATAGAATCCTATCCGCGGTTCAGGGTAATTTCAATGCCAATATATTCGAAAACAGAAACAGTGCGGATTAATTACAAATTATGAGGTATCAGTTATGTCCGGTTCACTAACCGCCGCCATCAATGAAAAATCAGCCCGGATCGGTATCATCGGTCTCGGCTATGTCGGTCTGCCGCTGGCAATGGAATTCAACCGTTCCGGGTTCGCCGTAACCGGTATCGATATCGATGCCGAGCGCGTCGCCCGGTTGAACCGTGGAGAAAATTATATTCAGGATGTCGACGACGATTTCTTCCGCGCTCAGGTTGCTACGGGCCGGTTTCGGGCGACTACGGACTTTGCCGCGATCCGGGAACTGGACGCGCTGTCGATTTGCGTACCCACTCCGCTGAACAAGCTCAAGGATCCCGATATATCCTATATCGTGGCGGTACTGGACGAACTGGTCAGGTACCTGCATCCCAACCTGCTGATCGTCCTGGAAAGCACCACCTATCCCGGCACCACCCGGGATTTGATCCTGCCGCGTTTAGCGGAAACCGGACTGACCGTCGGCCAGGATTTCTACCTGTGTTTTTCGCCCGAGCGCGTGGACCCCGGTAATCCGGTGTATCAGATAAAAAATACGCCCAAGGTTATCGGCGGCATCACGCCGGCCTGCACCGCGGCCGGCAGCGCCCTGTATTCGCTGGTGGTGGATCAGGTCATACCGGTGACATCGCCCGAATCGGCTGAGCTGGTGAAGCTGCTGGAAAACACCTTCCGGTCGATCAATATCGGACTGGTCAATGAAATGGCGCTGATCTGTGAAAAACTGGGCGTGAACGTCTGGGAAGTGATCGATGCCGCCGCCACCAAACCTTTCGGCTACATGAAATTCGTACCTGGTCCCGGCCTGGGCGGGCATTGCATTCCCATCGACCCCCATTACCTGGCCTGGAAACTGAAATCGCTGGATTACAAGGCCCGCTTTATCGAGCTGGCCGGCGAAATCAATACATCCATGCCGCTGCACGTGATCGACCTGATCGGCCAGGGCCTTAATCATTTCCGGAAGGCCATTAACGGCAGCAGCATCCTGATTCTGGGAATCGCCTACAAAAAGGACATCGACGATGTTCGGGAATCGCCGGCGCTGGACGTGCTCCGTCTGCTGGAGGCCCAGGGTGCCCGGGTGGATTATTACGATAATTTCGTGCCTTCGATCAAATGGAACGGCGCTACGAAAACCAGTCTGCCCGAATTATCCCCCGCCATCCTGAAATCCTATGCTGCCGTCGCCATCATTACCGACCATTCCGCGGTCGACTACGATGCGGTACGCCGGCATGCGGCGCTGGTGATCGACACCCGCAACGCCGTGAAACAGGGACCGACAGCCAATGTGATCAAACTGGGTGTCGGTTCGATCAGTCACTGACATGTATGATGTAGCGGTCATCGGGGCCGGAATCGTCGGCCTGGCCACAGCCTTCCAATTGCAGGAGAAGCGCCCTGGAATCCGATTACTGGTAGTCGATAAAGAACAATCACTGGCGGCCCACCAGACCGGGCACAACAGCGGCGTGATTCATTCCGGCATTTATTACAAACCCGGCTCGCTCAAGGCCCGCAACTGCCGCTCGGGCGTCAACCAACTGCTGGAATTCTGCCGCCAGAATGACGTGGAATACCGCCTGTGCGGCAAGGTGATCGTGGCAACCTCCGCGGAAGAACTGCCGCGGCTGCAGGACCTCCATGAACGCGGACTGGCCAACGGCGTACCGGACCTGGAGTTGATCGGCCCGGAGCGGTTGCAGGAACTGGAACCACAGGCCGCCGGTCTGCGGGCGCTGCATTCGCCGTCCACCGGCGTGATCGATTTTTCCGCGGTGGCGTCGGCCCTGGGACGCAATATCCGCAACAACGGCGGGGAAATCCGCCTCGGGGCCAAAGTCATCGGCCTTTCGGTAAGCAGTAATGAATGTACGATCGAGACCACCGCCGGCGAGTTCCATAGCCGTAAGATCGTCAATTGCGCCGGACTCTATTCCGACCGGGTCGCCACAATGTGCGGCTCCAAACCGGACCTTCAGGTGATTCCATTCCGCGGCGAATATTATGTGCTGAAACCGGAGAGCCGGCAGCTGGTGCGGACACTGATCTACCCTGTTCCCGATCCCCGGTTCCCCTTTCTGGGCGTTCATTTCACCCGCGGAATCGACGGAGTGGTCGAGGCCGGACCGAACGCCGTTCTGGCCACAGCCCGGGAAGGTTATCAGAAAACCACGATCAATTTACCGGAGTTATGGGAGACTATCACCTACCCGGCGTTCTGGTCCATGGCCGGGAAATTCTGGCGGATGGGCTGTGGCGAGATCTACCGCTCCTGTTACAAGCCGGCCTTCGTTAAGGCGCTGCAGAAGCTGGTACCAGCAATCCAGAGCAGCGACCTGGCCGCGGGCGGTGCCGGCGTACGGGCCCAGGCCCTGTTGCGCGACGGCCGTCTCAGCGATGATTTCGCCATCCTGCAAAACGACCGGATCATTAATATCCTGAATGCGCCCTCGCCGGCGGCCACGGCCTGCCTGGCGATTGGCGAGACCGTTGCCGGGCTGGTCCTGAATTAACCGGCTGGTGTAACGCCCGGCCGCTAACATCTTGTCCCGCTGAACCGGTTTTTAAGCGTACTTTCCGCTGTGTACAATTCCGATTTATTCACGCTGGAACAGGTATCCTACACGGTCCGCTCAACGGTCATTCTTAACCATTTATCGTTTTCCGTAGCCCACGGTGAATTCCTGGGATTGCTGGGACCGTCCGGTTCCGGCAAGACATCCCTGCTGCGCCTGTTCAACGGGCTGGATCAGCCTTCCACCGGCAATATCGAATACAGCGGTAAAAGTATCGCTCGCTGGGATATCCGACTGCTGCGGCAGCAGGTGGGAATGGTCTTTCAGGAACCGGTGATCCTGGCCGGCAGCGTTCGCGACAACCTGCTGCTGATCCAGCGCTGGGATAAGACGCTGGCGCCGGTTTCCGATCTGGATCTGTATCAAACCCTGGAAAAAGTCGGTCTGCAGACGATCGAGCTGAAGACCGACGCCCGTTCCCTCTCCGGCGGTGAAAAACAGCGCCTGGCCCTGGCCCGGGTGCTGCTGAACCGGCCGCAGGTACTGCTGCTGGATGAGCCGACCGCCAGTCTCGACCGCAACCTGGCCCGCCGGATCGTCCGCCGGATCGCCGATCTGCACCGGGAAATGAACCTGACTATCATCATGGTTTCCCACGATCCCGAGCTGGTGCGCCGGTTCGCCTCGCGGGTGCTATTCCTGGCGGCGGGACAGATCGTCGAGGACGGTCCGATCGCTATTCTCGACCATCCCGTCACGACCGCGCTGCAGGCCTACCTGGCGGAGGAGCACTGATGGAAAATTCCTTCTACGCCATTACCTGGACCGACGTGCTGGTGGCGCTGGTGCTGATGGCGGTGGCGCTGTTCCTGATCCACTGGTGGAAGATCGGCCTGGAAAAGACTTTATTGATCGGCACCCTGCGAACCTTTGTCCAGTTGTCGGCCATGGGGTATGTGCTGACCTGGTTTTTCCGCCAGGACGACTGGTTTTTCATGGTCGGACTGGTGCTGATGATGATCCTGATCGCCGCTTACGAAGGCTACCGCCGGCAGCGACAGCAGCCGATTCCCAATTATTTCCTGATCCTAGCCGGCTCGATGCTGGTGACGATCTGTTTCGTGCTGGGCATGATCCTGAAATTCATCCTGCACGTCCAGCCCTGGTATTATCCCTACGCCATGATACCGATCGCCGGAATGATCATCGGCAACGCCCTCAATTCCTCGACACTGACGGTGAATCGCTTCATCGGCGAAATGAATCACCGCGAAAAGGAAATCGAAATGCTGCTGAGCCTGGGAGCGCCCCCGCGCGCCGCCGTCCACGATGCGCTGCGCGATTCGATCCGGGCTGCCCTGCTGCCCAATGTCAACGCCCTGATGACGGTGGGACTGGTCCAGTTGCCCGGCGTCATGACCGGTCAAATCCTGTCGGGGATCGATCCCCTGATCGCCGTGCGCTACCAGATCATGATCATGTATATGTGGGTTACCACCAGCACGTTGATGAATATCCTGGTTTTGGCCCTGGTGTACCGGCGCTTTTTCACGCCCCAATGGCAGTTAAAACGGGAGCTGCTGCGGGTGGAGTGAGCGAAGAGCCGGGGAGATAAGGGGATGAGGAGCAGAGGAGAAATCAGGGGCTGAATAGTTTTTAGATTGTTTTGTACCCCTGCCACGGTCCAACTAAAAAGTGGGCTGTAATATTCGGACTGGGACACAAGAGCGTAAAGACAACGATGGTCTACACCCATGGATTAAGATCAAGTACTCATTATATTAAAGGCCCAACCGATTTACTATGACAGGGAATTTTTTCAGAGCGTGGAATCTTATCAAACACTGATAAGATTCCTTTTGGATTACTAAAAATAGTCCTTTAACTTTTGTTAGACAATGAATTACGCAAGTATACCCAAGAATGTTACTCAACACAAAACCTCACATATAAGCTCTTATCCAAGTCGGATAAGCTTATGTTATGTTTCCAATTGAACTATGACGAAACTCAGAATCAAAATTCCTGCTGATATTGCTGCTGAAGTGATGTTTAATTCAGACAGTACTTGTTGCTTCTGCCGGGAAAGAGGTAAAGCGGTGCAAATACATCATATTGATGAAAATCCAAGAAATAACTCAATAGATAATTTATCTGTTCTTTGCCTTCATTGTCATAACGACGCACAAGTGAAAGGCGGGTTTGGTAGAAAGCGAAATGCTTCACTTGTTATAAAGTATAGAGATGAATGGATTTCAAGAGTTGCTCTCAGAAGGGATTTAGCAGATAAAAGAGCTGTAAATCGGCATGTTGGTTCATCAAGCATAAGTGAAGTTATAGAAGTAGGGCCAGAACCAACTACACATCATGAAGAATTAAGGGAGCCGCCTATCAATTACATTAACGCGCTTCCTGAATTTAAGGCTGCTTTGTTAAAGCAGGCACAACCAAAATGGGATACAGGTGTAACTGCCACAATGATACAGGCCAACTATGACTATATAGATTCTCTAACTGGCATCTTAGTCACTTTGGCCAAATATATCTCACCAAAACAATTCGAAGGCAAAGACCCTCACGAGTATTTTTCCGAAGCGATTTCATTTCGATTCATGTGGCATCGGACAATTAATGAACCATTTGGGCCAGGGACGGGAGGCACAATTGTAAATGTCCTTGTAGGGGGTGGGGTAATCGGAGATGTCGAAAAAATGGTTGAAGATTTAGTTATGGGGCTTGTTGGTTACGATGACTCTTTTGATTGGAAAAATTGGCCTAAGCGTTGGCAGGGAAAGGAAACATAACAAGGCGCTCGTTGGAACATTTCACCGATACACGGCTCGTGCCCCACAGCTTAAACGTTAGCCAGATACATGGAGATAAATATGAAAAGTGAAAAACTTTGGTCCTCATTTGGAAAACTCTCCTTAGTCGTTGGCGTTATCGCTGGAGTCCTTTACGTCTCGTCTGAAGTAAATAGCAAGCAACCAGATATTTCAGCGATTTGTAGTTATAATGCTTTTGATATTCCCCCTGATATACACTCAACTCTCCTTACAACTTGGGATTATGATACATGGACGAATTTGGAGACGTTTATCGATACGGTTAAAAGCGAGCGATATTATACTCATTCCATAGTCAACCATCTCAGAACCTATGTTCAATCTTTATTCCCTGAAACAGTCAGTGGTGGGATGTCTCCATACTCAGCATTCTTCAGTTTCACGATTATCAATGAGGGTGATTTAATTGCCGATGATTTGGTGCTTGATGGACCATCAACTGGAATATGCCGAGTAATAAATAGAGATAATTCTCAAACTGTATCTGAATTTAATTATACTCTTGAACTCGGATCCATTCGGCCTGGTGATGAAATCAAGGTATATCTGTGGGCAACGAGTTCGGTTTACAGACCCGAAGGTGACTTTCGGCTGACGTATTCAGAAGGGCTTGGCGAGATCAGATTTCCGAGTACTCACTACGGTTTCAGACGCTGTGTTGCCGACAATTTGGAACTTATAATTGTAATATTAATTTGTGCTTCGCTCATAATTGCGTTAGTCATGGCTGTCTATCTCCCTGACTCATCAAAGGACGAATCAAGCAAAGAACAAAATACTGAAAATGACGAAACAGTAAATCCTGCTACTGGCTAACATGCGCCTAGACCAGACGAGGAAACGGCACTATCTGTTATTTAAGAGGGGGTTATGAGTAATCACCACGAAATAGTCAATAAACGCATCGGTTTTTCCCCCGCTGTTCAGTCGCAGATCCGGTAAACATTCAATAACCCAGACCAATATCTGCAAGCACAATAGGTCAAGCTCATTTAATCGATTGGCTCCTTAAGGGTGATGTGGTGATCCGGTATCAGATTCACCGCCATCTTTTGAGAACTGAAACATTTTGGTGTTACACTATAAAATGATTGGTGTTCTCAGTGCTCCTGGTGTCTCCGGGTTAAATATTTCCAATCATTCCGCCAACAACACCGGCGCCGTCATTCCAGCCGGAATTTCCAGTCCCAACAATTTCAGCAAGGTTGGACCGATACTGGGTAAAATTCCTTTTTCCATGATCGAAAACCGGTCGGCGTCACCGGCGATGTAAAAACATTCCACCGGGTTGAGCGAGTGGCTGGTCCGGACCTGGCCGGTGATGTAATCGATCATCTGGTCGGAATTGCCGTGGTCGGCGGTCAACAGGATTTTACCGTCCAGTTCCAGAACCCGGCTGACAATTTTACCGACATTCTCATCGACGATTTCCACCGCCCGCCGGGCGGCCTCGAATTCGCCGGTGTGCCCCACCATGTCGCCGTTGGCGTAATTCACCAGAATAAATGCATAGGGATTATCCGCCAATCGCCGCAGCAATTCCGCAGTTACATTATAAGCTTCCATTTCCGGATGCAGGGCGAAGCTGGCGGGATCGAAACGGCTGGGCACGTCCACCTGCTCTTCACCCGCGAAGGGAGTCGTCGATTTACCATTAAAGAAGCTGGTTACGTGGCGGAATTTCTGGGTCTCGGCGATACGTAACTGCCGCAGGCTGGCCGCAGCGATCACCTCGCCCACCAGACCCGACACTTTTTCTGCTTTAATTGCCGTAGTACCCAGCAGGAAACTGTCGAATTCATCATAATAGCGGGTCAGGCCGACATAGACCACCTGCGGGCGGCGAATTCTTTGCCCGGGATACCCGGGATCGACAAAAGCGCGGGTCAACTGGATCGCCCGGTCCTGACGGTAGTTGGTATGCAGAATGACGTCGCCGTCCTGTACGCCGGTGTAATCGCCAATCACATGCGGCGGGATATATTCGTCGAACATCGGCACTCCCGACGGTGTCTGATCGCCGTCATAGGACGCCCGAATCGCCGCTTCGGCCTGTTCCGCCCGGCGACCATTGCCATCCACGATGCAGGCGAATGCGGCGTCGGTCAAGGCCCATTGCCGGGCCCGGTCCATACCGTAATAACGGCCCATAACCGTGCCGATGGTACAGTTGCCGATAGCCTTCATCACCCGCCGCAGGTGATTCAAATACTCCAGGGTGCTGCGGGGCGGCGTGTCACGGCCGTCAAGAAACGGATGGATTACGATCCGGCCGGACGGATTTTCGGCGCGGGCCTGATGCATAAACTTGAACAGGTGATCCTGATGCGAATGGACGCCTTCGTCCTGGAGTAAACCGAAGAAATGAAATTGCGACTGATTGGTCCGCCAGGTGGAAACCAGGTTTTCCCAGGCGGCGGTGCGGTACAAACTGCCGTCGGTCAGTTGATCGTTGATCCGTTTCAGTTCCTGTTTCACGATCCGTCCGGCGCCCATGCTCAGATGGCCGACCTCGCTGGAGCCCTGAAATCCGGGCGGCAGACCTACTGCTTCACCGGAGGCGTCCAGCAAACCGCGCGGGTATTTCTCCCGGTAATGATCCAGGTTGGGGGTGGCGGCGGCGGCCACAGCGTTGCCACTGAGATTTTCATTGTAGCCGATGCCATCCATGACGATCAATACGACCGGTTTCATTTTTCTACTCCAAATCTTTGGTCCGGGACCAAGGCTCTTGTCAATATTAACAGGATAATTATCATTCAATTTTATCAATAATTCAATACCACCTGCCACTGCCCTGTTCCCGCGGCACTGAAAATAATACCAATTCATTATCAAGCTAATCGGACAAACAGAAATTGTTGACAACCTTATCCGCTTTTAACAGTCATATTTACCATTACTGTATTAAAATTACAGAGGGACAAACATAATCAATATCGAACATTCGTTGTAGGGTCGACAACAGGTTCAATTAAACCAAGAATTCCGATTGACTAAATAACCGCACTATTCCAAACCGAACCAGAGAACAAAAATGGACCGCAAGATCGAGAAGAAGAAATGGCCGCCGAAGAAGATCGCCGGCATCGCCGGAGGTGTTATCGTGGGAGCGCTGCTGATCTGGCAGATCGGCTTCAGCGACAAGCGTTCGCGCCTTAACGTCACCCGCGAGCGGCTGGTGATCGCCACCGTCAAACGCGGTGATTTCCAGGAATTCATTCCCGTCATCGGCACCGTCATCCCGATCAAGACGATCTACCTGGACGCCATCGAAGGCGGCGCCGTGGAACACCTGTTCCTGGAAGCGGGCAGTTTCGTCAAAGCCGGCGATCCGATCCTGCGGCTGGCCAACACCAACCTGCTTTTGGACATCATG
>JBDRBK010000094.1:0-25190 GCA_043822705.1 Fidelibacterota bacterium
ACTCACTGGTGGCCCCGACGGTGACATTGACCGGGTCTGACAATGCAAAAATCACCGTTTCCGCGGCTTCGTCCAGCAAGTCGTTGGTCACGGCAAAAGTGAAGGTTTTGGATATCTCACCGGCGGCGAAAGTGGCTGTGCCGGCAGTGTAGCTGAAATCAGTGCCGCCGGCTGTGGCCGTCCCCCCGCTCAGATCATAGTCGACCGTAACAGTCCGCCCGGAAACCGGGGACAGGTTGATCGTTACGGTAACCGGTGTTGTGGCCTCACCCCCGCTGGCTGTGGCCGTCGAAAAATTCACCAGCGGTAAATCGTCGTTATCGGTAATTGTATAAGTATAACTGGTGTTTGTGCCCAGCGCAGCCGCCACCGGGCTGGAGATATCGACAATAATCGTTTCCGCATCCTCATCCAGAGCATCGTCCTCGATATCGATCGTAACGGTGGTAGTGGTGGTCCCGGCAGTGATCGTAGCGGTACCCGATGCCAGGGTATAATCGGTTCCGCTGCCGGCAGCAGTACCCCCGCTAACAGCATAATCGACCGTCACGTTGCGGCCGGAAACGGCGCTGATTTGCAGACCCAGATTAACACTGGCGGTTCCTTCTCCACCGCTGGAACTGGTAGCTGTAAACTGGACTGTCGGTGGATCATCATTATCGGTTATGGTCAGGGTGTGACTGCTGATCGTCCCCAGATCGGCGCTGTCCGGGCTGGACAGACCAATAATTACCGTTTCGCTCGCTTCATCCAGCAAATCATCGTTGATGGTCACATCGATCGTGGTCGAGGTGGCGCCGGCGGCGATGGTGGCTGTTCCCGCGGCCAGGGTATAATCGACACCGGCCGGACTGGCGGTTCCGCCGGTTACGGCATAATCAACCGACACTTCCTTGCCGGATACAGCGTTGAGCTGAACCGTGATCGATTTGGGGGACACTTCTTCACTGACTGTCGAAGTGGCGTTGGCAAAGGCCACCTTGACCGGATTATCATTATCGGTAATGGTCAGCGTGTGAACGGTGTTTACTCCGAGGGTGGCGTTGGTTGGCGCTGCCAGGGTCACCACCACTGTTTCGTCGCGCTCATCCAGGGTGTCGTCAGTAATTGTCACCGGAACCGTGACAGTCGAGAGTCCGGCGGTGATCGTGGCCGTACCGCTGGCCAGGGTATAATCCACCCCGGCGCCGCTGGCGTTCCCGCCGGTCACGGAATAATTCGTACTGGCATTCAAACCGGAAACGGCCGATAGCCGTACCGTCAGGTTTTTCGTCCCTGCGGCTTCATCAGCAGTTGATGACGTCAGACTGAAATCAATGGTCGGTGCCGTCTCATTATCAGTGATCGTATAGGTGTGAACGGTCGTTCCACCTAAGGCCGAGTTGGTCGGATTGGACAGGGTTAAAATAATCGTCTCACTGTTTTCCAGCAGGGCATCATCGACAATCGTTGCTTGAACTGTAGTCGAGGTGGCGGCGGCGGTGATTGTGGCGGTACCATTTGCCAGGGTATAATCGACACCACCGCCGCTGGCGGTTCCGGTCAGGGCGTAATCGACCGTTGCGGCCAGACCGGAAATATCGGAAAGGTTGATCGTAATCGTCGCCGGTGTGGAATTTTCGGCGCCGCTGGATGTCGCACTGGAAAAATATATCGTCGGCGTCGGATCGTCGTCGGCAATGGTATAGGTATGGGTGAAATTAGCTCCCACGGTGGCGTTGGTGGGACCCGATAATTCCACTTCGATGGTCTCGTCGTCTTCAAAAATGGCGTCATTATTGATGATAATATTGATCAGGGTCGAGGTTGCTCCGGCGGTAATCGTGGCGGTGCCACTAGCCAGGGTATAATCGGTGCCGCTGCCGCTGGCGGTGCCACCGGTGGCGGCATAGCCGACGGTGACATTACGGGCCGATGCAGCGCTGAGCTGGACCGTCAGACTGACCGGCGAGGTCGCCTCGGAACCGGTGCTGGTGGTGCTGGAAAAAGCAATCGATGGCGACGCATCATTGTCGGAAATCGTCAGCGTATATTCATCGGCGGCGCTCAAAGTGGCGTTGGTGGCACCCGACAGGGCCAGAATCACGGTTTCCTCATCCACCTCATCGAGCACGTCATTTGTGACGGTCAATGATATGGTCGTACTGCTGGCCCCGGCGACGATGGTGGCTGTGCCTGGTGTATAGGAATAATCGCTGCCGTCGGTGGCTGTACCACCAGTCAGGGCATGATCGACCGTAATCGTTCTTCCCGATATCGCTGACAGGCTGATCGTCAGTGTAACGGCACCCTGGTCCTCGGTTACGGTTGAACTGGTGGTTGAAAAACCAACCGTAGGCGCGTTATCATTATCTGTGATCGTGTAGGTGTGGGTCGATTGGGTACCCAGGGTGGCATTAGTGGGATTTGACAGCGTCAGGATGATCGTTTCGTCGGCCTCGTCCAGCAGATCGTTAACGATCGGTATTGAAATATTTCCGGAGGTGGAACCGGCTGTGATCGTCAGTGTTCCGTTGACCAGGGTATAGTCGGTACCGCTGCCGGTAGCCGTACCCGATACGGCGTAGTCGACTGTGGCATTCAATCCCGATAACTGGGAAGAAACAACGATTCCGGCCGGTGATGCTGCCTCGGAGCCGCTGGATGTTTCGGCGGCGAACTGCAGCGACGGCGGACTGGTGGTATTATTAATGGTGTAGGTGTACTGGGTCGTCGCTCCCAGGGTGGCGTTGACCGGATTCGATATATCAATGATTATAGTTTCGTTATTCTCATACAGGGCGTCGGTGTTGATCCCTGTGATACTAATATCCGTGTATTGTTGACCGGCTGTGAAGGAGGCGCTGCCGGCAGCCAGCACATAATCGGTGCCACCACCGGTAGCGGTGCTGGAGCCATTGATCGAATAACTGACCGATACCGTTCGTCCTGATACCGCCGAGAGTCCCAGTTGAATATTGGCCGTGCCGACACCCTCATTCCCGCTGCCACTACTGGAAGTAAAGGCCACGGTCGGGGAATCGTCGTTATCGATAATACTGAACGTGTGGGTCGAGTCATCCCCGATCGTCACATTGACCGGGGTGCGCAGAGCAAAAATTATCGTCTCGTCATCCTCGTCGAGAGCGTCTTCGTTAACATAAGTGGAAATATTCTGGGTAGTACTACCCGGAGAAAAGGTCAACTGCGTCGACATGTAGGCATCATAATCCACGCCTGAACCGGTGGCGGTGCCCCCGGTGACCTGGAAATTGAGAGTGATGGTCTTGCCCGAGGCCGCTGACAGCGCCACTGCCACCGACGACCAGTCCGTGTCTTCCTGGTCGGAGGAACTGGATTGGGTAAAAGTGACCTCGGGTGCGGCATCATCATCGTTGATTGTGAATGTATAAGTAGTGGGGCTGGCCAGCGAACCCTGGCTGGGATTTGCCAGCGTCAGGATGAAAGTTTCATTGTCCTCGTCGCGAATATCGTCGACTACGGTGAAGGTAATGCTCTTGATGGAATCGTTGTTTGCACCAAACACAATGGTTGTGTTAGACCAGCTGACGTCGCCGGTCGAGGCCGTGCTGGAATTACTACGCTGGACTTCGACACTGACATTGCCAAGCGCCAGATCGAGGGCGCTGTAGCCGTTGGCGACCAGTTGGACCGTTTGCGTACCTGAGGTATTTTCGGCGCCACTGGTGCTGGTTGACAAGAACTTGATTGTTTCAGCCGGTGTAAAACCGGTCAACACAAACAACAGTACTGGAATCAATCGATATTTGAAGTGGCTGTTCATCGATAAATCCAGTAATTAAAAATTAATTCCGATGGTGAATACTCCGTCCAGCCAACTGGCTGTGCCGATTTCGTTATTGTTAGAGTCGATCACGCCCGCGGCGCTGGTGCCCCGCACACCTACCCGTAGATCAAGGATATTTCCCAATGCCAGACCGTAGCTGGTTTCCGCAAAATAGCCATAATAATCGCCGATCTTCCCTCCGCCTAACTTGACCTGACCGGGTCCCGCCGGGAAAGACAGCAAGCCAACGATCGTATTACCGTCGTAGGTCCCCCCCGACGGCAGATAGTTTTCAAAGGAAAAAGTGCCGAATTCAAATCCAAGGCGGAACTGGAGGCCGAAAAGCCGCATCAACATCGGCAATTCGATGCCAATTCGATAATCGGCGTAAGAATTATAAGTCATCAGCCCATGATTAACAAAACCGGGCGAAGCATAGGAAATATTGAGGCTGAAACCCATTCGCTGGGCACGCTCGACTAATTCGGCACTGGATATTACATCAGCGCCGCGGTCTTCTACATATTCGCCGCTGGTCTCGTCAAATTCATAATACCCCTCCTCTTCCTGATACTCTTCGCCTTCGTCGTAGTACTCTTCGTCGGTGTATTCCTCATCGTAATATTCTTCTTCCGAGTACCCGGTTGTATCATCTTCGGTATATTCTTCATCGTAATATTCGTCGCCGGTTTCATCGTATTCACCTTCATCCCAGAAGTAAGTCGAATCATCTTCGGCATAATAATCATCCTGTGCAATTGCCGGTGAATTCAATAATAACAATACCATAGACAAGTACGGCAACAGGCGCAACAACGGTGCTCCGCGTCGTAATATTTTTCTCCGCTTCATATCATCCCCTTGATGAACAGACGTAACATACTGTTCTTTAATCAAATTGGGTTTACCCTTACCTCGCCTACTTTACGCAAGTGGGCTTGGAAAATATAAGGTACAGGGGCGCATCAATGCAATCATTTCGATAAGAATGTGAGCCGGCCGACAATCCGGTCATAAAATTGTCTCAAAGCGGTAATACTTAACTTATCAATAGTATCCTGGCGGACCACCCACCTGATTATTGTCCACGTTCGATTTTCGCCCAACTATCTCGCAGCGGAACGGTCCGATTGAATACCAGCTTCTCATCTGTAGCGTCGTCTTTATCGACAAAAAAGTAACCGTGACGGATGAATTGGAAACGCTGGCCCGGTTCTGCCAGAGCCAGACTTGGTTCAACCAGGGCGGTGAGCACTTCCAGCGAATCGGGATTTAGATTGACGGTGAAATCTTCACCTTCCGCCACCTGGTTGGGATTGGCTTTATTGAACAAGCGGTCGTAAATCCGGACTTCCGCTGGCAGTGCCTGAGCCGCCGATACCCAATGCAGTGTACCTTTTACTTTACGGTTGGCCTGATCGCCGCCGCTGCGCGAGTCAGGATCATAGCTGCAATGCAGCTCCCTGATTTCACCGCTGTTTTCATCTTTGAGGACACTATCGCAGCGAATAATATAGGCATGTTTCAGACGAACTTCCTTCCCCGGGGCCAGCCGGAAAAACTTTTTGTGCGGTTCTTCCTGAAAATCATCTTGCTCGATAAACAGCTCGCGACTAAATGGCACCGGGCGGATTCCAGCCTCGGGATCTTCGGGATTGTTGACCGCTTCCAGGTATTCCACCTGCCCTGCAGGATAATTATCAATAACCAGTTTCAGCGGCTGCAGTACTGCCATCACCCGAATAGCTGTGAGATTCAATTCTTCTCGAATATAATGTTCAAGCAGGGCGATATCAGCGATATTGTCTTTTTTGGCAATCCCGACCCGGTCACAGAAATTCCTGATAGCGGCCGGCGTATAACCGCGACGTCGCAAACCTGAAAGGGTTGGCATCCGGGGATCATCCCAGCCAGAAACATAACCACCCTGGACCAGCAATAACAACTTGCGCTTGCTTAACAAGGTATAGCTGAGGTTCAGCCGGGCAAATTCGATCTGCTGTGGCTGAAACACTCCTAATTGGACCAAAAACCAATCGTACAACGGTCGATGCGACTCAAATTCCAGCGTACACAAGGAATGGGTAATTCGTTCGATCGAGTCCTCGAGTCCATGCGCCCAATCATACATTGGATAGATACACCAGGTACTCCCGGTCCGGGGATGACTGGTGTGCAGGATGCGGTAGATCACCGGGTCGCGCAGATTCAGATTAGGCGAGGCCATCTCGATTTTGGCCCGCAGGACACGACTGCCGTCCGCGAATTCCCCGGCCCGCATCCGCCGGAACAGACCCAGGTTTTCCGCCACGGGGCGCTCGCGGTAGGGACTGTCCTGACCGGGTTCGGTCAGCGTTCCCCGATACTCCCGGATTTCATCGCCGGACAGGTCACAGACATAAGCCTTGCCGGCCAGGATTAACTGTTCGGCCAATTGGTATAACTGTTCAAAATAGTCGGAGGCGAAGAATAACCGATCCTGCCAGTCATAACCTAACCAGCGGACATCCTCGATGATCGACCGGATATACTCCTCTTCTTCTTTGATAGGGTTGGTATCGTCGAAGCGTAGATTGCACAGGCCGCCGTATTCATCGGCAATCCCGAAGTTCAGTACGATCGATTTGGCATGTCCGATATGCAGGTAACCGTTCGGCTCGGGTGGGAAACGGGTGTGTACCCGGCCTTTGTTTTTACCCTGTTCGAGGTCGCGGTCGATGATTTCCTTGATAAAATTAGCGGCTTTTTTAGGCTGTTCTTCTGTCATGATTCCATTGTGTGAGTGAAAAGGAAATTAGTATTGTCAGAAATGTACGCGGGAATTTACAATTTTCCGCGGTCGAATCCAGCGGACTATCGTCTGTGTTACTTCATTTGTTGATGAGTAGATACAGCGATAAACCACTGGGCGGTAAAATAGGTACTCAGGATGTAAGCCCTGGCAAATTCAAATGGCTCGCGGAACCGATTGAAAGCGTGCAATGTATCCGACAGGATAAATAGTCCGGCGCCAACCAGTGCCAGCAAGGCGGCGCGATCCCGATAATATCTCCAGCGCTCCAAAGCCTGCCAGCCCATAATCAGGATCACAGCGATATATACCAGAACCGGTATTTTCAGCGCTCCCAGAAAGGCCGCCAGGGACATAAATATAATCAGACCATAAACCGCAAACGGAATCAGCGTGAGCCAGCCAGAACGTACGGACCGGCCTCGAACGAAAGCAAAAATATAAATAATATGGGCAATCAGAAAGGATATCAAGCCGACTCTAAATAGATCAAACGGCAACATCAGAAATATATCACCTGCCAGCGAGAACAGGAGTCCGCCGATAATCGCGGACCGGTAGACGGCGCTGACCGGATCTTTAGCCAGCAGTACTATTCCGATGATCAGCAACATTGTCGTCGGTTTGGCAAGATACAGCAGCAGGTCCAATTCCAGTAATTCCGCACTGATCGTCAGAATTGCCGCTAATGCCGCCAGAAAAGTTATCAGCAGAATCTTTTTATCCACTGTCAGCCTCCCTTGGTAAAATGGATTTGAGTTGTCGGATATTGTCTTAAAATTGATCCGCAACTGCCTGGTTTAATATTTTCTGGGCTTCGATTAATTTTTTGTACTTGCTCTCTATTTTTTCAATATTTTTAGATAAAATTGCTTTTAATAGATCGCCTTCTATTTCCGCGACATCGATTCTTCGATAGTAGTCCATAGTCTCTTTAAGGTGGGCGAGGACAATTTTACCTGTCAGAATTGGATGATTGTTGGTTACGTTGGCGTCTTTGAATCTTGTCCCATGTTCAAACTCGACTTCCAAGCCTTTTCGAAATTCCTCAAGCGGGATCGCCATTTTTTCCGTATTTACAGCATCAAGAATCAGGGCTGCTTCCTCGTCAGAAACAACTGGATCCGTTATTTCCGTCCAGTCCCGTAACCCCATCTCCCGGCAGACTCTTTTGACTTCTTCACCTGTAACATATTCCGGTAACTTCATGATATTCTCCTTTTTTTCACCGTACCAGGGAGCGGTTGAGCCGCGCTACTCTACCCACAGGATTGTCATGTGGATGATGGGTCAGCCTACCCAGTTTTTCAATATTTATGAACATCTTATCATCAAGATAATTGACCAACCAATTTTATATTATTCAACTGAGCTTCTATTACAGCCGCTTTAAGCTCAAAAAAATTAACGGAACCACCACTTATTCTATCAAGACTTTTTAGAGTAATAGAATGTTGACTTCTTTTCCGCTGATTCAGAACTTCAGTGGGTAAAACAAAAAACTCCCATTGCTTCAAATTTAGTGGATCAATCGTCATTTTGTCTTTGTGGGATAAAAGAGCAAAAACATAAACATCTGCCGGGCGTTTTGCCACGCCTTCACGACGATTTGTATTCGCTTCCCACACTAACTTCTTTTGTACACGAAAACTGATATGCGAAAGTTTATGTTGATGCCAACTTTGCACATACGCAGCGGATTTCACTTCTATTTTTATTCCATCATCAGTTTCAAGATCATATGGCTCCCATTCATTTCTAACTCCACTTGAAATGTTGCCCATTCCTTTTGCAACAATAAATTCGGCTAAAATACCTCTGGTTGTATTGCTGATAAAATCAGAAGCACTCCATATCCAAAATGAAAGCAAATCAATGTCTACACTTTCGCCATCATAATGAAGTTTTTCATTTCCTGATTTCGGATGAATTCTTATACGTTCTAAACTTGTTAACATAATTAATCTTATCGATTTATCCGAGTATATCAGCATACCGGAAGCTGAGCTGCCAGGCGGTCGGCTTGTGCCGCCTCATTGTGGCAGCTTTGTTCGGATTACTTTCACCACAATTCCCGAAGCCGTGGGGTCAATGCAACGGACATACTCGGTGGTAATCCCCGCGGGGTCAATGACTTTCTCATAAGGCGTGGCTTCATACTGCCACCCCAGGGTTTTTCCGGCACTTAACGCTGCAATGATGCCGCGCAGGCTGTCCTGCAACCAGGGACACAGTAATTCAGCTTCGCCGGGATAGGCGAACCGGCGGCCGACATCGTAACTCCGTTGCCCGTCGCCACGATACATCCAGGCACAGATTCCTTCCTTGATGACATCAGGATAGATGATAGTGTCTCCATCCTTGCGCAACTGCCCGCCTTTGCCCTCGTATATCTCGATCTCGATCTTGTAGTCACTCATAATGTGGCTCCCTCAATATGCCAATCTCAAATTATTCGTAAGCATGCTGCCGGTATTATCCAGTCGATTGGATATTATACACATCTATCGGATCACTTCACCAAAGATTCGAAGTAGTCACGGTTGAAGTAGAGATATAGCAGGAATCCCCACCAGCAGGCGAGCGTCAGCACGACCGCCAGATCCACTGCCAGCCGGACGGTACTCTGACCTCCCGCGCCCAACAGTGTTCCATATTCGCCCAGCGCGCGCGTGACCGCCTGACCATCAAGCAGGTATAGAATCCTGTCCAGGGTATAGGAAATGGTCCCCGCGCACATGAACCGAAAGCCCCAAGACTTCGCGGTCCACAGGCTAATGCCCATCCCAAGGAATAGTCCGATGAACAACAGATGGTAAACGACCGCCGCAACTCCACTGCGAACATCTCCGAACAACGGAACGGGAGAAGTAATCGACAGGACTTCAACGGCTGCGGAAGCCAGGAAAAAGACTGCTGCCGTGCGAATGGTGAATCTTGATGTGGACGTTCTGGCGGTTGATGAAGTGACCGGGTGTCTCCACTTACCCTTGTCCTTCACCGCGGCACAGAAACGGCATAGGACTGCTTCATCCTGGATCTCTTCGGCACAGTAAGGACATTTCATCGGTTACACCTCAGTGGTTTGTCAGACTATTATGCACTAAGTACTCAAGCTGAATGCCATGTTATACAGCATCTTGCCTGGAAAACAACCAGGTTTTGGCAAAAGCTGTAATAAGAATAGCAACAATAACTACTGAGATTACATTCACAATGTAAGGCACCCAGGTGCCGCCCAACACCGGTTGGGTGAAAGCTGCAATAGTGCTACCACTGGCTGTGAACGATGCGTGCATCACGATCATCATCCATAAACTCTGATTCATAGCATTATATACCCAGGTGAATATTACGGAAGCAGCCGTTAACAGCAGTACATACAGCACAAATTCAACCAGGAAATACATACCTGTTTGTGACGAAACCCAATAGATTATTGGTAAGTGCCACAAGCCCCAGAATACACCGATTATCAGACTTGAGCTGAAGGGGCTTTTTGTCTGCTGTAGTCTGGTCAAAGCATATCCCCGCCAGCCCAGCTCTTCACCGAAACCGCTGATAAAAATGGCGGGAATGAACATCAGCGCTAAGTTCATGATGCTGAAGCTGGCAATATTTCCTCCGAGCAGGGCGTAAACAAAAAGTCCGGGCAGCAGAGCGCCGAGCGGCACGAGCAAAACGACAATATACCAGATCAATCCGGCGCGATGAGGGAGTAACCGCTTAAGTGCACCGCGGAGTTCACTGCGTTTCCCGGCGAACACCCATAGCAAAACTGCCGCCAGTGTAGGGCCAAAGTTGCCGAGAACCTGCAACAGCAGCAAGGGTGAGCCCCTCAAATCCGGGTTTGATACGATAGCTGCAGCGGAAGGGCCAAAGATAACGAATGGTATCCAGAATGCCCATGTGATCAGATAGGCCAGAACAAAAAAGGCGATGGATGAATGTTTCAATTCTGATATTGTTGACATATTCTGTCTCCACCTCCAACAATCTGGTGAACATGTTTGAGTAAGATTAGTACCAAATTATCCTATCATGTAAAATCATAATATTTAGTATCTAATGTTATGGGATAGAATTATGTTGTGAGAATCAGTGGCTCTTAGCGGATTGTTGTTAATTCTGAATGATATGATCATCGGTAATCATTTCTCCCATGCCCCAGCCTGCACTATATGCCATATTCGGATTGGGTATTCGAATATATTACCTTTTAAGAGCTTATAAAAATGAAAAACCCGCTCCACGGCGGGTTTTAATTGGTAGCCCGTAGGGGATTCCCCGCCTGACCGCTGACGCAGTCAGTCGGGCTGGGAACCCCTGTTACCTGTAAATTAATCTATTTCTCAGCAATAATCTTTACTTCTGAAATGTTCTGATGAAAACCCCTGTTATAAAAGGAAAACCCGCCACAGGGCGGGTCAGACTGTTGACAAAGTCCTCGCAGAGCTGCGGGGACTTTTTTATAATTGTACATGTTAAAACCCTATTGTGATAAGCAGATACAATTAGAATATGTAAGCATCGAGGGATTAGTACCGGACAACCACCTTCTGCGCAAAATAGACCGCGCAATCGACTTTGATTTCATCCGTGAAAAAGTCAGGGATTTATATTGTTCTGACAATGGTCGGCCGGCGATTGATCCGGTAATATTATTCAAGATGCTATTCATCGGTTACTTGTTTGGCATCCGCAGTGAGCGGCAACTGATCCGTGATATTGAAGTAAATGTAGCCTACCGCTGGTTTCTTGGAATGAACCTGACCGACAAGATACCGGATGCTTCGACCCTGAGTCAGAACCGTCGTCGTCGCTTTACCGGCAGTACGATTTATCAGGAGATATTCGATGAGATCGTATTTCAGTCCATGCGTCGCCAGTTAGTTGACGGTAAAGTGCTTTATACCGACTCAACCCATTTAAAGGCCAGCGCGAATAAAATTAAGTTTGAGAAGAAAGCGGTTAAAAAATCCATTTGTTCCTATTTTGATGCTCTGGAACAGGCTATTACAAAAGACCGTGCAGCTCATGGAAAGCAGCCCTTAACACCCCAGCCACCGGAACCGGAGGTCAAGCAGACCAAGATCAGTACAACCGATCCTGATAGTGGCTATATGGTCCGTGAAGGTAAGCCAAAGGGTTTTTTCTATCTTGATCACCGCAGTGTGGATGGCAAACACAACATTATTACCGACTGTCATGTTACCCCGGCCAATGTACATGACAGTATTCCATATCTTGATCGACTGGATCGTCAGCGTGATCGTTTTGGTTTTGATGTGGATACGGTTGGGTTGGACGCCGGATATTTTAGCGCTTCAATATGTAAAGGTCTGGAGGACCGTGGTATTTATGGTGTGATCGGTTACCGTCGCCCCAACCACAAACAGGGTTATCTCAGGAAAGCGGAGTTTGTTTATTGTCAGGAAAAGGATTGTTATTATTGTCCCGGAGGGCAGGAACTTAAATACCGGACAACTACTCGTCAGGGCTACCGTGAATACCAATCAAATCCTAAATTGTGTCGGCAGTGTTCTTTTCTGAAGTGCTGTACCAACAGTGCCAACTACACCAAAATAGTTACCCGTCATATCTGGGAGGAGAGTAAAGAGCGCATCGACAGCCACCGCTTAACTGAACGTGGAAAGAAGCTGTACAAACGGCGTAAAGAAACGGTTGAGCGAAGTTTTGCCGATTCGAAACAGCTCCACGGTCACCGCTATGCCCGAATGCGCGGGCTGTTAAAAGTTCAAGAGCAATCCTTATTGTGCGCTGCATGCCAGAATATGAAGAAGATAGCCTCGCAGGTGTGGGAAACTATCTTTTCGTCAAAATGGCGCCAACAGAACCCCGTTTTTGATTATCTGCGTAATCTGGTGAATTATATCCGGATTAATTTCGATAGCCGCCAAATACAAGTTATTGAAGGCAATTTGTGTTAAAACAAACCCCGCTTAAGAAAAAACGGGGTTTGTCAGCGATCTGACCCGCCACAGGGCGGGTCTTAATTCGTAGCCCGTAGGGGATTCCCCGCCTGACCGCTGACGCAGTCAGTCGGGCTGGGAACCCCTGTTACCGGTAAATTAATCTAAGTCTGAGCAATAATCTTCACTTCTGAAATGCGCTGATGTAAACCCTTGTTATAAAATGAAGACCCGCCACATGGCGGGTTTGAATCTGTAGCCCGTAGGGGATTCCCCGCCTGACCGCGACGCAGTCAGTCGGGCTGGGAACCCCTGTTACTGGTAAATTAATCTAAGTCTGAGCAATAATCTTCACTTCTGAAATGCGCTGATGTAAACCCCGTTATAAAATGAAAACCCACCACACGGCGGGTTTTAATTGGTAGCCCGTAGGGGATTCGAACCCCTGTTACCGGCGTGAGAGGCCAGCGTCCTAACCCCTAGACGAACGGGCCAGTAGTACACCCGGAAGGACTCGAACCCTCAACCTTCTGGTCCGTAGCCAGACGCTCTATCCAATTGAGCTACGGGTGCATAACTGCTGGGGAGCAGGGATTCGAACCCCGATTGACGGATCCAGAGCCCGCAGTCTTGCCATTAGACGACTCCCCAAGTTTGTCGAAAAGCGGTGGCGAATTTAAACTGGATAAACCAGCCTTCAAACGGCTTTCCCGCAAATAGCGGACCAAATTGCAAAAAGACCGTATAATCGTCGTCCAACGGATTAACTGCTTATTCTGCGGGGCCACATCTGGTTAAGAAAACAAGCAAAAGAATACGGTATTCGATCGTTCCGACAGAGATCAGAGATAACGATTCAGAAATTCATCCAATTCGTTTTCCGGAATGAATTTCAAACTTACCCGCGACAACCGACTGACTTCGTCGACATCGAGGTCGAATTGATAATTGACCGGGATTTCAACCGTTTCCATGGCAATCTGGAGCGACCAGCCACCGACGGTGAATATGATCAGCGGTGAAAAATAATGGGCCGGCACGAATAATACCCGGTCGGATACCAGGCGCTGCAGTTTCTCCTCCGGGGAATCAGTGATGACCACCACGACCTTGCCGTCGGCATCGAAGAACCGGATCACCGGAATCGCCCGGTAATTACCGGTCCGGATTTTTTCCATCGCCACCGGCGGGAAATTGAATTTATCCTTGTTGAAATAAAATATTGTCAGGCTGCCATCCTGTTTCAAACCGCTGTATGGTAACGATGTCAGCATGTCCTTGATCAGGTGCTCTTTCAATGAAAATTTTACGGGGAGGACCACGTTCATTAATTCCTGTTGATCCTGATCGTATTCGAACCGCGGTTTGGCGATACTGATATTATACGGTGATTCGGTCAGGTCGTTGAGCACCTTCAGCAGCATATCGGTGTTGGCGGTCAATTCCGGGTTGGCGCGGGTGTAATCCTTGCCGCTGATATCCAGTACCCACTCCCCATCGGTCACCACCGGCTCGTCGGGTGACGCCGTGCCGCGGGCGCCGATTACCAGATCCATCGACTCTTCCAAGCCATCCAGCGCCACATCGATCGAAGCCCCCATTTCGCCGACTTGCGCTTTATATTCCGGTCTGATTGCGACCGCGACCGGTTCCGGCATATCGAAAGGTGTTGGTTGGGCTTCCACCGGCATAAACGGCATCAGCATGGCGTTGACCGCATCCACTACGCGTTCATTAAATTCCGGGATTTTGGAATAAACACCAGCCGTATTGCGCCGGCCCACTTCTTCCCAGGTGGCAATATCGATCAACTGGATGCCCACCTTGATCTCATCCAGCGCGCGCTCGAATTTACCCAGCAGCAGATAATTTTTAGTACCCCGAGGCTGATGTAAAAGACGATTCCGGTTACTCATCAGTTCTTCCAGATCGTCCTTATTCTGCACCTTGACAGCGCTAACCTGGGCGAACTTCAGGCTGAGCATATCGCTGAGACCCGGCCGCAGCCAGTCCACGGCGGGATCATTCTGGATGTTCTCAAACGGTAAAATATACAGGTAAATCACCGGGGACGCCCCTCCGATCAGAGTGGCCGAAAAAGTGACAATTGAGAAAATCAGTGTTCTAAATCGTCGGTACATGCTTGAGAAATATAGCCCTTAGGGTAGTTTTTCCAAAGCCAATTTTAATCGACTGAAACAAGTTTCCCGGCCCAGTATCTCCATCAGGATAAACAGCGACGGTCCTTCGCCGATTCCCGTCAGTGCCAAGCGTACCGGATGGATCAATTTCCCGGCCGCGACCTTTTCGGCGATGATGGTTTCGCGCAACTGCTCCTCGATATTTTCACTGTTCCAATCGCTAATAATCTGCAGCCGCTCCAGGTACTTGTGCACCAGTCGATTCACTTCCTGATCGGGCCAGCGCTTGGCACTGGTTTTCTCATCGTAGCCGGCCGGCGGTGCATAAAAATAACCGCTGGAATCCATCAATTCCCGCAACGACCGGGCCCGCGGTTTCAACTGTTCGATCACCCGTAAATTGTATTCATCGCTGCGTTCGCGATTCCAATCCGGGGCGATGCTGCGGATGCCGTCAAAAATGGCGCGGTCGGACATTGCCAGCAGATGCCGGCTGCAAACCCAATTCAATTTCTTTTCGTCATAAACGGCGCCTTTTTTCTGAACCTGTTCCAGTTGGAAAAGCTCAATCAACTGGTCCGTACTGAAAATTTCCTGGTCGTTGTCAGGATTCCAGCCCAGCAAAGCCAGGTAATTCAGCAGTGCCGGTGGTGGATAACCGGCATCCCGGAAGGCCTGGATACCGGGCGCGTTGTGGCGTTTGCTGAGCCGTTTTTTGTCCTCGCCGAGGATCATCGGCAAATGGGCAAATTCAGGAATAGCGTAATTTAGAGCCTGATAGATCAGAATCTGTTTTGGTGTATTAGAAATATGATCCTCACCGCGGATCACGTGGGTGATATCCATGTCGTGATCGTCGACCACGACCACCAGGTTGTATACCGGGGAACCATCCGAACGGGCGATAATGAAGTCATCGATTTCGCGGTTGTTCACCCGCACCGTGCCATAGATCCGATCGTTGAAAACGGTTTCTCCGGTTGGAATTTTAAGCCTGATCGTAAATGATTGTCCCTGATTCAACCGGGCTTTGATCTCGCCATCGCCAAGTTCCCGGCAGGTTCCAGGGTACACAAATTCCTGGCCCGGCGGCGCATTTTGGCGGTCCTGCTCAATCTGGTCCTTGGAACAGAAACACCGATAAGCCTGTCCGGATTTGAGTAATATTTGCAGGGCTTTTTTATAATCGCTCAGTCGCTGCGACTGATGCAATACCGGGCCATCCCAATTCAGGCCCAGCCAGCGCAGGGATGACAGTATCTGATCGGTATATTCGTCCTTGGAACGGACTTTATCGGTGTCTTCGATACGCAGGTGAAACTGCCCCCGATTGTGGCGGGCAAACAGCCAGTTAAAAAGTGCCGTCCGGGCGCCGCCAAGATGGAGCTCGCCGGTGGGACTGGGGGCAAATCGCAGGTGAACAGTCGGTTCGGTTTTCATCAGTAATCGTAAATATCCGGATGTAATTGATCAAAATTAACAGCGGAAAATACACAGGATAAGATTGAAAAAATACTCCGTGATCGTTAATAGTGTACTTGTGACTGTTGGTGTGCTGGTCTGGGTGGCACAGCTACAGAAATTCTTCCAGAAAATAGTCCAGCGGAGGCGAGAGGATTCCCCGCCTAACCGCTGACGCAGTCAGTCGGGCAGGGAACCTCCGGAGGCTGTGATCCTGTCAATAAAACGTCTTCCGGCACTGGATTTAAGGTATTTTTCCCTTTCCCGTGCTGACGACCGTGAACCGACATATTGTTGATAAATCAACTTGAAAGGTGTATGATGTTTGGTCGATTTGACTTTGCCGGCATTATGCGATTTCAGACGATTTTCCGGCTTCTCAGACATGCCGGTATATCTGAATCCATCTGATAAACTTTCAATTACATACACATAATACATCCGCGGAGGCGAGAGGATTCCCCGACTGACCGCTGACGCAGTCAGTCGGGCAGGGAACTTCTGGAGGCTGTGATCCGGTCAATGAAACGTCTTCCGGCACAGGATTTAAGGTATTTTTCCCTTTCCCGTGCTGACGATCGTGAACCGACATATTGTTGATAAATCAACCTGAAAGGTGTATGATATTTGGTCGATTTGACTTTGCCGGCATTATGCGATTTCAGACGATTATTTGGCTTCTCAGACATGCCGGTATATCTGAATCCATCTGATAAACTTTCAATTACATACACATAATACATCCGCGGAGGCGAGAGGATTCGAACCTCTGGAGGGCGTAAACCCTCAACGGTTTTCAAGACCGCCGCATTCAACCGCTCTGCCACGCCTCCAAACTGAAATTGCGCTGTGGTTTTCAGCGGGAGATTTTAGCGATTTCTGTTCTTTTGTCATACAAAATTCATCTGCCGGCCGATCGCCTGAAATACCAGTTTTGCCAATAAAACATTCCAGCCTATATTTCAGCGACTTTTGGGGACATATCACAGAGCCGATGACGGTCAGTAGCATGAATCCTCCGGTATTCCGGCTGGATATTTTTCCGCGGATTGCGATTTATTCGCGACTGGTAGCTTACACAATCAAAGATCTCCGTAAAATCTGGAGGATAGGCCGATGAATACAAACCCAGCCAATACACTGAAGTACCCGGAACCGGATCCGGTTCTGATCGCCAAACCTTCATTAAAAAAATACCTTCGTTACCTGGCCTTTTTCGGTCCCGGAGCGGTATTGGCATCGATGACCATTGGCCAGGGACAGTTAATCCTGGCGCCGCAGCTGGGCGCCTGGGCCGGCTACGCCTTTCTGTGGATTATTACCCTGAATATCGGGTCGTACATCATCGCTTATACCGGCTGCCGCTTTTCCCTGCTGGCGGGAATCGGTCCGATGAGCGTTTTCGCCACCAAGACCCGCAGCGGCTGGATGAACTGGATCTTCATCGTGATCATTCTGATTTTTATCCCGATGTTCACGGCCGCGATCATCACCACCATGGGACAGTCGCTGACCTGGATATTCGGCCGGGGACATTATCTGGTCTGGGGAATCTCATTTTCGCTGCTGGCGGCTTCACTGGTCCTGGCGGGCCGCTATAAAATCCTGGAGCTCAGCCAGGCCCTTTTCGTCGCCTTTCTGGGAATTGGCGCCATCGTTTCGGTGATAAAAATCCGGCCGGACCTGACGGAAATGCTGCCCAATTTTTTCCGGTTCGGCAACATCCCGGCCTACCCGGAATGGATGGTCACCAATTTCCCGGTGGCAGCCGGAAAACCGGTGGCGCTGCTGATGCTGGGCATGCTAGGGACACTCTCGGTCACGATCATTCCATTGATCGGATACCTGGGTTGGATCAGGGTCAAAAAATGGGGTATCTATCACAATCAGGCCGATCCGGACCGTTTTTCCGAAGAGCTATTCGCACGTTTCCGCAGCACTGGGACAGTGGACTACCTACCGGACAGTAAACCGGAACTCGAAAAAAGCCGCCTGTTATTAAAACCACTGATAGTGGATTTGGCAGTTGCATTTTTTATCGTCTCGCTGGTGTCGATCTGCTATATGACCGCCGGCAAACATTTGCTCGGACCCCAGCTCGACGGCAGCTTCAAACTGCCATCGGATATCAACCTGCTGAAGGAACAGGCGGTGATTTTTTCTCACATCGCCCCAATCCTGACGCCGCTGTACAAAATCAGTATCATTTTCGCCCTGTTTGGGACGGTCTATGCCGGCTTCGAAGCAGTGGCGCGCATGCTGTACGAAACCGCCAAAGACATGCTGAAACCTGTGCGGGAAACACAATACAATAAATTTATCATTTATCTGCTGGTCTACATCCTCTGCACCGGTGTTCCATTGGCAATTTTGATATTCTCCGGTGTTTCAGTGCTGATAATGCTCAGCGTAACACTGCTGTTCATCGGCGTTGTAGGTGTTATAATCTACGGAATCGGCGTTGTTGTAATCAGCCAGACCGTCCTGCCCGCTCCCTATCGTCTGCGGGGGATCAGCCTGTATCTGGCCCTGGGGGGAATCTTTTGCATGTCGTTACCGGTAATTCTGGTCATCTTCAAATGATTTTAAATCAAACCAAGGAGGTCAGCACATGAATCCCTGGGATTTGGCACTGAATTTCAAAGATGTCGTTCTGGATTTCACCTACCTGAGCGGCTTTTTAGTATTGGCTACCCTGCTGCGTCGTTACGTTCCCCTGCTCCAGAAATTTCTGATTCCCAACAATGTCGTGGCCGGTTTTTTCGGTCTGCTGATCGGCAGTCAATTGTTGGGACTGATCAATCTGGAAAGCGCCCGGCTGGGCCAGTATGTCTATCATCTGCTGGCCCTGACCTTCATCGCTATCGGCCTGCGGCAGCAGAAAACCCACTGGGGCCGCGGACCGCTGAGCAAGAGTTTTACCGGCCTGTCCTGCTATATTATACAGGCCGTCATTGGTATTCTGGTGGCTTTCGGTTTCATTTATTCTTTCTGGCCAGACCTGTTCCCCGGGATCGGTTTTCTGCTGCCGCTGGGTTTCGGCATGGGACCGGGCATCGCCTACACCATGGGACACAGTTGGGAAAAATTCGGATTCGAAGGCGGCGGTATGGTGGGACTCACCTTCTCGGTCATCGGCTTTCTGATCGCCTATTTCGCCGGGATTATTATCGTCAACCGCGGAATCAACAACCGCGAGACGACACTGGTCGACGGGCCGGACAAAATAACCAATGACATGCGCACCGGTGTAGTAAGTGAGGACGAGCCCAAAATCGCCGGTCGCCTGACCCTGTCGACCGAAGCGATCGAGCCGCTGGCGTTCCAGTTGGCCCTGATTGGGTTGCTGTACATGCTGACCTACGGCTTGATCCACTGGCTCACCGCTCTGATGGCCAAAGCCGGGCTCCAGGATTTCGTCGATACGGTCTGGTCTTTTCATTTTGTAGTCGGACTGTTGATCGCCATCGTGACCCGCGCCCTGATGGACCGGACCGGCAGCAGCTTCATCATCGACCGCGGATTAATGAACCGGACCTCCGGCGTCTGCATGGATTATCTGGTGACCGCCTCGATCGCGGCTATCAATATCGCTATTGTCGGTCGTTACTGGGGTCCGATACTGGTAATGAGCATCCTGGGCGGTATCGGCACCTATGCCGTCGTCAAATACGCTTCGACACGTGCCTTCGATGACTACCATTTTGAGCGATTTGTGGGAATTTTCGGAGAAATGACCGGCACGATCAATTCCGGGCTGGTCCTGATCCGGGTGACCGATCCCGAATTCGACACGCCGGCGGCGGAAGATCTGGCTTATGGCGGTGGTATTTCGCTGTTCCTGGGACTGCCGTTGTTGATCCTGCTGACCGTGCCGATGAGCGTTTTCGGCAACAGCCTGCGCGGCTACTGGATCACCTTCGGGATCATCCTGATTTATGCAGCCGTGCTCTGGACCGCCTGGCGTCTGATCGGATTTATCCGTTACACCCGCCCTGTTTTCAAGCGATCCGAATCCCGGCAATAATTACTTGAATCAATTAGACAAAGGAGTATTCTATGAGCCCCTGGGATCTTGATGTCAACTTTCGTCTGGTCGTTCTGGACCTGCTTTACCTCAGTTCCTTAATCCTGGTCGGCACCCTGCTGCGGCGCTATGTCAAATTCTTCCAGAGATTCCTGATACCGAATAATCTGATCGGCGGTGCGATCGGACTGCTGATCTGCACCCAGGGCTTCGGCTGGATCGACATGCCGTCGGAACGGCTGGGGATCTATGTCTATCACCTGCTGGCCCTGACTTTCATCACGCTGGGCCTGCGTCAGGAAAAGAAACACTGGGGCAAGGGTCCCCTGAGCAAGGCCTTCGCTGCCTTGTCGTCTTATATTGTCCAGGCCGCGATCGGTTTACTGGTGGCCTTCGCCCTGATCTATACAGTAAAACCGGATTTATTCGCCGGCATCGGCCTGCTGGTTCCGCTAGGGTTCGGCATGGGCCCGGGACTGGCCTACGCGATGGGCAACAGTTGGGAGCACTGGGGTTTCGAAGGCGGCGGGCTGGTGGGTCTGACCTTTGCCGCAATCGGCTACCTGTATGCCTTTTTTGCCGGAATGGCGATCATCCAGTGGGGCATTCGTACCGGGCAGAGCAACTTGATCAAAAGTACTGATCATATCACCGAAAACATGCGTACCGGTATTAATCGGTTGGATGACCAGCCGATCGCGGGCCGGTTGCCGATGTCTTCCGAAGCAATCGAATCGATGGCATTTCAGTTCGGTTTGATCGGGTTTGTCTACCTGCTGACTTACGGTTTCTGCTACGTTTTTACCGCTTTTCTGGAGAACGTCGGCGCCCATGATTTTGTAGCGACGATTTGGTCTTTCCACTTTGTTTTCGGCCTGCTGATCGCCCTGCTGGTCAGGAAAATCTTCGATAAAACCAAAACCGCCCATGTCATCGATAAGGGCCTGATGACGCGCTGGATGGGTGTTTTCCTGGATTACCTGGTCGTGGGTGCGGTAGCCGCCATCAGCATCACAATCGTCGGTCAGTACTGGCGCTCGATCCTGTTCATGTCACTCCTGGCCGGTCCCGCCACCTTCGGGATATTGTATTATTTCTGCTATCGCGCCTTCGACGATTACCATTTCGAGCGCTTCGTGGAACTCTGGGGTGAAATGACCGGCACAATCAATTCCGCCCTGGTGCTGCTGCGGGTGACCGACCCGGAATTCAAAACGCCGGTGGCCGAGGATGCAGTCTATGGAAGTGGAATTACCCTGTTTCTGGGAATTCCGTTACTGGTTGTACTGAACGTACCGACGGCCTTCTACAAGAATGCCATCGAAGGTTACTGGGTCGCCTTGGGAATTCTGCTGCTGTACTGGCTGGTCGCAGTCATTATCTGGCGGGCGATCGGCTTCCTGCAGTTTAAACGGGTGGTGCCGAAACCTTAAACTGAATCGGACAACCGGTCCAGTTCTTCCGGCCGCGCCAGCGACCGGGCCACCGTTCTGGCCATCTTGCCGGCGTGGAGACCGTCCACGATCCGGTGATCGAAGGTGGCACAGAGCGGCAGTATCAGCCGGATCGCGATTTTACCGGATTTAACCACCGGTTTCAGTTCGCATTTGCCCATATTCACGACGGCGGGAATTTTGGCGGCGGGCATCAGGGCCGGGAAGCCAGTAGTAAGTCCGATCGTCCCGATATTGGACAGCATGATCGACCCGAACGATGAATCCTCGTAGCCCATAAAGCTCAAATTGATACCCAGATCGTGAACGATCCAGCGGATTAATTTATAGATCCAGCCCCTGAACGGCCAGGGAATCCGGGTCAGGGTGTACTTATTCCGCATCGTTTTATTTTCCTGTCCCTGCCGGGCGCCGAAGGCCATTCCGCGGATTTCAGCCGCGATCTGGGAAGCCGTCTTTTTATCGGCGTCACAGATACGTACCGCAGCCATTTCGGCCCCGCCCTTGATACCTACAGAAACGGTAATATCGATATAATCACGTGGCACCAGCCGGCCCCGACGGATATGACAATTGACATCCGGGTACTTGGCCATGGCGCGACCGATGGCCGCCACCACAAAGGCCGTCATCGTCAGTTTATTGCCGGTCTGGCGCTGTTCCTTGATATAATCATCGATTGCGGTAACGTCGACATCGACGGTGCCAAAGATTTTTCCGTCACGGGGCGGAGCGTACAGGGTTGCGGCCATCAACCGCCAGGGTGGATTGAAATTGTCTTTCATGGCGGAGAATTTAGGTTGCCGGGTATAAAAGAAAAAAGTTGGAACTGTTTTACCGATCAACTGGCTCCGGGATTTATACGGTAACCGGAATTATGAAGCTCAAACCGGACGGTTAGAATAGACATATGACCGATATAATAAGAATTGTGAATTGTACTTTTTAAAACATAGAAATAGTACATAGCGGAGAGGCGGGGATTCGAACCCCGGAATAGATTTCTCTATTACATGCTTTCCAAGCAAGCGCCTTCAGCCTCTCGGCCACCTCTCCGGAATTATGTAAAATAGCTGTTTAGTGGTCCGCAGCGATTTCCAGTCCTATTCGGACTTGTCCGCTTCCGCAACTTCTACTGTCGCCGCGGTAACTTCGGCGGCAACGACTGCCGGTGCTTCGGCAACTTCCGCAGCCGCAACTATCCGGGGCTCGCCGATCAATTCTTCGGGCTGTATGACCGGTATGGTTTCCGCCATCGGGTGCAATTCGGCCTCAAAGCGTTTTATGGCGGCAGAAATATCCTCGCCATCCATCACTTTTACGATTTCTTCCTGGAAACGCCACATACCAGTTTTCGTGGAACGCACGCTTCTTACATATTTCGCCAGGGAATAATTGCGCTTTTCACGCGCTTTGGCTGACTTTGCAGCAAATCCGCCTACCTTCTTTGCCATGATAAATCCTTTTTAATGAAAAATTCTATTCAACTAAAGCCGGAGAATTTAATGGCTGTAACATTCATTACAAAAACCCATTTTAGGTCTAATTAAAATATTCAATATTCCGCGGCCGGCTGATATAATATGTTCCGCAGATAAATTACATCCCCCTGATTGCCAGCCCTATCCCAACCAGTGAAACTGACATTATAGCTGGTTCCGGACACCAGTTTCGGAGCATTGGCCGGTACCTGATGTATCTTTTTCCCTGGCTCCAGCTCCCCATCAACCAGTGCTACCACTATCACCAATGAATTGTCGCCGCTCGCCGAGACGGGTTCCCAGCGATATTCGGCCCGCACCAACTGTTCATCGAACACGTAGGAAACCGACAGTTCGCGAATAGTGGCATCGCTGTAGGGAAAGATCGATGTTATCAGCGGCGGCCGGACATCAAAATGCAGTTCGGTAACACTGGTTGTGTCCGACATGTTACCGGCTAAGTCGCTGCACCAGAATTTCAACCGATAGCCGGCGCTGTCCTGCAATTGAATCCCATTGAATTGGACTTCCACTGGGATTTCAGACGGGAGCCATTCTGCGTTGCGGCTGGCTAAATGCACACCAACCGAATCAAGCAACCCTCCGGTCCATTCCCAACGCGCCACTACTGTGGAAACAGCCTCGTTGACGGTAAATTTTACGAGCGGCCGGTTGAAATAGGTTCCGGCGACCGGAGCACTCACCGTTACCAGTGGCGGCTGCGGATCGATGCGAATGCCGGCGATCACCGGTGATTGACCGCGGTTACCGGCCTGGTCCTGCCCCTGTAGAACAACCTCGTAGGAACAATTTTGCGTGAGTTCGGGCTGGTGTACCGGAATAAACAATTCACCGTTGGCCAGCAGCAGTTCGTCCGGCTCCAGGGGAACGACCAGGATATTGTCAGATTCGGTGTAACCGGTCATGGTGAACAGCAACCGGGCCGCCACCAGCCGTTCCGATGAAACGAATCCGATTTGCGGATAGATACCGTTGGGAGCGATTTCCAATTGCATGACCGGCGATGACTGATCAAAAACCAGTCCAGACACTTGTTTTTTGATGACGGGGCGCCCGGCTACCGTCCAGCCGTTGAATGTCATCCGGTAAATGCCGCTGTCAGCCATCACCGAACCGGTACCCAGATCGATATCGTGCCGTCCGGCCGTCAGATCGACACCGTACAAGTTGATCGTATGCGTGCCGAGAATATCACTGGCACCACCGGTATTTTCCAATAAAATTTCAGCGGATTCAAGCGCGGTGTAGAGGTTGTAGGACACCCGGCTGTTGTTGATCCGACTGGAATCCGTCGGCACGATAAATTCGCAGGCGTCCTCGAAACCGTCATCCCGTAATCGGATATCGTAAAAAACCCGGTTGTTTTCATCGGTACCGACGGTCCGTGTGGCAGCGGTGAGCAGATCGAGAATATGAATCCAGCGCCGGATAATTCGTGGACCCGGCAACGCTTCCCAGGTTTGGGCGACGGCTTCGCCGTCTGGACCATAGTCGTAGCGAATCCGTCCGTAAAGCCGGCCGTCGGAATCAAAGAAGCGACAGGAATCGACCAGTCGGGAAGTTCCAAAATTGTAGATGGTATAACGATCGGCCCAATTGGCGACAATATTATCACCGTCCACATATTCGGACAAACGGGTCGCCAGCGTGTCATGGCCGAAAATTATCCTTTCTCTGACTTGCCCCGTTTCATCCAGATACTGCTTAATCGACGGCGACGGACTGTCGCCCTGATATTCCAGTTGCTCGGTCCGTTCGATCTGACCTGCGACGGAATACCAACTCCGGCCGATTACCCGGTTTCCATCATCGTACTCAATCAGCAAATAGGGCTTGCCACGGATTTCCGATTGCGGCACGGGATTATCGCTCAAAAATTCAAATTCACTTAAAAAATATTTTTTAACCGCACCGGCCTGTGCGATCAGCATTGCTGTTAAAAGTAAATAAAGTCCGATCCATTTCAAACCGCACCTGCACCAGTACATGGTCACGACTCAGGATTAAAATTCAGGATGCGCTTTTCGCGGCGGCATCCAGTTTCTGTTTGCGCCACTTCTCCCGGGCGAATTTGCGCATGTCGGCCACATCGTC
>JBDRBK010000095.1:0-5365 GCA_043822705.1 Fidelibacterota bacterium
CTGCACCTTTCCTACGGTGCCGGCTTGCGGATCGCCCTGAACGAGAATTTTATCATCGCTGTTGATTACGGCATGGCTGCCGACAAACAGGACGGCAGCAGCGGCCTGTATATCGGGTTGGGTTATCTGTATTAGGTAATAATAGTAGAATAAAAAAAGCCCCGCTGCTGCCAACGGGGCTTTTTTTTGTAATGTAATCTTTTTTATTTCAGTTTGTACTGAATGCCAAAAGCGATTACGAAAGCGGTTTTGTTGTATTTTTCCTCGAGTGAAGAACCAACATCGTCATTCTGTCCCTCAGAATAGAAGGTATTGCTGGTTCCTAGACTGATATCCATTTTGGGGCTTACTGAATATTTCAGACCGAGTCCAATCGTGCTGGATGCCAAACTGTAATCCAGGTCGGTATTATATTCGTCGGTTGCTCCCGTAGTGGAATAGAGGAAGCCGGCACTAAGCAATAAAGCGTCGCTTAAGGAATACTCAACGCCTAAACCGGTGTTGAAATCATTCACCACTTTTTCTTCGTCGCCGTCCCAGTCACAGGCCGTATTGAACCAGTAATTAAAGCCCAGCTCCGCCCGCAATTTAGGTGACAGTTTATAGGATAATCCGACCCCAAACTGGGCGGGAATATCTTCGCTGTAGACTTCACCGTCCGGGAACATTGGCTCGTCAAGAACTAGATCTGTGTCATCGGCCTTAGTATCGGCAGTGACTTCCAATTTTGTGATTGGTTCGTAGCGTAAACCAATATTCAATTTATCGGACGGGGCAAAATTTAGGCCAAAAACAGCAGTCATTGCAGTTCCGGTACGCTTGGAATCAACCTCGATTTTTGGGATGACACCAACAATATCACCATTTTCAGCATTAAGGATTGCATCTTCCAGTGTTCCCTCATAACTGTTACTGGCAGAAATCAGTCGCAGCCCGGCAGCTAAAGACAGCATATTATTAAGGGCATAGGCAGCGCCAAATTGTCCAGCAAAGTAAATAGATGATCCGACGAAACCTGCCTTTACCGAATAACCGGTTATAGTACCGTAATCTGCGAGTGCCGGGTTTACAAGACCTGCGGGTAAACCTACCAGGCGTGCCAATTGCCAATCGAATAGAGGTAGACCATCCGGGAAATCAGCACTGCCACCACCACCGATAGGCATAAAACCACCAAAAATGGCTAGTTTATTTGTTTTGTGAGCAAAGTAGACATTGGGAAATGTCGGTACGAAAGTTTTACCAGTGAACGTATCTTCATTGTAGTTATGGTGAGCAGCATATACTTCCCTGCTCTGCCAGATAGTTTGGCTGCTGACGTACAGATAGGTACCGTCGTTCAGGAGTGCCAATCCTGCCGGGTTGAAAAGTACTGCATCCAGATCAGTGGACGCATTACGATTCATCATGCGGATATATTCCGCGCTTTGGTTGGTATTGGTTACCATACCAAATGCCGCAACGGTTAACAGCAGCAGCACAAGCGAACTAATGATTGAATTTTTCATACGGATATTCCATTCTTTTTATTAAAAGCGGGCAGACCAATTGTGACTGATCTGCCCGCTTGAAATGACTCGTAATTTTTTACAATTACAGGTGTTATTATTGTTTGGTGAATCCTAGAGTGGTGGTCGAGTGTTCATCCAGGGTAACCGTGAAATACCCCACTCCAGTAACAGGCAGGACTTTCACAAGATCCTCGTCCAGTTCGGAGTATACCAACGTCATTGTGGTTGGATTATCCGGGTCATCCAGAGTCAGCAGACCGCCAAGATCATACAGGCCGCCATTTAGAATAAAAGAGCCAACGGTTTCATCGTGAGTCCAGGTACCACTGTCGGTCAAAGGAATAATCGTAGGGGCAATGCCGAGCGTATCATTTGCTGAAGGCAGATGACCTGATAACGTGAAAGTGCCATCATCCTTGACAACCACTTCGGCATCGACACCCAGGGCGCTAAATTGAGCCCAGACCATGCCGCCACTGGCAACGGTGTCATCTTCGGCAAAGCCAAGGGCCGCAATGGCGGTGGCCGCGGTGTAGACGGAATTCTGCGCCATATTGGTCATAGTCCAAGTTCCAACCAGCAGACCGACTTCATCCTCATCTTCTTCACAGCCAATGAAAAAGGTCACGCTCAACCCTAATAGCAGCAAGACCAAGATTCTCATAGTGTTCTTCATGATTCCTCCTAATTAAGTCTCAAATGATAGAAATGTTATTGGAATTACAGATATCCCTTTGAACTAAAATAGACCCGTTTCGGGCAGTAATGCAAAATAAAATTACAGACCGTGCTACAGACAGTAATTCAGGTTTATGGTCAGATTCCGCTCCGGCCCCATATTCCGTTCCAGGTCGACGTAATAATACTGGAACAGGTTCTCTACCCGAACCAGCAATTCCAACCCGCCGCGGCCGTAGCCAACCCCCGCATTCCAGACATGAACCGGCACCCGCCGATCCTGTCCGGTAACACTGTTTTCCTGGAATAATTCCACGCTTTCAATCCGCGATCCATAGCGGTAATCCACCCGGAAGGAAAAAGCCTGCCATTTCCAAACCACCTGCTGGGTAAAGGAATGGCGATAACGATAGGATAGTGTGTCTATGACCGTGCGCCGGGCATCCAGCGCCACCGGATCGAGCCAGGTATAGGCCAGCGTGACCAGCAGGTGATCGCCGGCGATTCCAAGCGTCGTGCCGATTTCGGCACCGCTGATCCGGCCGCGGGTTACGTTTTCAAAATGGATGACGCCGACGCTGTCGGGCGTCGGCTCGATCAGGTTCCGGAAATCATTCCTGAAAATGGCGGCATCCATGGTCAGAAACGAAAGCCAGCCGGACCCCGGCAGTCGCAGGCTGCCACCCACCTCTTGTGACAGGCTGGTTTCCGGTATCAAATCGGGATTTGGCTCGACCTTAAACACATTCAATTGGGAGCGGGAATATTGTTCGGCGATCGTCGGCATCCGGAAACCGCGCCCCACGGATGCCCGCAACGACAGGCCCTCGTTCAGGCTGAAGTTGCCGGCCAGTTGCGGCGCAAACAACCGCGCCCGGGATTTGCCATCGACGGCGTAATCTTCCAACCGGCAGCCCAGCATCAGGGCAAAATTCCAGGGGAATTTTTTCTCGGCCAAACCGAAGATGGCGGTGGTGGCGTCCCGGTGCCGGCCGAAGATTTTAGCATCGATGGTGGCATGCTGGCGGGCAATCCCGAAACCGGTGTTGAATCCCGGCGACCAGGTTTTTTCCACCTGCCACTCGCCGAACAGCTTTTGTTCGGCGGAATCATCGTTGTTGGAGCCCCGATTTTGCCAGCGCACATCATAGAGGGCACCTTTCCATTTCCAGACGGTGCGCGGCGAATAGATAAAATTGAAGAAACCGTTCAGATTGAATTTGGTACCGTTGGAACGATCATTTTCCGAGCCGGCGGGCGCCTCAAACGGATCGGCGGCGCTCTTCCATTGGGATTCCATCCCGCGTTTGTCGGTCAGCAGGTTGGCGTAAATTGAGGCGCTGTAACGCTCGCCGAAATTCAACTTGATTTTCCCGGTCAGATTGAGCGCCCGCCCCCAGCCCAGCGCGGTATAACCGTCGGTTTTGCGACCCTGGGCCCGAATCCAGTAGCTGTGGGTATTCCAGGGCTGCGAGTGGGAAATCTCCAGTATATTAAAAAGTCCGGGAGTATCACGCCAGCGCCACTGATTGAAACGGGGCTGGTCATAAACACCGGATATCAGGCGCACCCGGGTTTCCGGTTTGGCCGCCGCCGACCGGGTGATAATATTCAGCACGCCGCCCATGGCGCTGGAACCATACAGGGCGGAACCGCCGGTTTTAACTATCTCAATCCGGTCGATCTCGGTCGTGGGAATTATCGCCCAGGTGATATTGCCGGCGGCGCTGCCGGTCAGGGGCACGCCGTCCAGCAACAGCAGGGATCGGTTACCCGCGCCCAGGGTGTAGCCGGAAGCGCCCCGGATATTCAGTTGATCCTTGACAATCTGGACGCCAGCCTCATAGGGCAAAACAGTTTCCAGGCTGACCGCCGCCTGCTCCTGAATCTGCCGTAAACCTATTACTGAAACGGATACCGGTGAATCGAGAATTTCCTGAACCTTACGGCTGGCGGTGACCGTTACCTGTGGTGCCTTGACGGCTGCAGGTTTCAGTTCGATCGTCAACTTGATTCGCGAACCATTGTCCACCAGAATGCTTTCCCAGGTAAATTTCTGATAACCGATCATACTGACGATCAGCGTGTAGCGTCCGGCGGGAAGATTTGGGATTATGAATTCACCACCCAGATCGGTGGCGGCGCCTAAAAATGAATTTTTAAGAAAAACATTGGCCCCGACCAGCGGTTGACCGGTGCCAACATCGGTGACTGTGCCAGAAATCTGTCCGGTGTTTTCCCCGAGCTGGGCGGACAAGTGCAGTACAAAAACCAGGATTAGGAGAAGTGTGTGTCGGAACAGATTCATGGCGTCAATCGAACCTGACGATTATTGGAGCATCGAGATATTTCACCACGCCGCCCCGGCCGAGACCAATGCTCCGGATCGATTCAAATAAATTGTCGGGATCAGCCAGGGCAACCAGCGGAATGTTGTCGCCGGCCAGGATCGAATCAATATTGGCGACGAAGTATCCCGGATCCAGTAAAATGCCCACCGGAACCAGCAGGTAAGCCCCGGGATTGAGCTGAATGAAAAAATCCAGGGTGGACGCTCCCGGCAACAACAGCTCGCCGTAAGCTACCAGATGATCCTGCGGATGCTGAAAATCGGCCGAATCCAGCACCACTACGGCGATGCCCCGGATCGAGTCCGGCCAGGCTCCGACTGTTTCCAGCCGGCCCTCCACGCCGGTGACCGGTTCCAGTCCGGTGGGAGCCGAGCAGGCCAGTAATATCAGCAGTGCCAGGGCCGCGGCCGGTAGCGGCCGGGTGACAATACGGGAACGGGTAATAAAAACAGGTATCCGCACGGCGGTAAATTAGGCAAGCGGCGGAAAAATCAGATATTGTTCTTGAGCGCGTAACGGACCAGACTGGCCACGTCGTGAATGTTCAATTTGGCCATGATATTGGCGCGGTGGGTATCGACTGTTGACGGTGCCAGATGCAGTTTTTCAGCGATTTTCCGGGAAGTATGTCCCGCGGCGACCAGATGCAAAATCTGGCGCTCCCGTCGCGTCAAATTGTCGGGTGCTTCGCTGCTGCCGGAGGAGGCTGTCTGTTGCCGGTAGGCCTCGACCATCACTTTCGAAACGGCGGGACTGAAATATACCTGATCATTACTGACGGCCCGAATGGCATCGATCAGATTATTGGCGGCTGTTTGTTTCACC
>JBDRBK010000096.1:0-6171 GCA_043822705.1 Fidelibacterota bacterium
CACCTCCTGGCAGAATCGCGGCCATGCGATCGGGTATGAATATGGTCCTGATTGCCGGTCGATTGCCGGTCAAATCGATTATCAACTGAATTCGAATTGGCAGTTCAGTGCCCAAATGACCTGGCTGCAGAAAGGCGCCAACTCGCTGAATACTGCCTGGGCCGCAACCGGAACCAGAGATGCCGCGTCTCTCACCGCACCTGTTTCAACATTCACGTTTTCGGAATTGACCGTTACATATTTCGCCCAACATGCTCTTTTCCAGGCCGGTTATTCGAGTTACCCGCTGGCCGCTGCTGAAATTGACGGGGTTGTCGCTGAACCGGCCGGATCGTTCTTTTTACGAACACAGCTAATATGGGACTTTGGTTTTAATCTCGACGGACCACCGTGATATAGATCAACAAATCGTAAGGATTAAAAGTGAAAAAACCCCGGAGTACTCCGGGGTTTTTTCTATTCAACTTTTAATTTAAACAGTATTTAGAACAGGGTTGAAATATCGTATAAGGCCATCACACCAATGTTGATGTAGTACGATGCTTTATTGGAACCCTCGGTGGCGCTGGACATTAAGGTTCCTCTCATATATGGTTTTAATACCAGGGGCATGTTGGGCACCATATATTCATAATAGCCACCGGCGACGATTCCCAGGCCGCCATAGTAGCCGGCGCCACCATACAGGCTCAGCGGTCCGTAGGGAGTAACATAAATAGTGGAGTTGAGTGATCCGTATACTCCGAATTGAGCATCTTCCGCTAAAAATGATTCGATGCCGAAGCCGACACCGACATTAAATGGCCCAACGGCGAACCCATAAGGTGTGTTGCCGACCACGCCAATAATCGGGCCACTGCGACCGTCTTTAAAATATTCTCCGGTTACAATCGGATAGCCGACATTCAATCCGGCCGTATACCCGGCCAGAGCACTGGTTGTGCCTTCATCCTGGGCGACCACAGGCGCGGCCACCAGTAGCAATAGCAGAAAGGATAATAGTATATAGCCGATACGCTTCATAATACCTCCAAGAAAGTTTGTGTGTTGTTAAAAGCTTAGCCTTAGTTTACATTATTCCCGCTGGGAAATCAAATAATTCGTTGACAATTTTTAAAATACGCTTTTTCAATGTGATGGTTAACAAGCAGACTGTTTTTCACTTGCAACCGGAAGAATTTCAGCTAAGACAAGCGCGGTATTTTCAGACTTTCGGATAAATATTCAATTTCAAAAACTGTGCAAGTCAATTTACCCGGGAATCCAAATGTACGGGCCCGCCGCTCACCAGGGCCGATAGATAATTCCTTTGTCCTGGAGTAGCGCCTTGATCTGCCCCAGGCGACCGCTCAGTGACTGATCATCCGCCAACTGCAGGTCGACGGTGATATCGCTGGTGATTTCGTCGCCGACCCAGATCGTCTCGATCTGCTCGGGATTGACGGCGGTCTTGATCAGTTCCAGGTCGGATTGTTTCAGTTCCACGGCCGTAACAATCAGGATCACCCCGGCATCCAGCAGGATGTGGGCGATTTCAGCCAGCCGGCGGATATGCTCTTCCGGGGCGTCGTTGCGGCCCTTGATGTCGGCGTCTACGCCGTACAACACATTGCCGATTCCCAGGAAATAGACGATTTTACCATCTTCAAACAGCCGGGCTTCTAAATTTTTGGCAATTTCCTTCTTGCCGGACTGGCGCTTGCCGGTGATCAGCACCAGGGTTGCCTTCTGGTTATATTTCTCGGCCCGCTGTTCGACACCGATAATGCTCTGCTCCCATTTATAATTACGCCGCAGCACTTTTTCACGGATCTGGGACTGACGGTCGGCCTGGGCTTCGCGGATGATACCGCCGCCGCGGATTTCGAAATTATCGATGATCACGAAACGGCTGGTCAGAGCCAGATGGTCGGCCAAATCGAAAGCGACCGGTTTGTTCAATTTTAGGATGCACTCGGCCACATCGTGGCGCTCGACCTGGGATTTATCCTGGCGGAGGTCCAGGTTGGCGGCATCGATAATCCGGGTGATGCTTTCCAGCTTCACCGGCACTTTGGCGGTACCGATTTTCAGCAGGTATTCTTTACCCTTGATGAAGGCATCGAGGCCGATCCAGAACAAACTGACGCGCAGCCGGGTGGTAACCGCCGGCTGTGGCTGGCCGGCCAGGGCGGCGATTTCACCGCGACCGATATAGATCTGTTCGGTCAGGGTAAAACCGGTGGCCATTCCCGCCACGGCGGTGTCGCTGGCAGGGCTGTTGAATGCTTCGATTGATTTGACGGTGCTGGTCTTACCGGAAGGATAAAAAATGACCCGGTCACCGATCTTGATCGTCCCGGTAGTGATCGTGCCGGCCACGATCCGGCGGTCGTCGCCTTTCTGGGTGAATTTGTAAACCGCCTGCACCGGCATCCGCAACGGCTGCTGGAGCGGGGTCGGTTCCTTGGCAAAATAATCCAGTTCGCCCAAAACCGTGTGCCCCCGATACCAGGGCATGTTTTCCGACAAGCCGGCAATGCCGTCGCCGGCGATGCCGCTGACCGGAATGAAGCCGCGCGGATTGACGCCGATCTGCTTCAGAAAGATGCTGTAGTCGGTTACGATTTGATCGAAAACGGCCTGGCTGTACTGGACCAGATCCATTTTATTGACCAGCACAGTAAGCTGGCTGATCCCCAGCAAGGCGATCATATAGCCGTGGCGCCGGGAATTCTCGCGGATGCCTTCCTTGGCATCGATCACCAGCAGGGCCGCCTCCGCCCGCGAGGCGCCGGTAATCATGTTTTTCAGGAATTCGATATGACCGGGGGCGTCGATGATGATGTAGTCACGCTGCCGGGTGCTGAAGAAAACCCGGGCGGCATCGATCGTGATCCCCTGGGCCTGTTCATCCTTGAGCGCATCCAGCAGGAAGGCGTATTCGAAGGGTTTGGAATTCAGGGCGCAACTGCGCCGGACCTGCTCCAGCTTGCCTTCCGGCAGGGAATTGGTGTCGGCCAGCAGCCGACCGATAATCGTGCTCTTGCCGTGATCCACATGGCCGGCGATGACGATGTTCATCTGCTGGCGATCTGATTTGGTTTTTGTCATTAGGTCATTAAGTCATTAAGTCATTGGGTCATTGAGTCAAACGGTTACCAGATTGTCGGTAACTGCAATGACTATTCTCAGTCAATTATTAATTCTTAATTGTCCATTGCTTTACATGTAGCCATCGCGGCGCAGGGTTTCCAGGCCGCCACCGTCATCCTGGTCCTGGGCCCGGCCGGAGCGTTCGGCGATATTGGCGAATTTGCCGGAAGCCAGCTCGGCGATAATATCATCCACTGTTTTAGCGTCTGATTCAACGGCGGTCGTGCAGGGCCAGCAACCCAGCGAGCGGTAGCGCTGGCCGTCGCCCTGATCGTAGTACAGCGAGACGGTGGGGATCTTTTCACGCTTGATATATTCCCAGATATTCAATTCGGTCCAGTCCAGCAGCGGATGAATCCGCACATGGGTACCGGGCGCGAAATCGGTCTTGTACTGGTTCCAGAACTCCGGCGGCTGGTCACCCACATCCCATTGATTGTCCTGGTCGCGGGCGCTGAAATAACGTTCCTTGGAACGCGAACCTTCTTCGTCGGCCCGGACCCCGACAATCACACCGCTGAATGGTTCGGTGTTGATGTCGATTTCATATTTGCCGGTCTGCAGATTCAGACGGTAACGTTGCCAGCTGCCATTCAGGGTATTTTTCAGCGCTTCCGACTTCAGGTTGCGGCAGCACTGAATCCGGTCGACCCGGCCGTCGGGAAAAGTCGCCTTATCCCGCAGCGCCGCGGTATTCTGGCCGTAAATCATGGTTAAATGCCATTCCAGCGCCAGCCGGTCACGGTATTCGATCATTTCCGGAATCTTGTAGCTGGTATCGATGTGCACCAGCGGGATCGGCACATGACCGAAAAAGGCCTTGCGGGCCAGCCACAGCAGGACGGTACTGTCCT
The DNA here is from genome assembly GCA_043822705.1 of Fidelibacterota bacterium. Lineage (GTDB taxonomy): Bacteria > Fidelibacterota > Marinisomatia > Marinisomatales > TCS56 > JBDRBK01. Next base: position 3,990 of record JBDRBK010000096.1, read on the forward strand.
TGCCGATTGACCACAGCATCCCCAGGTTTTTAAAGGCGGCATAGGCTTCCCGCAGGATATGCACCGATTTCGATTCTAATTCGTCCAGATGATTCATTTTATAGTAGTAATAAATTGACCCGGGTTGATTGCCGGTTAATGGGTGGCCTGGCGTACAGCCGGAACGATCTCCGGTGGCGGCCGGTTAAAGCAATCCGGATCAACCAGTTGAAATTAATTGGTAAATAACTGTGAAAATTACGCCTGATTTCAATGTCAGCGTACCAATTATTCGGTCATGATGTTGCCGGCGCTCCGGCCGCTGTGCGGATTAGCATGATTTTCCTGCCGGCGAGTGTAATTTCCCGGGCCGGAAAACAGGCGATCGGGTATTTCAATTAATTAACAGGATGATATTGTGAGTATGACAGTAATTGAACCCCACGGGGGTACACTGGTTGATTTAATGGGCGCAGCAGAAGAGATCAGCCGCTTGAAGGCTGATGCGCTGGGCTGGCCGTCACTGGTGCTGAATGAGCGGCAGATCTGTGATCTGGAATTGCTGCTTAATGGTGGTTTTTCTCCGCTGCGGGGTTTCCTTAATCAGGCCGATTATGCCGCGGTCGTGGCCGGGATGCGCCTGCAAAACGGTCTGCTCTGGCCGCTGCCGGTCACCCTGGATATTCCCGCCGACCTGGTCGGACGCTTACGATCTGCTGACCGACTCGTGCTGCGGGACCAGGAAGGCTTTGCCCTGGCGCTTTTAACCGTGGAGGATGTCTGGCAGCCGGACCTGGTAACTGAGGCCCAGGAGGTATTCGGTTCCACCGATCCGCTGCATCCCGGCGTTAATTACCTTTTAAAACAGTCCCAGCCCTGGTATGTCGGCGGCAGCCTGGTAGGGTTGCAGCAGCCCAAGCATTATGATTACCAGCTGTTGCGCCGGTCGCCGGCCGAAACCAGGGACCGCTTTCACAAGCTGGGCTGGGACAAGATCGTAGCCTTCCAGACCCGCAATCCGATGCATCGCGCCCATGTGGAGCTGACGCTGCGGGCGGCCAATGAAGTCGGCGCCAATATTCTGATTCACCCGGTCGTGGGACTCACCAAACCGGGTGATGTGAATCATTATACCAGGGTGCGCTGTTATGAGCAGGTTATGAATAAATATCCCAAAGGCACAGCCCTGCTGAGTCTGTTGCCGTTGGCGATGCGGATGGGCGGTCCGCGGGAGGCGCTCTGGCATGCCATCATCCGCAAGAATTACGGCTGCACGCATTTCATCATCGGCCGCGATCATGCCGGTCCCGGTGCGGACAGTTCGGGTAAACCGTTTTATCCATCGCCCGCAGCCCGCGAGCTGGTCCAGCACTACGAGGATGAAATCGGCATCAAGGTGGTTCCTTTTAGGCGCATGCTGTATGTCGAGGACCGGGCAGAATACCGGCCGATCGATGAAATCCCCGAGGGCGTCCGCACGCTCAGCATTTCCGGCACCGAGTTGCGCCGCCGGCTGGATAAGGGCCTGGATATTCCCGACTGGTTCTCCTACCCCGAAGTGGTGGCGGAACTGCGCCGTTCGCAGCCGCCCAAAGCGGAACGCGGTTTTACGGTCTTTTTCACCGGTCTGTCGGGATCGGGGAAATCAACCATCGCCAACGGACTGATGGTCAAATTGTTCGAAGACGGGCGCCGGCCGGTGACACTTTTAGACGGCGATATCGTGCGGACGCACCTGTCCAGCGAACTGGGTTTTTCCCGTGAGCATCGCTCACTCAATATCCGCCGGATCGGTTTTGTAGCCAGTGAAATCACCAAGAATGGTGGAATCGCGATCTGCGCGCCGATCGCACCCTACCAGGATGACCGGGCCTATAACCGGGCCTTGATTGAGCCACTGGGTGGTTATATTGAGGTTTTTGTCGATACACCACTGGCGGAATGTGAAAAACGCGACACCAAAGGTTTGTATGCCAAGGCGCGGCAGGGGCTGATCAAGGAATTTACCGGCATCAGCGATCCCTACGAAACGCCGCTAAACCCGGAGATTATTGTTGATACAACCAACACTGATCCCGAAACCCTGGTTCAGGACATTCTGTTGAAAATCGAACAGCTGGGGTATATCTAGCATTTCTGCAAACTGATTATATTAAAATTCCCAACATAAATAGACATTTGATTGCCATTTATTTAGTGGTCT
>JBDRBK010000097.1:0-3788 GCA_043822705.1 Fidelibacterota bacterium
TAGAAATTGCAAATTAGGATATGATCGATGTCCCGTAGTGGGTGACTTGGGATTCCTCACCTTCTCCCGATGATAACAACACCTTGACCAGATCCTCCATCACCAACCGCGCAAATAACATCGTCTTTGAAATCGCCGCTGCAAAAATATACACTACCGGGATATCCCATCTTACTGTAATCAAAGACTTTGATATAGTATTGCCCATTATAATGAACGATCTCACCACCCTGGGTAAAATAGGCCAGATCATTCACAGCATTGCCATCCATATTCTCTATTGCATAACAATCCTGGAGTACTGTCGATTGTGATGGTGTTCCGTCATAGAACTGATCCCGGTAGTAATACTTGATTGCCGCCATGGCCGCGGAAGTAAAAACCGCGACACCGTCCAGCACCTTCACAGCATTAAAACGACCGAAATCACCGATATTTAAATTACCGTCAACCGTTTCCGACTTTAGCAGTTTATTCCATTGGCCGTCTTTGTATTCAAGGATTAGCCGTTCATAGCCCGCCGTTGTACTGAAACCGGCAATATAGACCCGCTCACTGTTGCCGTCTATGTCCCTAAGATCCGTTGTGGTGCCGCTATTCATCACGGTGAACTTATTACCGTCGTAATGAGCAATCCCGCCATCGTAATACGTAAAGAAGGTATTGTCCAACGAATTACCCCAGATATCACACATCCAACCAAGATTGGGTGCAGATGAATAACCTTGCCATTGACCACTTAAATATAGTGCCGGTGAATTTATTCCTATCCAGACTGTGGTGTCATCTATGGCATGAGCTACATCAAAGGGTCCCTTGTATGTCCATGGTGGTGGTTTTATACTAAGAATATTCCATCTTTCACCATTCCAATGCAAACCATTATATCGAATCCAATCGTATTCGGAATCCAAAGAATCCCAACCCCAGTATTCCATCTGCCCTACAACCCAGATATTATCCTCACTGGCAATGGAAACACTATTTAGTATATTGTTTCTCTCACCAAAATAGAGAACCTCCCAGGTGAAATAGCTACTGGACAATTCCAGAGTCGTCACATTAAGCAGATCGGACACTTCGTCTGAATATTGGACTGAATAACTATAGGTCGTATTTGGTTCAACTTGTCGATCAGCAATGATCGTATCTTTTCCTGTGAATGATCCTTCACTGATTATTAAAGAATCTCTGACCACGGTGTAAGATTTTTGGCGAGTGGAATCAGTTGATGAAATCCTCAGCCAGACAATTGTCGATTCTATATAAGGGGCCGAAATATTAAGGGAAATTACTTTTTCTGGCTCTGTTGGGCATTCTTTGCAGGACAGCAATAACAGAATCATTAAAATACTGAGTAAACTATTGAATATTACTGCTGATTGCTTCATCAACTGCCAATATTTATAGAATCAAAGTTAAATCCAAACCAGCCGAATTTCAAATTTCTAATTTCAAACGACATAGATGCAATACTCCATTCTTGATACAGGGGGATTCTTCGGTCGTGAACTCCCTCAGAATGACAAAGAAACTATTAATAATCTTCCTCTGCATCGCTATATTCGGCTTTTTCTCTTTCCCGCAGCTCTTTGAGTTCCGTTTCGCTGTACTTCTCAATCGTAAATCCCGTGTACCCGTAAAAAATCGAGACCAGCGGATTGATGAGGTTCAGAAACGCAAACGGCAAATATGCAAAAGGATATACTCCCAGTGTGGCGAACATAAACGCGCCCCCGCTATTCCATGGAATCAGCGACGAGGTCAGCGTTCCGGCGTCTTCCAGGATTCGGCTCAGGTTTTTCGGTTTCAGACCGCGTTCATCATAAATCTTTTTAAACATACGCCCCGGCAATACGATTGCCAGGTATTGGTCACCGGCGATCATGTTCGTCCCGATGCAGGTCAGAACGGTCGCGGCCACCAGTGAGCCGGTACTCTTTGCCACGGAAATAATTTTCAGCGCAATGGCTTTCAGCATCCCGGCGGATTCCAGTACGCCGGCAAAACTCATGGCGCAGAGAATCAGCGACACCGTCCACATCATGCTGTCCAGCCCGCCGCGGGTCAGAAGATTATCAATGGCTTCATTGCCCGTCGCCGCAACAAATCCGTAATGGGCGCTCTGCACGATCTCGGTCAATGTTGAATGCTGAAACAGGGCCGCAAACAGTCCGCCCAGCACTGTTCCACCCAGCAATCCGGGAATCGCCGGCACTTTGAAAACCACCATCGCGATCACCAGCAATGGCGGCAACAATAAGAGCGGTGAAATAAGGAACTGGGCTGACAGGCCGTTGAGAATTGCATCAATGGCATTCATATCCAGATCTTTACCGCCGTATCTCAGACCAAGAAGCGTATATAATATCAGGGCAATAATCAGACTCGGCCCGGTGGTATAGACCATATGCCGGATATGTTCAAACAGTTTTGCCCCTGTTACAGCGGGAGCCAGGTTTGTCGTATCCGACAGCGGTGACATTTTATCGCCGAAATAGGAACCGGAAATAATCGCCCCGGCCACCATGGGCAGCGGAATACCGAAGCCTTTCCCTATGCCGATCAGGGCAACTCCCACCGTACCGGCCGTAGTCCAGGAGCTGCCTGTCGCCAGCGACACAATACTGCAGATCAGTGCCGTCGCCAGCAAAAATACACGCGGTGAAATAATTTTCAATCCGTAATAGATCATCGTCGGCACAATCCCGGCCGTGATCCAGGTGCCGATGATCATCCCGATAATCATTAAAACCAGGATGGCCGGCAGTGAAATCTTGATCGTATTGATCATGCCGGTTCGTATCTTCTCCCAGCGATAACCGAAAAACACCGCGACAATCGCCGCCACTGCTGCTGCGGACATCAGGGGTATGTGGGGATCTCCATGCAGAAATCGCAGCACATATACCAGCACCAGGGCCAGGTAAATTACCGGAACAATTGCCCACCGGAATGGGATTACTCGTTCAGTCCTGTTTTTCATTCCAAAGCCTGTTGCTATTGTTATATTCCTGTTTACAGTCGCAAATCTCCGCTGTCAATATACTGAAAAACCGGCGAAGTATTAAGAGAAAAGCTTGGCGAAAGTGCCCCTGCTGTTTTAGATTTCGCAGGATGATGGAAATCAAAATACTCGACCGCTACGTTGTCAAAAAATTTATCCTGCTTTTCTTTATGTCGCTGTTGACATTCCTGGTCATTTTTCACATTGTCGACATCATTGAAAAAATCGATAAGTTTCTGAAATCCGAAATGTCAATCATTGACATCGCCTGGTTTTATTACTATCAATTGCCCTGGTTTATCGACATTGCCATTCCCATGTCGCTGCTGCTGGCCTCGGTTTTTACAATCGGCATCATGGGTAAGTCCAACGAACTGGGCGCCATCAAATCCTCGGGTATCAGCCTTTATCGGGTTTCAACACCGCTCTTACTGATTGGTCTGCTGATCAGTGCAGGCTCCTTCTTTTTCGGAGATGCCGTCGTTATCCCGGCTTCCCGGAAACGCCTGGATATCGAAGAGAACCAGATGAAGCGCCGACAACAGGCCAAAAAAACTATTTACACTAATATCATGTTTCAGGACTCACCCGCCTGTAACATTGTCATATCCCGGTTTGATACCCGGAAGAATTCAGGCAGCACCATCACTATTCAAAGGACTAAAGATAATATTCTGAACCAACGCATCGACGCCCGGAAAATGGAATGGCAGCCCGATCGGAATGCCTGGCTGTTAATGGATTTCAAAGTCCGTAACTTCGATAAAGATGGTTTCGAAAC
>JBDRBK010000098.1:0-38214 GCA_043822705.1 Fidelibacterota bacterium
TGAAAACATTGCCGGAGCGCGATCAGGATTACCAGGATCGGCTGTTGCTGGTTAAGGACCAGAAGTAGCCGGCTAAATTCATAGCTTTTACCGAATAAAATATCTGTGTAAGTTTTGGGAAATGAGATTTCCCAAATTACCTTTCAACAGCGCCAGACTATGGTTTATTACCTTGGTTATCGCACTGTTTATTCTGCTGTTTATATTTCCCAAACCCGAAGGCAACGTATTCCTGGCAGCTCGTATTATCGTTACGCTGGGAATAATCCTGATTCTGTTCTGGCCCGATGAGCGCACCGCGACTGGCAGTACTGCGGCCGCGCTTCCCGGCAGCTCCGGTAGCGGTCGTTCGTTGTACGGGAACCATGAATATTCCCGCAGCCACCAGTACTATGAGCAACTGCTGCAGAATGTTTTTGAAATTATCCAGAGTCTGAATGAGGATTTTCACGCCGCTGTCTACATGATCGATCCCGCCAGCAGCGGTTACACTTTGCAGGTCGCCAGCGGCGGATCATTTCTCGAGTATATTCCCATCGACAATGCTATTCTCAATACGCTGATTAAAAGTGATGAGGGAATGATTTTCCAGCAGAAGGATGTACAACCAGCCTGGTCGAACCTGATGGGAAATGGAGATTGGCGTGGCAGTGAATGCCTGATAGGAACCCGTATTATTTATCGGAACGTGACCGTCGGTTGTCTGCTGATTCATACCAGTCATTTCAACCTGCTGGAACAAAATTCCCGTGATGTCATCACTGATCTGGGTGTGTTTATCTCCCAGGGAATCGACAGGATCGAACGAATCGAAGAGTTATCTGCCGACCGGGAGAACCATGCCAAAATCACCACTTTGATGGAAAAAATCGATATAGCGGATGAATATGCCACCGTTTTTGAATCAATCAGAAATCTTTGTCGTTCTTTATTTTCCTATGATAAACTGACCATATCGATTGCCGCTACGAATACCAGTCTGGCCCGGATCATGCTAAGTGATGGATTTTCCGAGGATATTAGTGTCAAGAGCGATTTTGATATTGCTGATACTCTCCACGGCCGGCCGATTCGAACGGAACAACCGATCAATTCATCCTATTGGGAAAAGGATTATCCGGATGAAGGTCGATTCGTCAAAGGTGATATCGAGCGCTTTAATTTTATGGCCGTGGTCGGTGTTCCCCTTAAAATCGGGACGTCGGGCGTAGGTGCAATTGTGTTGGAACGATTGTCTTCACGGCAGTTTTCCGAATCGGATCTCTGGTTATTAAAAACTCTGTCCATTAATTTGGGCGCGGTTCTGCACTGGTCGGATAAGTATCGGGCGATGCACCAATCGGCAACTCACGACGGATTGACCGAATTGCTGAATCATAAATCCTTCCTGGACCGGTTTGAGGAAGAAATCAGCCGGTCATTACGGTTTCAACAGGACCTGGTTCTGTTGATGATGGATCTGGATAAATTCAAGCGCATCAACGATAATCACGGCCATTTATATGGTGATTATGTATTACAGGAAGTATCCCACCAGTTGAAGCTCTGCATCCGTAATATTGACGTGATCGCCCGTTATGGCGGCGAGGAATTTGCCATTCTGCTGATTAATACCGACAAGCAAAAGGCTCAGGCCGTGGCCAACCGTATTGTCAATTCCATCGGTGGCTACAAATTCCGCCGGGACGGGGTCGAGGTTCGTATGACTATCAGTGTCGGATTGTCTCAGTTTCCAGCTGATGCCGATCGAATCAAGGACATGATCGCCAAAGCCGATGCTGCAATGTATCGTGTGAAAGCCCGCGGCGGTAACAGTTTCGCATCGCACGAACAGGCGAGCGGTTAAATACGAATTTTCCCCAGCTACCCGGGAACTCTTACTGAGTGATGAATTAGAAGTTATTGAAATAATACTGGAAAAGCGGTACAATAGTAAAGACGAAGATGAAAATATTCACTCACAAAAAGCAATTTCTCGCCATCCTGACGTTTAGTGCATCGGCGATATTGCTCTCCTGCAGCACCCGGCCGCCAATTCAAGTTCAGGCTGAACAATCCGGCGCTGTCGCCAACGAAAGGGTAGATGTGGATCCGGAGGCGTTACAGCATTTCATGGACGGCCAATTGCTGATGAGCCAGGGCGATTACGCGCTGGCGATTCTGGAATTCCAGGATGCGTTGAGCGCCGACTCGAGTGTCGCTTCAATCCATATGGCGCTGGCGGAATCATACTGGCACTTGGGTAAAGTTGAGCGATCGGAAGCTCACCTGAAAGAAGCCTTACGCCTCGATCCGGAGGATTCCCAAGCTTCGGAAATGCTGGCGCACCAATATATTCTGCGGAAAATGTATGATCCGGCCGTCGATATTTACCGGAAGCTGTGGACCAGTCAGCCGAATAATACCGATTATGGTTATGCATTGGCCAATCTGGCGAAAATCAGCAACGATCTGGAGCAGGCTCTGGCAATCTACCTGAAGATTCATGAACAGTTACCCGGCAGCAGCGTACCGCTGGAAAATGCTGCCCAGATTGCCCTGGCCAGGCAGAATCTGAAGCTTTCCCAGGAATTGTTCACAAAATTGACGGAACTGGAGCCGGACAATACCAAGTACCTGCGGACGCTCAGCGATCTAGCAATTCTGAACGGTGATTTTGAAACCGGGTTGAATTATCTGAAACAGTTGATCGATCTGGAAGACGGCGATATTGACTTGCAGATTCGTCTCGGAACCCTGTACTACGAGAATGATCAGGTCGACAAAGCACTGGAATATTTCATGGATTTGTACCGGGAAGGCAATAAGACACCGGGATTATTGTACTTTTTATCTTCCTTGTCCGCTGAAACCGGTGCACTGGACCAGGCCTGGTTTTTTGCCGAAGAATCGATCCGGTCATTCCCCGATGAACCGCGTGGCTACAGTAATCTGGCGTTACTGGCACTACAACAAAACCTGCCCGATAGCGCCATCGCCATCTTGAAAAACGCTGACCGCTTTGTCCCAGGTGATTTTACAATCAATTTTCTGCTGGGTAACAGTTATTATCAGGTCAAGGATGACGACAACGCTCAATATTTTCTGGAACAGTCGCTGGGTATCTTTCCCGAGTCGCGGCACGCCCGCCAGACCCTGGCCCTGATTTATGACCGAACCGAACAATGGATCCAATCAGATTCGTTGTACGAAATTCTGGTTCAGAATGAACCGGATGACGCCCAGGCGCTGAATAATTATGCCTACAGCCTGGTTGAACGGAATCTGCACCTGGAGCATGCTCGGGAAATGGCTGAAAAGGCGATTCAAATCGAACCGGAAAATGCCGCCTATCTGGATACCGCCGGCTGGATTTATTTTAAGCTTGGCGATTATAAAAAGGCTTTAAGTCTGCTGCAATCGGCCGTTGAGCTGGACGATAGTAATCCGGTAATTCTGGAACATCTGGGAGATGTTCTGATTCTGAAAAAGCAATTCACGAAAGCGCGCAGCATCTATCAGCAGGCAGTGGAACTGGAACCGGATAATGAACGCCTTCGGTCAAAAGCGCAGCCGGATTAATTTTCCGTTACTGCTGATCGCTCTGTTTTCCGTCTATTGGTTTGGTGGCTGCCAGGCTGGTTCGGAACTGCTCACCAATGAAATTGATAAGCCACCTGATTTGTCGGCATTGATCAGAGAGTACAAATTTTGTTCCGGTCGCGGCAGCCTGTTGTACACGGGTGACAGCAGCAACCGATTGTCGTTCAGTTTTTCCTGCCGGTCGGATACAGCATATATCCAGTTTTCGGATTTAATCGGCCGCCGAACATTGTATCTTCGGATCGAACAGGATTCAGTGGCCGGCTGGGATATGCTGAATAACCGGCTGTATGATGCCGGAATCATAACCGGATTGTTTCCGGCCGCCAAGCCAATTACCGCTCATTTGCTGATCGGATTACTCTGGGGATCCGCCGCCAGCGACCAGAATATCACCATTGACACGGCCGCTCAAATTTCCGGTTCCGCTCCAAACATCGATTTTACTTATAGTCAAACCGATGTAGGTTTAGCCATTGAAAAAGCCGTTTTCAAGACGGAAAGTGGAAATCAAAAAATCGAGTTGAAATTCTCACAGCGCCAGTGGGGTAACAATAATCCGGCGGTCATCATCAAGATCCCCGATTCCGTTCCACCGGCACAAATCAATTATTGAAATATGAGCTCAATATCTGTCGTTATACCGGTATTCAATGAAATCGAATCATTGCCGGAATTAATCAGTCAGTTGCGATCAGCCCTGAAGCATTATTCCACAGCCGAGCTGATATTCATCGATGACGGCTGCACCGACGGCTCGTTCGAATATTTGCAGGAGCGGGCTGCCGAAGATAAAAATATCTGCCTGATCCAGTTTCACCGCAACTATGGGAAATCGGCGGCGCTGGCCGAAGGTTTCAAACTGGCGTCTGGTGATTTTATCGTCACCATGGATGCCGACCTGCAGGATGATCCCGCAGAAATTGTCAATCTGCAACGGAAGATCGATGCCGGTTTCGACCTAGTATCGGGCTGGAAAAAGCAGCGCAACGACCCCTTTACCAAGACGTTTCCGTCCAAAGTCTGGAATTTCCTGACCCGGCTGATGACGGGGGTGAAAATCCATGATTTCAACTGCGGACTTAAGATGTACCGCAAAGCAGTGATTAAATCGATCGATATCTATGGTGGCCGGCACCGCTATATCCCGGCCCTGGCCGGACAGAAGAAGTTTCGTGTCAGCGAGATCGTGGTCAATCATCGGCCGCGAATTCACGGTACCACCAAGTACGGCGGCGCCCGTTTTTTCCATGGAATATTCGACCTGATCACGATCATGTTTCTATCGCGCTACACCCAGCAGCCCTTGCATTTATTCGGATCAATCGGTTTTCTGAGTACGACGGTCGGGTTTATCGCCGAATTTTATGTTTTATATTTGAAGTACATAGTCGGCAATCCGTTTAAACAGCATATGGCATTAATAATACTGGGTGTCATGCTGATAGTGATTGGAATTCAATTCATTTCCCTTGGTCTTCTGGGTGAAATGATTGCCCATTCTACTCAGGGTCAGGAAGATCGGGTAAAATGTATTATTTCCTGATAATTCAAATTTGCTGTGCATAAATCTTAAAACCGTTATGGCAGAATAACTTAAGTTTCATACGTGTCGGAAAAACACTATCAAGAACAATTACTGCATACCAGGAATTATTTAATTCCCTATTTGCATAACGTTTTGGGTATTGACCTGTCTGGCATGACAATATTAGAAATCGGATGTGCTGAAGGTGGTGCACTGAAAGTCTTGCGGGAGATTGGTGCGGATGTGTGGGGACTGGAACTTGAGCAACTTCGAGTCCAGATTGCCCGGAATATCAATCCTGATTTGAATATTATTATTGGTGATATCACTGCCAGTGATATTGTGCATAGGATTGGAAAAAAATTTGATTTAATTATTATCAGAGATGTAATTGAACATATTCCCGATAAAATTGCAGCTTTCAACAATATGGCGGACTTACTGATATCTGGAGGTTTTCTATATATAACATTTCCCCCAAGATTTTCACCATTCGCTGGTCATCAGCAGCACGCTGTGAGTAAAATTGGTAAAATGCCTTATATTCACTTATTGCCGGCGGCGTTTTTCAGTAGGTTATGTCGGATAGTGGGGGAATCCGAAGGGTTTATTGAACAGGTACTGGTTAATTACAGTATCGGATTGAGTATAAATTATTTCCTAAAAATTTTCCGAAATACCGGATTTGAATCCGTTGTTTTGCAGAATTTTCTTATTCGCCCAATATTTAAAACCAGATTTGGTTTGAATCCTAAGAAATTTCCGAATATTCCGGTATTAAGGGAATTATTTTCACTCGGTTGCGAATCTATTCTAATAAAGAAATAGTAATGCCGAATATCAAAATTAGTCTGATAACACCGACATTCAATCGGAAAGATGAGCTTGATTACCTCATTCAATCCTTAGCAAGACAGACTATAGACCATCAAATTTTTGAATTGATTATATCTGACGATGGCTCCACCGACGGGACCGAGCAGTATATTCTCGAACAGGCCGCTCAGGTCGATTTCCGCCTGGTTTTCATCAAACAGGCCAATCAGGGGCCAGGTGCTGCACGTAATCACGGAATGGAAAATGCATCCGGCGAACTATTTCTGTTTATCGATTCGGATTGTGAAGCCGCCCCTGACTGGATCGAGACAATTTGGAGATATTATACTACCGAACAGTTTGACGCCTGCGGTGGCCCTGACGGTGCCAAGGCTGACTTTTCGGCCCTACAGAAAGCGATTGATTATTCCATGACCTCATTTTTCACCACTGGCGGCATGCGCGGTCATAGTGAAAAAATGCTGGCGAAATTTTATCCCCGCTCCCACAATATGGGCATGACCTACCGCTTGTACGAGCAAGTGGGTGGGTTCGGATCGCTACGGCATGGGCAGGACATCGAACTCAGCCATCGGATTCACAGCGTTGGCGCGGTAGTCCGCTTTATTCCCGACGCGATCGTCTATCACCGCCGTCGGACCAGCCTTTTGCGTTTCTTCAAACAGGTATTTAACTGGGGTGTGGCCCGGGTCAATCTCGGCAAAATCAGTTCACAGATGCTGGAACCGATTCATTTTCTGCCAGCGATTGCCGTTTGTCTGCTGACGGCGGTACTGATCGGCACCTGCTTTCGACCCGGATTATTTCTACCGCTGATCGGTGTCGGACTGGCCGGTCTCGGACTGCTGGCTTTGGCGGCCGGGATCAAGCAGCATAGCCTGACTGTTGCTGCCTACGCTCTGTTGACCATTCCGATCCAGATTATCGGTTACGGTGCCGGTTTTATTGTTGCCTTCGTCCACCGCAATCTGCTGGGAGCCGGCACCTGGACCGGTTTCACCAAACGTTATTATAATTAGACATGTGTGGGATCAGTGGAATCGTTTCCGGGGGTGATCAGCAAGCCAACATCAGCGCCATGTGCCGGGCGCTGGAACACCGTGGTCCGGAAAATTCTACCTTCTACCACAGCGGCAATTTCTGGCTCGGTCATAACCGGCTGCGGATCATCGATATCGAAACTGGCGATCAACCGATTTTTAACGAGGATCATTCGCTGGCGATTGTCTTCAACGGCGAAATCTACAATTACCAAAGTCTGCGTGAAGATCTGATAAAACGCGGGCACACTTTCTATACCAGCTCCGATACCGAGGTGTTGGTACATCTGTACGAAGATTACGGTGAGAAAATGTTCGCCCGGCTGAATGGAATTTTCGCTTTCGCCCTGCTGGATGCCCGATCACAAAAGCTAATTCTGGGACGCGATCATTTCGGCGTTAAACCAATGCATTATTTTTATGACGGACAGCATTTCATTTTCGGCTCGGAAATAAAGGCCATCCTGAATCACTCGGCAGTTCCGCGGCGGCTGAACCGACAGTCGCTACACCTGCAGGTCAACCTGCGTTACACGCAATCCGAAAACACGTTATTTGACGGTGTTCGACGTCTGCCACCGGGCAGTTACCTGACCTACCAGGGAGGCGTAATCAAACTGGAACGGTATTATCAATTGCAGCCCGGTACCGTCCGGATCAGCACCGGCGACGCCATCGATGGAATTCACCACTATCTTCGGCAGGCGGTCCGGCGTCAACTGGTCAGTGACGTCCCGATCGGTGTCTATTTATCGGGTGGCCTGGATTCCAGCAGTATCGTCGCGATGATGGCGGAAATCGGTGTCACCGACATACGGACATTCACGCTGGGATTCAATGAACCGACTGACGAATTTTCCGATTCCCAGTTGATTGCCGACCAATTCGCAACTACACACCAGACGCTCAGTCTGAACCTGGAACCGCTGCGAACCCTGCCCCAAGTGATCTGGCATGCCGAGGAACCAAAGATTAATCTGCTACAGGGATTCGCTCTGTCCGATTTTGTTTCACAGCATGTTAAAGTCGTGCTGGGTGGTCTGGGCGGCGATGAATTATTTGCTGGGTACGACGTCCACCGGTTGCTGGCGCCGTTTGATCTGCCTGAGCGGCTGGTTCCTGCTAGCCTGGAACGGTATATCGGCCGCCTGCTGAGCCGAATCGTCTATGGGTTACAGCAGGGCAGCGGAACCCTGAAATACGATGAAATCCGACGTGGCCTGCAGGTCGCTCTGGCCAGCGGTAACGTTTTGAAACAATTACTTATTCTCCGCAATGTCTGGGATTATGACCGACCACAGGCCAGGAAAATTTATTCGCAGGATTTTCTGGAATGTGGTTTTGACTGCTGTGAGTCTGAATTCCGCCCGTATTTTCCCGAATCCGGGAAATTGGCGACCCTGGATAAAATTCTGTTCACTGAATTCCACACCAAAATGGTCAACGATTACCTGCTGGTCGAGGATCGAATGTCGATGGCTCACTCGATTGAGGAACGGGTCCCGTTTCTGGACCGGGAATTGGTGGAATTCGCTTTCTCGATTCCAAGCCAACTGAAACTGCGGCGTCGGGAAACCAAGGCATTATTCCGCCAGGCGATGGCTCCCTATCTGCCGGAAAAAATCATTCACAAGAAGAAATGGGGTTTTGCCGTCAATCCTTATTTGCAGTACCAGAAGGACCTGAAGCAGGTTGCCGAACGGATACTAACACGATCGTTTATTGAGGAGCAGGGGATTTTTAATTATTCCTATATCCGCCAAATCCTGGACTATCCGCCGCATCCCAACCTGCGCTGGCATTATAATTTCTTGTGGATTCTGTTGGGACAAGCGATCTGGGAAAAAATGTATATTGGCAGCGATTTGTTTCGTGAAAATAACCAGCCGGATATCGAGGCGTTTTATAATTGAAGAAGGTACTGGTAATATCATACTATTGGCCGCCCAGTGGCGGACCCGGCGTCCAGCGAATGCTTAAATTCGTCAAATATTTGCCTGAATTCGGTTGGGAAGCTATAGTGCTGACTGTACGTAATGGTGAATATCCCAATCTGGATTTCAGTTTGTTGGAAGAAGCGAAAAAAACCAAGGTTAAAGTCCTGAAGACCGGGGCGTTGGAGCCGTTTAGACTGTTTAAGTTGTTCAGTGGTCAGAAATCATTACCGACTTTTCAGCTTAACCAGACCGATTCCGCTGGATTATTAAATCGGATTTCTCGGTGGATCAGAATGAATTTGTTCATACCGGATGGACGAGTCGGCTGGGTTCCATTTGCGATTATTAAGGGTTGGAAGTATCTACGTAATAATCCTGTTGATATCATCTTTACCAGCGGCCCACCGCATTCAACTCATCTGATCGGGCGCTATCTAAAATGGAAGTTCAAATTGCCCTGGGTCGCCGATTTTCGTGATCCTTGGATCGACCTGTTCTATTACAAGGATCAGATTCGGACGGTATTTGCCAGGAAATTTGATAAAAAACTGCAATTTGCCGTACTTAACAACGCCGATCGAATAGTAACCGTTAGCCCCGGATTCCGGGAATTGCTTGGCCAGTATACAGACCAAACAAAAATACAGGTCATCTATAATGGATATGATGAGGATGACTTTGGCAAGATTGGTTGCACGAAAGTAAACGATTATCTGAATATCTGTCATATTGGAACTCTATCACGACATCAGAATCCGATGGCGTTATTCGAAGCAGTCAGGCAAATGACGACTAAGAACAAACCTGCGATCCGACTACATTTTTTCGGTACGATCCACGATAGCGTAAAATATAGCCTGGCTGATAATAATCTGACCGAAATCGTCCATTTCCATGGATATGTATCGCACACACAAATCATTGAACAAATCGATACTTTTCAATTACTGTTTCTGGTGATTCCCGTCACGAAATCAAACCGTGGGATCATACCGGGAAAAATATTTGAATATATCCGGTCTCGAGTCCCGATATTGCTGATTGGGCCGGCAGAATCGGATACCGCAAAGATAATACAAATGACCAATTCCGGCTATGTTCATGATTTCAATGATGTCAACGGAATCAAAAATCGTCTCTCCAGCAATTTATCGACTATGCCCAATAATTACATGCAGTACGAACGTCGGAATCTTGCTACCAAGCTGGCGGATGTCTTCAATGGGATTCGGTGATATGAGTCTTTATAAAAAATATTATATGTTGCATAAATTGATTTGGGATATCAAAAGAGGGGATAACTTCTATCCGATTGGCGCGGATTTTCGATCGACTGAGTTGGGCGAGTATTATTTTGTATTCGATGAAGGACGGGTACGGCACGGTAAAGACCAGGCCTTGATCACTGATTTTGATGAAAACGGAATTCCATTAAATAGTACTTATATCGATGTCGCAGAAAAAAGACTGATTTATTTCCCAATCAGTATTGGGCAGTTAGGCCTGGCGGTATATCATAGTTATTTGCATAGCGGCCAAACTGTGGATTTACAGCGTTTTCTGAAATTTGCTGACTGGTTTGTCGATAATGCTGATTTGGATGATAAACTGGGTGTCAGATGGTTCACGAACGTGGAATTGCCAGCCTACCGGAATCTTGGACCCTGGCAATCAGCTTTTGCCCAGGGGCGCGGGATATCGATCCTCCTGCGGGCGTACCAGGAAACTAAAAACGAACAATATGCAGAGTATGCTCAAAAAGCCTTGATCAGTTTTTTATACGAGCCGCGGGATGGTGGCGTAACATCCAGGACTAAATGGGGACCATTTTATGAAGAATATACGGCTGCGATACCAACGCTGGTCTTTAACGGCCATATCTTTTCATTATTTGGTCTAATTGATTTTAATCGAGTATTTCCTGACCACGAACGCTGTCGGGAATTGGTTAATCAAGGATATGCGACAATCCTTAACTGTATCCCTGATTTTGACTTGGGCTACTGGACTCGCTACAACTACTGCCAGGCCGAATTTTATCCGCTAATTGATCCGGCTACTTTGAACTATCAGAGATTGCATGTATTGTTATTGAAAACAATGAATAAATTTCGCTATAGCGAGAGTTTGGATAATTACATCAGGCGCTGGCACAAGCAAATAAATCCGTTTAATTACATTAAAGCTTCACTGGTTAAATATCAGGCACTGAAGAAATTGAACCGCATTTAAGGAAAAATTAATTTTGACATCTTTATCAAGAAAAGTCGCTGACGCAGTGCGATATGTGCGGCATAATAAATACCTAGAAAAAAACATCACTGATTTCACTGGTCTACCAGAAAAAATATTTACCAATCTGGAAGCAGTGTTTGTCTTGTCCACCGGCCGTGCCGGGACAGATTTGTTGGAAAGGTTATTCAGATTAGATAAATCGAATTTTACATTCCATGAGCCTATTCCCGACTTGGTGTATAGTGCAAAACTAGCCTATGAATTAGGGCCAAATGGATTAGAAGCTAGAAAATTAGGATTTATTTCTGCGCGTTACCATTTATTAAAGGAGTGTTATTTCAGAGATAAACGATATATTGAGACAAATAATAAACTTACATTTTTTCCCGATGCCATTTATCATTTAATGCCAAAGAGTAAATTCATTCATCTAATTAGAAACCCGCGAAGCTTTGTATGTAGTGCTTTACGCAGAAAATATTATGCCGGACATGATTTTGATGATGGCCGGATAGTACCGATCAATAAATCTGAAATTGGATGGGATGAATTTTCATTAATACAAAAAAATGGATGGTTGTGGAATGAGACCAATCAGACCATCGAAGCCTTTAAAGCTAATATTAATCCGGATAGAATTATTACTATTAAATCTGAAGAGTTATTTACAAATCCAAATACTTTCAATAAAATTATTAAATTCACTGATATAACGTGTGTTGATCAAAAAATAATTACCAAGATCACAAAAAAGCCGGTTAATCAACAGATAAAAGGGAATGTAGTGCCATTTGGTCAATGGACAGAAAACGAAAAGGATGATTTTTATGCAGTTACCCCACTGTGTAAGATATATGGATTTTAAATGGAATGATATTAATTAGTTGATAAATTAATATAATGAGACAGAACTTATACAGTAATCAGTATTTAATAAATCACATGGACGTAAATTACTATGCTTAAGAATTATGTAAAATTGATTCTTATTAATTACCTAAATAAAAAATATATGACTATTGTACCATATAATACTCATGCGAGTCAAGTCGAACGAGTTAAATATAAATGGTTGATTGATAAGAATATAAATACTATAATTGATATTGGTGCCTCTACAGGAGGATTTGTTCATAAAATTAGACCATTTTTCCCTGATGCTATGATTTATTCCTTTGAACCAATACCTGATTCCTATAATTATTTAGTTAAACGTTTTTCTAAAGATAAACGTTTTATGGCTTATAATCTTGCCTTAGGTGATGTAACAGGGCAAATGGATTTCTATATAAATAAACATATCGGTGCTTCATCTATATTGGAAATGACCGATTTGCATAAGACTGCCCACCCACATACTGCAAATTATTCTAAAACAATTATTAATATTGATAAACTGGATAATGTATTCTCAAGAGAAGATCTTAAAGAAAAGATACTACTTAAATTAGATGTGCAAGGATATGAGCTAAAATCACTTAAAGGTGCTCAAAAATTATTAAAGAATATTTATGCCATTTATACAGAAGTGAGTTTCTGCAAATTGTATGAGGGACAAGCATTATTTAATGATATAATTGAATTCCTTGCTAAAATGGGATTTAAATTGGTTGGTATTGAAGATATTTCGCAAAGTACAATTGACGGTCGTTTTCTACAAGGGAATGCGTTTTTTATAAAAATGTAAAGAATTATAGATATTAATAATGAAAATCGCACATATCATCAATCCCGTAAAAATTGGGCCTGAATCTGATTTGTATATTGCACAGCCGATTACAATGCATACTATGTTACAAGCGCAAGCTTTTGCACGTAATTCTGTGGTCGTCGATCTATACACAACTCAATATAAAGAAGATCGAGAAATTATTCCCAAAGGACTTAATATTACTGAAGATTTAAAAAGATCGATTCTTGATATAAAAACATTTAAAACCAATAGGAAACTACCATTAATTGGTGATATACTTAATTCTCTCTATACAAATTCTGATTCAGATATTTTTATATATACTAATGTTGATATCGCACTTAAGCCATTCTTCTATTTAACTATTAAAAGTCTGCTTGAGCTCGGTTATGATGGATTTTGTATTAATAGAAAAACGATACCCAAATCATATTTAGGAATCAATGAACTAAATATTGCTAATTTACCGCTACTATATTCGATTGAAGGAGAAAATCATCCAGGAATTGATTGTTTTGTTTTTCAGCGATCCATTTATCCAAAATTCCAATTAGGTAATATTTGTATTGGTTTTCCACCGATTGGGGCAGTGCTATTTGATAATATAAAAAATTTTCCAAGAATTTTATTTGGATAAAAGATATGAGTAACACTTTCCATCTTGGTGCGGATAGAATTTGGAAGAATAAATATAAATATTATGATTATTTCAAGCATAATAATGATGAAAGAAAAAATATCAACGAACTTTTAGATATACATCCTGAAAATAAATATTTAGCGACCATAAAAAGGTTAATATTAAAGAAGTTTGAAAAATGAATCATTGTTTTAAACGTATATACGATTATTTATTTTCACTGATATAATAATGATATGGGCTTTCTTTCAGTAATAGATACAATTAGTAGACCATGACTATTCGTTCAACAATTAAAAATTTTGGAATAAATAGTGCTGTCTATGGACTCGGTAATGTTCTTAATAAATTGTCCGCATTTCTTCTAATACCTATATACACACATTATTTGACTTTGTCAGATGTTGGAATAATCACACTAATAGAATTAATTGAAGTTATGTTAATAACATTTTTACCATTAGGAACGATTAATGCCCTTTGGCGAAATTTACCGAGACTGGGGAAGTCAGATAAAAAAAAGACAATAGCATCTGCATTTTGGGGAATTATTATAATTGATACAGCTATCATTGCTTTATTACTAATTAATGCTGGGCCCATTGCTGAATTGTTTGGTTTAGGTTCTGATGGACAACAATTTGTAAATATTTTATTAGTCAACGTATTTTTAATTACGGGCGGACAATTCATATTATGGATGAAGCAATATGAATTACAACCGGTACATTATTTATTCCTATCTGTGGGACAATTTCTTGGTATATTATTGCTATCGATATTATTCATTGTAAAATATAATCTTGGGATATTCGGATATTTATACGGCAAAACAATTATCTCAAGTATTTTATTTCTTACAAGTATCTTATTTGTATTACGGAATGCCTTTACACTACCATCTTTTAGTAAGCTAATTCAATTGATGAGATTTGGAATTCCTTTAATACCGATAGCTTTTGTTACACCCATTTTATCTTTTTCAGATCGCTACTTTCTTATGCAATTTGTTACCTTAGAAGAGATTGGTGTTTATGGAATTGCCTATAAATTTGGAATGATAGTAAATATGTTGCTAGTGGTTCCTATCCAGCGTAGTTGGGAACCATTGATGTTTAGGATTGGAGGAGACCGGCAAAATCATACACTTTTTAAAGATTTACTGTTCTATTTTGCTGTGATTGGCAGTCTACTATTATTATTAATCATATTTTCTTCAAGGATGTTATTGTCTGTAGTAGCAACAGATAAATATTTAGCTGGCGCAAAGTACATACCCTGGGTGGCAATGGCATATTTTATTAATGGGTTCAGAAGTTTCTTTTCTGCCGGTGCTGTATTAAATGATCGTACTATGAACCTTGGTCGCGCTGGATTGTTAGCTGTAATGGTAAACCTGATATTGAATTACACACTAATAAAATATTTTGGAGTTATAGGTGCTGCCTGGTCTACAACCATTTCATATCTTGTACTAGTCCTACTGATCTTCCGCGAATCACAATCAATAATGTATATCGATTGGGGATTTAATAGACTTGGGATTTTATTTTGTGCATTGCTATGTACAATTCTTGTAGTATTATATTTTCAAACCCAGTTTATTGATATTAATATTTTCATTGGATTTATTGGCATAACTATTTTTATCACAAGCTTAAAGTTGACCAAAATCATTGGTGATCGTGAAATCAGTGGAATAAAACAGATTTTTAAACAAGTATTTAAGAAGTAGAGACATGAGGAAAAAATATTACTGGATAGTGATAATTATAGTATCCACTATTTTTCTAGGAAACATGATAATACTTAATCAAGAGCCCTTAGCCAATGATACAGTCAGCTTCAAACCAATTGCCAAATGGACTAAGGAATATACTACAGATAATAGTGATAAGGCATTTTGGTATCCTTTTTTATTTGGTGGCATGCCTTCGGTGGGGAGTCATATAAATACACCCGGAAATCCAATCAATAGTATTATAAATATTTTTATGTTTAACCGCGGGTTAAAATATTGGTTATATTTTACCCTGGGTGGATTCGGACTTTATATTATAATAATAAACAGATCGGCTAATACTTTATCAGCCGTTTTTGGCGGTCTAGCGTATGCAATTTCGCCATATCTATTTGGTCTAATCAATGCCGGTCATTCATCAAAGATTATTGCTCTTGGCTATGCCCCCTGGGTCTTTTTAGCAGCAGATTATTGCATTCGGAAAAACCAATGGCGAGGGGTACTCTTTTTGGCATTGACAACTGCCATACAGCTTTGGTCAAACCATCCACAGATCGTTTATTACACATGGATGTTAATTGTATTCTGGTGGCTATGGAATCTTGTTGGTGATATGATTAAACGAAAACAGACAATGTCCACTACTTTGAAGCCGACGAGTCTTTTAATCGGCAGTATTATTATTGCCTTATTAATGGTATCTGATCCCTATATATCGGTATATGAGTTTCAGCAACATTCCAACCGCGGAGCTACCTCGGTGCTGGATGAATCCGGACAAACAGATACTGGGACATCCTGGGATTATGCCACCCAATGGTCATTTCAACCAAAAGAACTTATTTCGTTCTTATATCCCTATTATTATGGATTACAGAACTATCCTTCGCGCGATATTAAAAGTGCTGCCTACTGGGGTGGGATGCCCTTCACCCAATCGACTCATTATATGGGTTTGCTGGTAGTTCTGACAGCCGTTTTGGGAGCGCTGCTGAAGCGTCCGGACCGATTCCAGGCCTATCTCTGGGTGACAACTGGTCTGATACTACTAGTAGGATTTGGGAAATATGTTCCAGTCCTTTACGGACCACTTTTCAAGCTGGCGCCATTTTTCAGTAAATTTCGCGTCCCTTCAATGATTTACGCACTGCTGCCATTTACTCTCAGCATTTTAGCGGCCGTCGGACTGGAAAATATTATGGCGCCAATAAAAGGAGGTTCGGAAGTAGACCGGAAAATTGTAAAAAAGGTTTTGTGGGTTTTCGGTAGTTTTATCGGTTTGACACTCGTTTATTTATTGTTTGGAAACTCGATTGTATCTTTCCTGAAGCCAACGGAAACGAGTCAATATAACCCCCAGGTGATTGACCAGCTAAAAATTGTGCGCCAGGAATTATTCCAGAAGGGTATCTTTTTAGCGCTGGCGATTTCGGTGGCAGGATTTGCCGCAATCTGGATGGGTATTAAGCAAAAAGTGAAACCGCAATTCGTGGGTATTGCAATTATTGCCCTGACGGTAGTCGACCTCTGGGTTGTTGATAATGAATTCCTGCACCTGAAAAATTCGAGCCAGATGGATCTGCAATTCCAACCTAATGCAATCACAGACTACTTGACGGCCGATAAGGATTTATTCCGTATTTTCCCCGTGGATGAATTGAATTCCAATTGGTATGGTTATTTTGGTCTTGCCAGTATTGGTGGCTACCGGCCGGTTAAATTACGTACTTATCAGGACCTGATGGATGCCGGCGGTCTTAATAATCTGGCGGTGCTGAACATGCTGAATGTCAAGTATCTGATTACCGGCAAAAGCATTTCCCATCCGGCCTTGCGGCTGGCCCTGGCAGGCCAGCCCAGTGTCTACAAGAACACTGCTGTTCTGCCCAAAGCCTGGATCGTTGGAAAAATCCGGCCGGTGGCATCACAGAAGGAATCCCTGGCGGCCGTGCTGGATAAAAATTTCTCTCCCGCGGCCGAGGCGATTGTCATGGATTACAGCGGACCAGTGCTCGACAGTGCCGTTACCGGTGCGGTCACCGTCGAAAAATATACGGAAAATGAAATTATCCTGAAAGCCGATGTATCGGCTACCGCGTTGTTGGTCCTGTCGGAAAACTATTACAAGCCGGGCTGGTTGGTATCTGTTAACGGAATAAAAACTACGATATATCAAACCAATCATGTCCTCCGTTCGGTGGTGGTGCCGCAGGGCAAGCATACCCTACGGTTCTGGTACAATGACCGTAAATGGAAAACAACCAGATTGATATCCAGGATTTCCTTGGCCTTGACGCTACTGGCGGTTGGTTATGTTTATCGCCTACAAATCGTGGGACTGATAAAGCGTAAATCATGAACTGGTACCGCCATTCCGGGAATATCAAGGCCGGCTTGTTCATCGTTGGCCTGTCACTCGTGATTGCCCTGCTGGTTTACTCGCAGCGGATCGTGGAAGAATTACGCGAAGATAACCGGCAGATCGTGCGGCTGTACTCGGAAATTATTGCAAAAACCGCCACCGACCAGAGCGATTCCAATCTGGATTTCGTATTTGAGGAAATAATAAAAAAAGTCCAGTTTCCGATCATTTATTCCAATTCCGAACTGCTGCCGGTATTTCACCGGAACCTGCCGGACTCACTACCGACGGAAAAAATACTGTTGGATTTTCGGCGGACCATGGATCGGCAGAACGAACCGATACCGATATATTTTACTGACCCGGTCACGGCTAAATCGATCCTGATTGGCAATATTCATTATGGTGATTCGCGGCTGATTACCAAATTGCAGTGGCTGCCGTTTCTTGAGCTGGGTATTGTGACTATTTTTATCCTGTTCGGTTTCATCGGTTTCTCGATTATTCGCAACAGTGAAAAACGCCATATCTGGGTCGGTATGGCCCGCGAAACGGCCCACCAGTTGAGTACACCCGTATCGGCGCTGTTAGGCTGGATCGAATGGCTGAAAAATCATCCGGAAAAATGCGCCGAAATTGTGCCCGAGATGGAAATCGATCTGGACCGGCTGCAAAAAGTGAACAATCGCTTCAGCCGGATGGGTTCCGAGACCGTCTTCGGCAAGATCAATCTGGCGACCCAGGTCAACGCGGTTGCCGAATACCTGCGGCGTCGGCTGCCGTCCATGGGTAAGAATATCCGGATCATCAATGAGATCAATGGCGATACCGAGATCGTAGCCAATGATACGCTGCTATCCTGGGCGCTGGAGAATGTCATTAAAAACGCCATCGATGCGATCGAGCGCGATCCAGGGGAAATCCGGGTTACCCAACAGCAGGATGCACAATCCGTAAGTATTCTCATCAGTGATAACGGCAAGGGCATCCCCCGGCGGGACTGGAAGAATATTTTCCGGCCCGGATTCAGTACCAAAGATCGTGGCTGGGGTTTGGGGTTGTCACTGACCAAAAGAATCGTAGAGGAATTGCATAAGGGAAAAATTCGGGTGGTTCAATCCGAAGTCGGCGTCGGTACCAGGATAATCATCGAACTGCCGCTTTCACGGTAGTCGGTGTTATGATTGTTACCGACTGTTCCGGGACTCCTTGTGAATCCTGTGGGTAAATTTTAATTTCAATAAGCTAAATAAGGAGATATTTGTGGAAATTGCATATGCCATGGCCGCGCCCGGCGCCGAGCAAGGCGGAGGATTCGCCGCCTTTTTACCATTCATTCTGATTTTTGCTATAATTTACTTTTTCATGATTCGGCCCCAATCGAAACGGCAGAAGGAAAAACAGCAGATGCTGGAAGCCTTGAAAAAGGGCGACAAAGTCGTGACCATTGGCGGAATCCATGGTACGATCGCCGGTCTGAAAGATAAAGGTAAGACAGTCGTACTGAAAATTGATAAAAATGTTGAAATCAATGTTTCCCGCAGCGGCATAGCCGGGATGGCTGATAAAGTCAGCGATGAGGACACGATCCAAGCGGAAGCTTGATGGCAGCACGGGATGTGACATTATACGGCCGCTCGATACTGAAACGGAAATGCCGGGCGGTCGAAGATTTCTC
Source organism: Fidelibacterota bacterium (assembly GCA_043822705.1). Lineage (GTDB taxonomy): Bacteria > Fidelibacterota > Marinisomatia > Marinisomatales > TCS56 > JBDRBK01. Next base: position 19,274 of record JBDRBK010000098.1, read on the forward strand.
GGTACTCGAACCGCTCATCAGTGACATGTTTGATACGATGTACGAAGAGGAGGGGGTGGGTCTGGCCGCCAACCAGATCGGCCTCGATCTGAACCTGATGGTGGTCGATGTCAGCCATACCGAAGAAGCCGATGAAGCGATGGTATTCATCAATGGTGAGATTATCGACAGTACGGGCGAAGCGATATTGGAGGAGGGTTGCCTGTCGTTACCGGAAGTCCGGGTGGACGTCAAGCGGCCGGAAACGATCACACTCAAATACCAGTCCATCGATGGTCAGGAACACGTTGCCACCTATTCGGGTCTGCTGGCACGGGTGATTCAGCATGAATCGGATCATCTGAATGGCATCGTAATCATCGACCGGGTGAGTCCGCTGGTCAGGATGAAATTCAGCCAGGAATTGAAACAGATCGCCCAGCGCGCCCGGGAGCAGAGCCAAGCACTTTGAACTATTTTCCGGCGGTCTCGATTGACCGCACTGCCCGGTACACTCGCACGGATTTAACTGATTCTCCGGATTACTGATATGCGTCTCATATTCATGGGGAATCCCGAGTTTGCCGTTCCCAGCCTGCGACGACTGGTAGCTTTCGACCACGATTTGGCCGCCGTGGTCACCAGTCCCGACCGGCCGGTGGGACGCGGACGGCGACTGCAACCGACGGCGGTGGCCGCCGTGGCCTCCGAGCTGAATCTGCCACTATTACAACCGGATTCATTGCGTGATCCGGATTTCCACCAGCAGCTCACGGAACTGCACCCGGATTTGCTGGTTGTTGTCGCTTTCCGGATTTTACCGCAGACTATTCTAACTGTACCGACCCGTGGCACCGTCAACCTGCACGGTTCGCTGCTGCCCCGCTATCGCGGTGCCGCCCCGATCCAGCGGGCCCTGATCAATGGTGACAGCAGTACCGGTCTGACCACGTTCCTGGTCGAACCGAGTATCGATACCGGCAATATTCTGGACCAGATCGAAGTACCGATCACTGCCGATGATGACTACGGCAGCCTGGCCGAAAGAATGAGCCGAATCGGTGCCGATCTGCTGGAAGGGACGATTGCCAGATTGCAGCAGGGCGTCCCAGGAAGTATCCGGCAGAACGAGCAATTGGTCACCCGGGCGCCGAAGATAACCCGGGAATTATGTCACATCGACTGGCAGGCCACTGCGACGGAAATTCATAATTTGATTCGCGGGTTGGCACCCGAGCCGGCCGCATTCACCATTCTGGGCGGTCAACGTCTGAAAATATTCCGCAGTGCCGTGACCACCACCACCAAGACCGGTGAACCGGGACTGGTGTTGCAGCACACCGACGAAGAACTGGTGATCCAGACCGGGCGCGGTGCACTGGCGATCCTCGAATGCCAGTTGGAAGGCAAACGCCGGTTGCTGGTGACCGATTTTCTACGGGGCAGTCCGGTCAAGGCCGGTGACCGCTTGAAATGAACCGATGAAATCCCGGGAAGCCACCCTGGATATCCTGGACCAGGCCTGGCAGCGCAACAAACGGCTGTCGGATATTAGAGACGCTTATTTTAAAACCCACTCCCTGCCGGTGAACATTCGCCAGCGGATTACCAGCATGACGCAGGAAATAACCCGCTGGCAAGGGCGGCTCGATTACTGGCTTGGTCAGGTTTCGCATCGACCCCTGACCGACCTGCAGCGCCGCCTGCTGATTCTGCTGCGCATCGGTGCTTATGAAATATTGCTGGACGACCAAATCCCCGATTATGCCGCCATTAATTCAGCGGTGGATCTGGCGCGCCGCCGTGTCGGCCGGCAGGCGACCGGACTGGTGAACGCCACCTTACGGAATGTCGCCAAGCTCGACCCGCTGGCGCCGCCGTCCGATCCCGACCACCACACGACCGAAGCAGACTGGTACTCCTTTCCCCGCTGGCTGTGGGGACGCTGGATCGATCGTTACGGCCCGGAGGATACGCGGGCACTGGGTGGTTATTTGAATTCGTTTCCGGCGCTGACGATCCGCCGCGACCGGGGCAGAATTGATAGCGAGAAGCTGGTGCAAATCCTGGCTGGTGATGGTATTCTAGTGGAACCATTACCTGGCACCGACCTGTTTTTTCAGGTGAGAACCGGCGGTGCCGCTCTGCGCACTCACCAGTTGTTTAAAACCGGCTGTATCGCTTTTCAGGATCGGGCGGCGGGTGCGGTGGTCGAACTGCTGGACCCGCAGCCGGGCGAGATCATTCTGGATTTGTGTGCCGCTCCCGGCACCAAGACTGTTTATATAGCCGAACTGCTGGGCCGGTCGGGCGACGGCTGGATTCATGCCAGCGACAGCGATCGCGAACGTGTCACCAAGGCCCGGCGGGACGGCGCCCGCCACGGCTGGCGCAATATTCATTGGAATGTCGCCGATGCCACGGTCGCCAGCTTCCCGCTGGCCGACGGAATTTTGGTGGACGCCCCGTGCAGTGGAACGGGCGTGATCGGGCGGCGTCCCGACATCCGCTGGCGCCGGGTTCCGGCCGATCTGGTGGAACTGGCCGAATTGCAGTTGAATATACTTACCAACAGCGCCCGTTACCTGAAGCCGGGCGGCCGTCTGGTGTATGCGACCTGCACGCTGGAACCCGAAGAAAATTGGAATGTTGTGAAGGCGTTTCTTAAATTGCAACGGGATTTTACCGTTGCTGAGATCGATCATTTGGTCCCGAAGGAGTGGATCGGTTCCGTTGGTTGCCTGGAAACTTTTCCACCCCGCGATCAGGTCGACGGGATTTTTGCGGCCCGGCTCAAAAAAATATGATTCACACACTATTTCGCTACGCTTTCGCACTAACGTTATTCTCCATCATGGGAATACTGGCCCTGGATGCGCTGGTGCTGCCCCGCTACACCCTGCAGGGCGAAAGTCGCTACCTGATGAATGTCCGCGGGCAGTCGCTGGAAGAGGCCCAGGCCAACCTGGAACTGGAGGGGTTCAAGGGCGTCGTTTACGACAGCCGCTATTCCAATGAAATAACGCCCGGTACCGTCCTGGATCAGTACCCGGTCCCTAATACGAAAGTCAAACCGGGGCGGACGATCAGACTCACAATCAGCGAACCGGAGAAGATGGTCAAAGTGCCCAGTCTGCTGGGACATTCCCACCGCAGCGCCGAACTGGAACTGCAACAAGTCGGTCTGGTGATCGATACGGTTTATTCCGAGTACAATCCCGATTACCCCAAAGGCACGGTGGCCTGGCAATATCCCAAGGGCGGTGACAATATGCAGAAGGGTCTGGGCGTTCAGATCACCCTTAGTCTGGGGACGCCGCCGAATTTCTTCGAGGTACCAGATCTGTTCGGATTGAGCCTGACCAAAGCCAGGGAAAACCTCACCAAGGCGCGCCTGCGGCTGGGCAAGGTTTCCTACCGGCAGAATGAAGATTTGATACCTTATACCGTCCTGGATCAGTCGATTCCGGCGGAAACGGTGCTGGATCGCTCCCAGCCGATCGATTTAACCGTCAGCGTGTTGAATTTGATTGATATTCTCCATCAATTGACCGGCGACCAGTAATTGTTACCAGTACCGGTATTGTTGCGTAAGCTGATCCATTTGGGCGGCACGGTTGTGCCGCTTGGCTATCTTTTTCTGCTTCCCGATCGGATTACCCTGGCAACCATCCTGGGCCTGACCGCCGTGGTCTTTCTGGCAATCGATCTGGCACGGATTCGAAAGCTGCCGATTATCACCAGATTGTTCGCGGCCTTGTTCGACCGGATGCTGGTGGCGGGGGAACTGGGCGGTCGGATCACCGGTGCGACCTGGCTGCTAATCGGCGCATTTTTCACAGTACTGATTTTTCCCCGTGAAATTGCGATCTGGTCGCTGTTGGTGGTTACGGTGGGCGATCCGTTGGCGGCCCTGGTCGGCAGTTGCTGCGGACGCAGCCGGATCGGCGGTAAATCGCTGGAAGGCACACTGGCCGGTATTTTATTCACTTTTCCACTGGTATATTTGATACCGGACTTATCGATCGGGCTGGCGCTGATCGGCCTGGCGACCGGAATGCTGGTCGAACTGCTACCACTGCCGATCAATGATAATTTGGCGATACCGCTGTTTTCCGGCGCTATCATGACAGTATTAAGGACGATTTTGGGATGACATTCCTGGCACCAAGTATTTTGTGGGGACTGGCCGCGGCCATGATCCCGATTCTGATTCATCTGTTCAGCCTGCGCAATACCCGCGAAGTCGATTTCAGCACCCTGCAGTTTATCAAGGAACTGGAACACGAGACAATCCGGCGCCTGAAATTGAAACAATGGTTGCTGGTCGCCCTGCGGGTCCTGATCATCATCTGCCTGGTCATGATGTTCGCCCGGCCGGTCCAGCGCGGTTTCGCCGCCGGTTGGAAGGCCGGTGAGCTGGAATCCCGGGTATTGATATTTATTGATAATTCCGCCAGTATGACGGCGGAATTCGAGGTCGGCTCGCGGCTGGAAGCAGCCCGAAAGATCGTGCCGCAGATTCTTTCGGTGTTCGAAGGCCGGACGCGGCTGGACCTGTACCAGACTAACCCGGTCCGGCTGGTTTATTCCGGTGGCAGCAGCGCCGCCGATGATATCCGCAGCGCCCTGGCCGATATTCCCCAGACCGGCACGCGCGATTTTTTGTGGCGTAATATCGACTCGGTCCTTTCCGCCATCACTGTCGAAGAGCCCAACCGGGAATGCTTTATCCTCAGTGATTTCCAAGATGCTCCGGGCAGCAAATTCCAGCCCGGTGCGCCGGCTGACAGCGTTGCCGGAGACTGGCGCTACTACTGCATCGCCTTTTCGCCGCCGGCTGACAATCTGTCGCTGCGCTCGGCCGAACCGGCCAATCAACTGCGAATGCCGGAGCAATTGCTGAAAATCAGTACGGTGATTCGCAATGACGGCAGTATTGACCGCAGCAATGTTCCGGTTGAATTATACCTGAACGACGACCGCGTCGGGCAGGTCGTCTCGGGCTTCGAAGCCGGGCGGACACGCGAATTTCTGTTCCAGGCCTATCCCGGCGCCAGCGGTATTGTCTTTGGCCACCTGACGATTCCCAGCGACGATTTCCCGCTGGATAATGATTACACTTTTGAAATTGTCGTTCCAGCCACGATTAACACCACCGTTGTCGGCCCTACGCAGCCGGATATCCATTTATTGCAGACTGCCATCAGATCGATCGATAACGGCAATAACTATATCTTCATGGAATCCCGCGTCGGTCAGCGCCCCCAGGCCCTGTTTCTGGATGACACCGATGTCTTGATCCTGTACGACCCGGCCCCGTTTTCGTCGACCGTGCAGGATGAGCTGAAAAGCTTCCTCAACCGGGGTGGCGGTATCATCTGGTTCGGCGCCGAAAATTCGCTGGCAGCCGAAAACCGGGAGATCGAAAAACAATTCAACCTGCCCCATGCCCGGGAGTTGACCCGGCTGGAAGGGGAAGCGTTCTATTCGGTCAATGCCGCGAAAGCGGGCCACCCGTTATTGGAAGACCTGGATCTGGCGGACCTGGAAAACGATCTGCCGCAGGTCTTTCAATATGTGGACGTCTCACTGAACCGTTCGCATAAATCGGTACTGGAAATGAATAACGGCCGTCCGCTGCTGATCGATTTTCAGACGCAGGGGGGACGCATATTTTATTTTACTTCACTGCTTGATTTGCGCTGGAACGACCTGGCGTTTCGCGGCCTGGTCGTGCCGCTGCTGCATCGGATGCTGTTGTTGCTGGCCACCGATGAATCCAATATCCAGCCGGTGGAAGTCGGCCAGCCCAAAGTGATCCCGCTGGACCGTGAACTGCTGCAAAGTGAGTGGGAATTGATCACACCGTCCGGGAAGCGCATCCTGCAGATTCCCGATTTCGGCGCTGAAAACCTGCGTATCACCGCCACGGCCGAATTAGGCTCATACCAGATCATGAATGACGGTGAACTGTATACCGCCTTCTCGACCCGGCTGTCGCCCCATGAATATCCTGCCCAACGGGTCGGCGCCGATGCGGTGCTGGGGCGCCTGCCGTACAATCGTGCCCGCTGGCTGCCGGCCGGCGATAATATGGCGACGGTGCTCAAGGACACGCGGTTCGGGCGCTCCCTGTGGAGCACATTCCTGATTCTGGCCATCATTTTCATGGCGCTGGAAACGGCCCTGGGACGGATAAAAAGCGGCGCGGTGAAGAAGCGTTGAGAGACCAAGAAATGACCGGTGTCAAAGAATATCAACAGGCCGAAAGAGCCTTGCTGGTCGGCGTGATCCACGGTTCCCAGGATGAGATTATCATGCGTGAGCATTTGGCCGAATTGGCCCTGCTGGCGGATACCGCCGGAGCGATCGTGGTTGGGCAGATCACTCAGCGCATGAAGCGGCTGAACTCGGCTTATTTTATCGGCAAGGGCAAAGCGGAGCAGCTCGTGCACCAGGCCCAGGAACTGAATGTCCAACTGATAATTTTCGATGACGACCTGAGTCCGGGACAAGTGAAGAATTATCATCAATTGGTCCGGGATGTCAAAATAATCGACCGCAGCGCCCTGATCCTCGATATATTCCGCCAGCATGCCCGCAGCCGGGAAGCGCGTACTCAGGTCGAGCTGGCCCACCTGGAATATTTGCTGCCGCGCCTCACCCGGCAATGGACCCACCTGGAACGGCAGATGGGCGGTGTCGGAACCCGGGCCGGCGCCGGTGAAGCCCAGATCGAAGTCGACCGGCGACTGATCCGCGATCGCATCAGCCATCTGAAAAAAGACCTGATCAGGATCGAGAAGGAACGGGAGACCCAGGGAAAACGCCGCCAGGATCAGTATCGGGTGGCCCTGGTCGGTTACACCAATGCGGGTAAATCGACACTGATGAAAGCCGTCAGCGGCGCCGATGTTTATATCCAGGATCAATTATTTGCGACGCTGGATACGACGATTCGTTCGGTCGAACTGGATGAATCGCATAAGATGCTGTTAAGCGATACCGTCGGATTCATTCGTAAATTGCCGCCGAATCTGGTCGCCAGCTTTCGCAGCACCCTCAAGGAGGTGGTGGAAGCCGATCTGATCCTGGTGATCCTGGATGCCTCATCTCCCTGGATTGTCGAGCATTACAACACGATTCTGACGATTCTCAAGGATCTGGATGCCCAGGACAAGAAAATGTTGATTGTCCTGAATAAGATCGATCTGGTGCCCGACCAGACCGAAATCAGTGTGTTGCAGGGGCAGTTTCGCGAAGGGATTATGATCTCGGCCCTGGACCGGTTGCGGATAAACCGCCTGCAGACCGCGATCTGCACGGCGATGGATGAGTCCTATAAAACAGTGGAAATTCGTTTGGGATATCATCAGGGCAAAGCATTGGCGCTGGCTCAGAACGAAGTCGAAATCCTGGACCGCCAGTACGATCCCGATGCCATCCGCCTGACGATCCGCGGCCGGATCGATCGGATCGATCGGATCCGACAGTTGCTGGCCCGGCCGGAGACGACCGTCGAGCGGGACATAGTTTAATTCCAGCCGCTATTCGGTCGGCATGTCCTTAAAAACAAAAGCCCCCGGTGCGGGGGCTAAAATATTCCCGTTTTAGACTGTATTTCATGGACCGCGTTTACACACGGTGGAGGCCTCCCGATCACAGCAAACTTCCTTGATCCGTCGAAGACGAAAAGGCCTGTTTTTTGTTTTCGGAGTACAGCTTCCTGTTTATACTAATTGAAGATCCTGAAATAACTGCGCCTAAAACGGGAAGTGTCAAATAACGTTGGTCAAATATATAGCGACCCGATTTCGAGTGCAATAAAAATCGGATTTGGGGTGTTGTGACCGTCTGTTGGTATAAGCAAAACGATATTGATTACTTACCGGAACGATACCGTATTTTCGGGAAAATTTATTTATCCGGATGGTTCAATTCTGTTCCGGATAGAAATTCTTTTCGCCCTCGGATTTGGCAATGATGACCGCGCCGATGCTGTCGCTGGTGACGTTGACGACGGTCCGGAACATGCCCGGAGATCGTTGCTCTGGCTGATGCAACCTCCCGATATGTAAATAGTCTTATTCTGGTTGTGGTTGTAAACCTTCCAGAGTGTCCACAACTGCTGCACCAACCGCATCACCCCACACGTTCACAGTTGTGCGACAGCGGTCTAAAAACCAATCGATTACTAAAATAAGAGATATACCTTCAATCGGTAGGTTTACCGCCTGCAACACGATTACCATTGTCACTAATCCAGCTTCCGGGATACCAGCCGCGCCAATGGCAGCCAGAGTTGCGGTGAGAAAAATCACCACCATTTGGACTGAACTAAGATCAATACCGTATATCTGGGCAATGAAAATTGCTGCAACTGCTTCGTACAGGGCGGTACCATCCATATTTATTGTAGCGCCCAGCGGTATAACAAAACTAGCTGTCCGCTTGGAAACACCATTGCCACTGATCACGCATTGCATTGTCAGGGGAATGGTAGCCGCGCTGGATGCGGTGGAGAAAGCTGTAGTCAGGGCAGGAGCGGTATTTAAGGTATAGCGACGAATATTTCGTTGCCCGAAAAATCGCAAGATCAATGGTAGAACAATCGTACCATGGATTAACAGGCCGGCTATAACCGTACCGGCATATTTTCCCAGCCGAATTAGTTCGGGTGTGAATCCGCTGAAACCGCCGGCATCACCCAGTCGCCCGGCGATTAATGCACCGATGCCCACCGGAGCGGTTAGCATCAGGAGCTGGACGATTTTCATTATGGCCTCATTAAGACCTTCAAATACACTAATAACCGGCTGGCCGATTTTACCGAGTGTCGTCAATACACCGCCTAACAATAAAGAGAATAGTATCAATGGCAAAACCTCATTATTAGCCATGGCACTGAACAAATTGCGCGGGATTAATCCAATTACTACGTCACGCAAAACAACTCCTACCGAATGGGGTCTGCCTTTGACCTTTTCCACGATTGCCAGATCGATTCGTAAACCCTTGCCGGTTACGTTCGGTTGGATTTGCTCACCAGCCGGATTTTCCCATTGCTTGACTGTAATATTCAGTAAATCGTTTCCGGTAATTTGCTCCACTACCCCCCGTATATTTTCCTGGTCAGATAGAATGACCATGTATCGTTCATCATAGATGCGTTTCAAACCGGGTGAATCTAAAATAATAGTACATCCTTCAACCCGATAGGGCACATCCACCATTAGTTCACCACCCCGCAAAGCAATGCGTTCCTCTTCCGTATCAGCACTGCCCGGTTGCACAAGATTTACCAGAGTGATTCCGACAATAACTGATAGGGCGGTTGTGGTCATATAGTAAATAATAGTTTTGCTGCCGATTCCGCCCACCCGGCGAATATCTCCGAGGCGGCTGATCCCTACTGTCATCGAAGCCATTATCAACGGTACCACCAGCATCAACAAGGCGCGAATAAATAATTCGCCAATAAATTTGATCCCCAGACCCCCAGCGGGCCAAAAGCCTCCGAATAATACTCCACAGATAATACCGGCGAGAATGCCAAATAATAATTTATTTGAGTTTGTTAGACGATTAATGATACCGCTCCTTTATTTTTCATTAGCAATTGACCGAATTTAATTATTAGCGGAAGAAAATAAATGATATACTTGCGCTTAAATTGCATAGTAGTTGCAGTTATCGGCGATATCAAATTATTTATTTTCCCGACCTTTGATTTCAGTGTATTTTTTGAAATAGGAATCGCCGAAGCTGGTGACGAATTTTACCAGCTTGTCAGAAATACTGGCACCATGCGAAGAGCTGTTGACACGTTTGATCAGAATATGAACCATCGTATCGGCTAAATCCTGAACATGGGCCATTGTCTCACCCAGGCGTTGTGATAACTTTTTACTCATTTTGTTAATTCGATAATCGATTCAATATCCGTTACCAGCTGTCCGCCAGCGAAATTACAACAGACATAAACAGTGGTCAGGTTGTTTTTTTCCTGATTGCAGAGCAGTCCATTTATATTGGGCCTGTCCGACCCCGGGATTAAATTCGGAGCCAAATTAAGAGCGAGTGGTTGAAATGACTTACCTGATCGTAATTCTAATATACTTGTTTACCCTGATCGGGGTGGGGATTTACAAATCAACGAAAATCAAGACCCAGAGTGATTTTGCCGTGGCCGGGCGCCGGCTGACACCCTGGATACTGGTCGGCACCATGCTGGCGACCTGGATCGGAACCGGTTCGATTCTTGGGAATGCCGGGAAGACATTCGATACCGGTATGGCGGCCCTGATCCTGCCGATCGGCGGGACGCTGGGCATCCTGATCCTGACGCGGATTGCCGGCAAGGTGCGCACCTTCGGGAAATTCACCGTGCCGGAAATTTTAGGCGTCCGCTATGGCCAAACGGCCCGCCTGCTGGCAGTGATCGCCCTGGTGCTGGCATACCTGGTGATCGTCAGCTACCAGTACAACGCCGGGGGTGCGGTGCTGGCCACCGTACTCACTGATTCGGTCACCGGCGCGCCACTAATCGACGCCCAGACCGGCACGATCATCGCCGCCGTGTTCATCATCGCCTACACGATGCTGGCGGGACTGGTATCCGTGGCCTACACCGATGTCGCCAACGGGATCATCATGACCGTATCGCTGCTGATCGCCTTCCCGATTTTATGGTTCAAAGCCGGGGGCTGGTCCGGGATGGAAACGGCCTTCTTGGCGATGGGCAAACCGGAGCACATGCAATTCTGGGGCGTCTATTCCGGTATGGATATTCTCAATTTCTGCCTGCCGCCGTTTTTGCTGGTGTTGGGCGATGCCAACATGTACCAGCGTTTTTCCGCCGCCAAAGATGCCAAAGGCGCCACCAAAGCCACCAATTTTCTGGTGATCGCGGTGCTGGTAATCGAATTACTGATCATCGCCTCGGCCTGGGTCAGTTCTTCCATGATCAGCGATGCCGCCGTCGGCCGCCATGTTTTGATTTACGCCGCCCACCAACTGTTGCCGACCTTCGTCGGCGCGATCATGATGACAACGATCGTCGGCATCATCATTTCCACCGCCGATTCGTTCCTGCTGGTGCCGGCCACGACGCTGATCCGTGACGTCTACCTGAATTATGTCAATCCCGCCGCCAGTGAAAAGAAAATCGTGCTCCTGAGCCGACTGGTGGTGCTGGGGCTGGGAATTCTGGCCTACCTGGTATCGCTGGGCTTCGCCGAATCGATGGGCTTTTTCGAGAAAGCGCTCTACGCCTACACGATCTACGGCGCCGCCATCACGCCCTCGCTGTTCGCCGCCTTTTTCTGGAAGGGCGCCACCAAGGCCGGGGCGATCGCCTCGATCGTGTCGGGTACGGCCATGACGTTGTTGTGGAAAGAGGCTGGTATCTTCGAACGGATTCTACCGGCATCGATTTACGGCCGGGTGGATGAGGTCCTGCCGGCGATTACGGTGTCGATTCTGTGCCTTATTATCTTCAGTAAAGTAAAGCTCGGAGCAAAAAGGATGAGGAACCGGATATCAGTGGGTTTATAATTAATTTCGAGTGCTCTTTCAGCAATGCCGGACACCTTTATTTTTCGCCTTTAAACAAGACCGGGATATCCGAATTTTTGTTTATTTATATGGCGGTGGAATCCTAATTTCCCCTCTATTTATTGAAACCGGATTCGGTAATACGAACGGCAAGAATCAGCACAGGATTAATACGACAAAGGACCGACTGTGAGATTACCCACCTTTAAGAAGGGCGTTCATCCGAACGACCACAAATATTTCACCTGTTCCAAAATAATCGAGCCGCTGCCGCTGCCGGAAAATGTGTTCATTCCCCTGCAGCAGCACATCGGCGCGCCCTGCACGGCCACGGTCGAGCCGGGTCAGGCCGTCAAGACCGGCCAGGTGATCGGGTCCAGCGCAGCCTATGTCTCCAGCCCGGTCCATGCCACGGTCACGGGGACGGTAAAAGACATCGGTGTCTTCCCGCATCCGGTGGGCGGCAAGGTCCAGATGATCCAGATTCAGCGCAGTGCCGAGACCGACGACTGGGATTTAATGGAACCGATCAAGGACTGGCCGACCGCCTCTGCCGCAGTGCTCAACCAGCGCATCCGCGAAGCGGGGATCGTCGGACTGGGAGGCGCCGCCTTCCCGACCCATGTCAAACTGGCGCCGCCTAAGGAAAAACCGATCGACAGCTTTATTCTGAACGGCTGCGAATGCGAACCGTACCTGACCGCCGATCACCGGGCAATGATCGAATACTCCGACCGGATTCTGACCGGCATGGCCATCATCATGCAGGTGCTGGGCGTCAGCAACGGTTATATCGGGATTGAAGACAATAAACTGGACGCCATCGAAACCATGCGGGCGGCGGTCATAAAAGGCGGCTACGATTATAAGGTTGTGTCACTGCCGGTCAAATATCCCCAGGGCGCGGAAAAAATGCTGATCCAGTCGGTGCTGAACCGGCAGGTGCCCACCGGCGGCCTGCCCATGGATGTGGGGACGGTGGTCAACAATATCGGCACCGCCATCGCCGTGGCCGATGCCGTGCTTGAAGGCAAGGCGCTGGTGGAACGGGTTGTCACCGTCACCGGCGACGGCCTCAACGAACCGAAAAATGTGTTGGCCCGGATCGGCACGCCGTTCCGGGATATCATCAATTATTGCGGCGGCCTGAAGAGCGCAGCCGCCCAGGTTTTCATGGGCGGTCCGATGATGGGCATGTCCCAGTTTAATCTGAATGTGCCGGCGGTCAAGGCCACCAGCGGGATTGTCTGCACCGCCGAACCGGGACAGGCGGCGGACCGGGCCCAACCCTGCATCCGTTGCGGCTCCTGCGTGACGGCCTGCCCGATGTTCCTGCTGCCGACCAGAATTGCCCGGCTGGCGGAAATGGGCAAACCGGCGGCGGCTGAGGAACTGGGAATCCTGAATTGTATCGAATGCGGCTCCTGTGCCTTTGTTTGTCCCGCCGAGATACCGTTGGTACAGTGGATTCGCCTCGGTAAACTGCGGGTCGGTGAGATGAAACGAAAAGCCCAAAACGCGGCTTGAGGAAAGCAATGGACGAAGAAAAGAAATTACCCGAACAACCGGCGGCTAAACCCAAAGCGGACAAGCCGGTCAAGGATCCGCGGGCCAAACTCTACCAGCCGGAACACATGTTGATCATGTCTTCCAGCCCGCACCTGGGAACGGCTGACAGCGTTTCGAAAATCATGTGGACGGTGATCGTCGCCCTGTTGCCGGCGGTGGTGATGGCGACCTATTATTTCGGTTGGGCGGCTATTTTCATGGTCGGCACCTGCGTCGCCACGGCCCTGCTGACCGAAGCGCTGGTCAACCGCCTTAAAGGCGAAACACTGACCATCAAGGACGGCAGTGCCGCCATCACCGGGCTGCTGCTGGCCCTGACCCTACCGCCGTCATTTCACCTAACCGGGGCGGTGATCGGGACGGTCTTCGCCATCGGCATCGGCAAGCATATTTTCGGCGGACTGGGATACAATATTTTCAATCCGGCGTTGCTGGGCCGCGCCTTTCTTCAGGCCAGTTTCCCGGTAGCGATCACCACTTGGACCAATCCCCGGACCATCGACGCGGTATCTACCGCCACACCTCTGGGAGCCTTCAAATTTGAAAAGATCGGCACCGCCCTGGTAGACCTCCTATACGGAAATACGGGCGGGTGTCTGGGGGAAACATCCGCCATTGTGATTCTGGCGGGAGGTCTGTTCCTGATTATCAAGAAATATGCCGACTGGCGGATACCGGCCAGCTATCTGGGCTCGGTGTTTGTACTGGGCGGCATCTTCTGGCTGATCGATCCGGTGCAGTATCCCGACCCGTTCTTCCACCTGTTCAGTGGTGGTCTGATGCTGGGCGCCTTTTTCATGGCCACTGATATGGTCACCTCGCCGATCACGCCCAAAGGCTCCTGGATATTCGGAACCGGGGCCGGCATCCTGCTGGTGATCATCCGGCTCTGGGGCGGACTGCCGGAGGGCGTCATGTATTCGATCCTGTTGATGAACGCCTGCACGCCACTGATCAACCGTTACACCCGGCCACAATATTTCGGAGAACCACGCGCATGAATACATCCACCAAAATGATCGTCGTCCTGACGATCATCGCTGCTCTCTCCGGCAGCGTCCTATCGATGTGGGACGGCGTCACCGCACCCCGGATCGAAGCGAACCGGCTGAAGGTCCTGAAACAGGCCATCTCCCGTGTGCTGCCGGCTTACGAAAGATATGATGAAGTTCAGGTGCGCGAAGATATTACCCTGTATGTCGGCAAGGATGCGGCTGACAATACCGTCGGCGTCGCCTTCAAAGCCAAGGGTAATGGTTTCTCGCCGGACCTGACGCTGATGGTCGGCATCACGCCCAACTTCGGCGAATTGACCGGCATCGAGGTGCTGGAGCAGACCGAGACGCCCGGCCTCGGGAATAAGATCGAAGAGGACTGGTTCAAGGGCCAGTTCAAAGGTTTGATTACCGACGCCCAGAAGGCGCAAGTAGTGAAAAATGTTAAACCGGCCGATCCCACCCGCGGGATTCAGGCCATTTCCGGTGCCACGATTTCATCCAAGGCGGTGGTCGATATCATCTGGAAGCAGATTGCCGTGGTACGCGAATTATATCAAGTGAAAGTGGCAGGTATCTGATGGCAAAGCAAAATTCACTTAAAGTCGAAGTTCTGAAGGGCATCTGGGCCGAGAATCCGGTCCTGATCCAACTGCTGGGACTCTGCCCGACTTTGGCGGTGACCAACGCCGCCATCAACGGTCTGGCGATGGGCCTGGCCACTACCTTTGTACTGCTGATGTCCAGCATTCTGATCTCGCTGATCCGTAACCTGATCCCGGCCCAGGTGCGGATCGCCGGTTTCATCGTGGTGATCGCCACTTTCGTGACCGTCGTGGATAAATTCCTGGCCGCCTACACCCCGGATATCAGTAAAGCGCTGGGCGCCTTTATTCCACTGATCGTGGTCAACTGCCTGATTCTCGGACGGCAGGAAGCATTCGCTTCCAAGAATAATGTGGGCCGTTCGATACTGGATGCCGTTGGTATGGGCGTCGGGTTCGCCACGGTCCTGACTGTGCTGGGTGCGATCCGCGAACTGTTGGGCGCCGGCAGTATCTTCGGGCTGGCGATCATGCCCGCTTCGTTCAATACCTGGCTGGTGATGATTCTGCCGCCGGGAGCATTTCTGACGCTGGGTCTGCTGATCGGACTGGCCAACTGGTATAACGACAGGAGGGCGCGGGCATGAGTCTCTTAATGCTGTTCATTTCGGCGGCGATCGTCAATAATTTCGTATTGTCGCAGTTCCTGGGTATCTGTCCCTTTGTGGGCGTTTCCAAGAAGATCGATTCAGCCGTCAGCATGGGCCTGGCGGTGACCTTCGTACTGACGATTACCGCGGCCGTTACCTTCCTGATCAATAAATACATCCTGATGCAGTTCGGCTTAACCATACTCCAGACCGTTTCCTTTATCCTGGTGATCGCCTCGCTGGTGCAGCTGGTGGAAATGTTCATCAAAAAAGTCAGTCAGCCACTGTATAAGGCCCTGGGAATTTACCTGCCATTGATTACCACCAATTGCGCCATCATGGGACTGGCGTTGTTTGCCGTCGCCAAGGAATACTCCTTTATCGAAGGGATCGTCTATGCCATCGGAGCCGGCGTTGGTTTTACCTTGGCGCTGATAATCATGGCCGGCATCCGCGAGGAACTGGAACTGGCACGGGTGCCCAAAATTTTCCAGGATGCCGGCATCACCATGATCGTAGCCGGCAGCTTGGCGCTGGCGTTCATGGGTTTCGCCGGATTGATTTAGTTGGGATTCACCGCGGAGGACGCAAAGGGCGCAAAATAATTGAAAATGATAAAGCAGACGAGGCAGCAGAGTTGACCATCGGCAAATCAGCAGCGTATTTGAATAAGCTCTCTAATTTGATTATCGGAGCAGCTTTAGAAGTGCATAAGCAACTCGGTCCTGGATTGTTGGAATCGGCCTATGAAGCGTGTTTGGTTTACGAACTGACTCAAGCTGGACTAAAGATTGAGCGACAAAAAACATTACCAATTATATATAAATCAAACCGGATAGATTGTGGTTATCGACTGGATATTGTAGTTGATGATGGCATTATATTGGAACTTAAATCTGTTGATCAAATTCTGCCGGTGCATAAAGCACAGTTAATGTCCTACTTAAAGCTATCCCAATTGTCATTAGGGCTATTAATAAATTTCAATGTGACTATCCTGAAAGATGGTATTATCAGATTAGTCAATGAATTTCCCGAATGATCCAATACTCTGCTTACTTTGTGTTTTTTGCGGTGGAATAGAAATCAAGATTTTTTAACTTAGCGAACTTTGCGTTCTCTGCGGTAAAAACGAGGAAAAAGATGATTAATTCGATACTGATTTCGATGGCCAGTATGGGCGGACTGGGACTGCTGTTTTCGGCGGGACTGGCCGTGGCCAATAAAAAATTGTATGTGGAAGAAGATCCGCGGATCGCCCAGGTGCTGGAAGAATTGCCCGGCGCCAACTGCGGCGGCTGCGGCTATCCCGGCTGCGCCAATTTCGCCGATAATATCGTTGCCGGCAAGGCGGCTGTCAATGGTTGCCCGGTCAACACTGCCGATGGCGCGGAAGCGATCGCGCGGATCATGGGCGTAGATGCGGAATCCGGCGAACGGCTGATCGCCCGCGTGATCTGCCGCGGCGGCGATTACGAGACCGCCAAGAAAGGTGTTTATAACGGCATCCAGTCCTGCACTTCGGCCCACCTGATGGGCGGCGGCGACCGGTTATGCGACTATGGTTGTATCGGCTACGGCGAATGCGTTGCGGTCTGTCCTTTCGATGCCATGTATATGAATGAGAATCACCTGCCGGTGGTGATCGAGGATAAATGCACCGGCTGCGGCAACTGCGCCGAGATTTGCCCGCGGAATGTAATCGAAATGCATCCCGAGAGTCATAAATTGTTCATCATGTGCAAGAACGAAGACGCCGCCAAGGAAGCCCGCGCCACTTGTATCAAAGCCTGTATCGCCTGTGGGATTTGTATCCGGGCGGTGGAAGATGGTGAAATTATTATCGAGAAGAACCTGGCCCGCATCGATTATGATAAGTACGGCCGGGTGCCGGTTATCCCGACGGATAAATGTTCCACCAACTCCTTTGTCACTTTCGGTGCCGAAGAATCAAAAGAACTGGAAGCAGCGGCCTAATTGACTGGATCGGTAATTGACCGGGGGAAAGTGGCCGCCATCGATGGCGACCTGGCCCGGGTGATCATCGAAGCGGGGTCGGCCTGCGAATCCTGTGGCGCGCGAATTCTCTGCGCACCCGGCGCCGGGAAATCCCGTTCCCTGACAGCGGTCAACCAGGCCGGTGCCCGGGTCGGCGATCTGGTGACGGTCGAGGAAAGCGGCGGTCTGTTACTCAAACTGTCATTGCTGCAATATGGTCTGCCACTGTTGGGATTCATCACCGGCGTGGCCGGCACTTGGCTGTTGCCCGCCGTCCGGGAAGCGGAATTGTTACTGTTTATCGGCGGACTGATCGGCCTGGGTCTGGGCGGTCTGCTGGCCTGGTTGATTGTGCGGCGGATGGCCCGGCAGACCAGGCATTTTTTTGTCGTTTCCCGAATCTTAAATTGACTCGTTCAGAAAGGGCAAATTATGGCACAACATTATGCTTTAGCCAATCCGATTTCACGACTGCTGGACAAGGACTGTGAGGATTTTGTCCGGGCCGACCTGTTGCGGGTCATCGCCGAGAAGCAGATCGAAAAAATCACTTTTCATTATACCGCCCTCGACGGCAAACTGAAAGAATTGAAACTGCCGATCGCCAATATCCGTCAGGCCGAGCGAATTCTGGCGGAAGGGGAGCGGGTCGACGGATCATCTCTATTCAAAGGACTGGTCGACACCTCATTATCCGATCTCTATGTCGTGCCGGTTTACAAAACGGCTTTCCTGAATCCTTTTGATTCCACCAGTCTCGATTTTATCTGTCGCTACCTTACCCATCAGGGGGAACCGGCGCCGTTCGCCCTGGACAATATTTTGCAGCGCTCCGCGGACTGTTTCAACAAATCAACCGGTTTTGAGCTGCAGGCGCTGGGTGAGCTGGAGTTTTTCCTGATCCACAGCCCCAAAACGAATATTTATACTTCCATCAAGCAGCAGGGTTACCATTCGGCGGCGCCTTATGTCAAGAGCGGGCAGATACTGGATGAAATGGTACGCCATATAACGATGATCACCGGAGCAGTTAAATATGCCCACAGTGAAGTCGGTTATGTCGAGAGTGTCCGCAGCAACCTGGAAGAGATTCGTGGCAAGCAAGCCGAGCAAATCGAGATCGAATTTCAGTTGACGCCGATGGTCGATGCCGGCGACAATCTGGCCCTGGCACGCTGGCTGATCCGGAACATCGCTTACCAGTACGATTGTGTCGCCACTTTCGCTCCGAAACTGGAGGAAGGGGTGGCCGGCAATGGCATGCACGTCCACATGGCAGTGACGGCTGACGATAACAATATCATGGTCGATGATCAGGGCCAATTATCACCCACCGCCCGGAAAGCAATCGGCGGGCTCTGTCATTACGCCGATTCCCTGACCGCCTTTGGCAATACCACTTCCTCGGCCTATCTGCGACTGGTTCCCAACCAGGAAGCGCCGACCAATATCTGTTGGAGCGAACGCAACCGCAGCGCCATGATCCGGGTTCCGCTGGGCTGGTCCAATGTAAAAACGCTGGGGTTGGAGTTAAATCCCCGTGATAAACAGGAATATCTCGATCAGGAAGGTCGCCAGACGGTGGAATTGCGCAGCCCCGATGGCAGTGCGATTGTATACCTGCTGCTGGCCGGAATCACCATGGC
>JBDRBK010000099.1:0-41874 GCA_043822705.1 Fidelibacterota bacterium
TCGCAGTGGCCGCCGGTATAGGGCGATTTGGCGTCGATGGCGGAGGCGATCAGCTTGATGAATGACTCAAACAGAATTTCCAGGTCTTTGATCAGTTTCTTGTTGGTGATGGCCACCGCCGCCTGACTCGCCAGTGCCTCCACCAGATTTTGGATTTTCGGTGAGAAGGCGATTGTGTCGCCTGAAAGCGGATCCTGAGCGTTTAATAGTTGCAGAACACCGATGATTTCTTCTTCATGGTTTTTCAGCGGCACCGTCAAAAAAGACTGGGAACGATAGCCGGTCTTCTGATCGAAGGCCTTGGTACCGGAAAAATCGAAACCTTCGGCTTCGTAGGCGTCGGGTATATTGACCGTTTCGCCGGTCAGACCGACATAGGCGGCATTCATGAACTTGTTCGGCTGACCATCATCCAGATAAAGTTTGACCGGATAAAATGGTATGTCTTTCCCGGATGTGCCACCCATATGAAAATTCAGTGAATCGGTCATCATGATTTCAAATTTCAGCGCTTTTTCGGCTGTCATCATATACAAAGTACCGCCGTCGGCATTGGCGATCCGTTTGGCTTCCAGAAGAATCATCTCCAGCAATTTATTCATGTCTTTTTCGCGTGACAGCGCCAACCCGATATCGGTCAGATTCTGGACCTGGTCCTCCAGATCGCAGATATAGGATTTAATATCCGCCGGAATCCCGGCGAGCAGGTTTCTCAGTTCTTCGGGAGTAAAATGCAGCGAGGCGGGGGATTTACGGTTATTCGTGGTCATGATTTTTTTATTTCTAGGGGATAAGTTTTAGCAAACTTACTACAGGGCTGATCGATTCTCAACGGTAAGTTACCGGAATGCGATGCAGTTCACACCGGAATACAACGATTCAATTACTGGCATAATTGATCGTAGGTATCCTTGACCTCATCCATGGCCAGTTGGAGCGCCAGAATGATATAGTCATGGATCAGAATGTCTATGTTTCGCAACCGTGGATTGGCTTTCAAAGCTTCTTCGATCGTATCTCCGGTGGCCTTTAACGCCGCGCATAATTCCGACCGCCGGACGCCTTCGCTGTAACGCGCATGGGCCAGGGATTGTGCGAAACTGATCATCAACGAGCGGTCGCCATTGCGCACTGATGAAATCAGATGATTATAGACGACTTCGATATAATAGCGCACTCGTTCCTCCTCCAGGTTCTGGTAGTAGCGGAAAATACCGGCACGCCGGGGATCAAGAATAAATTGCAAAACCAGTTCCATTATATCGACACGCATGCTGATCATTTCCTCGGCCAGGACCAAGTTGGATCGGCGTCCCGAAGGTGAAACCATCCGGGCGGTATTTTTCTGCTGCCATTCCTGTGGCGAACTTTTCAAATTCTCGATCATGAACAGCAGCCGGCGCTGGATCGAGTGGCGGTTCAACGGCTGCCAATCC
Source organism: Fidelibacterota bacterium (assembly GCA_043822705.1). Classification (GTDB taxonomy): domain Bacteria; phylum Fidelibacterota; class Marinisomatia; order Marinisomatales; family TCS56; genus JBDRBK01. Next base: position 1,437 of record JBDRBK010000099.1, read on the forward strand.
AACTTTTCGCGCGTATAGGATGAATCGGAAGCGAAAACCTTGTCAATATAGGCCACCATCCACAACCGTTCGAACGGGCGCCGGCCGATCAAACGTCCGCAGAGATCGCGAACTGCGATCCCGATCCAGGCCAGGTATTTGGGCAGGAAAATTGAGCGTTTATTCTTGCCATAAAAATACCTGGTCGTGAGATTGAAAAATTCCAGGTGCGAGACCGGTTGGTCGCTGCTGGCGATAAACATTTCGTTGTCGCCCAGTTTGGCGGTTTTCACCAGGATCTGATGAATCAGCTTGAGCAGACAATTGATATGGATATAGGGCAGGGCCGATTCGCCGCGCCCGGCGATAATCCGTGAATTCCAGCGACGGGACAGCCAGGTCCGGAAAAAGAAATACAACGGCAGATATTCGCACCAGTCACTGAATACGGCGGCGAACCGGATCGTGGCGCAGGGGAAGTACTGGGAATATTCCGCTACCAGCGCTTCACCGGCCCGTTTCGATACGGCATAGGGGTATCCAGCGTCGGGGGACGACTGTTCCGTGATGAACTCTCCGGGTGCGGGATACTTGCTGGCGACCAGTGAACTGGCGAACAGGAAACGTTTGATTTTCATCTGCCGGGCATGTTCCAGCAACAGACGCGTTCCGAATACGTTCGTGGATTCATAGGACGGATGCGGCTGGTTTCCGAATTCATAATAAGCGGCCAGGTGAATAATGAAATCGATGGTGCCGGCGGCGCTGATCTCCGCCATGGTCTGAGCCAGCAGCTGCTCCTGTGAAATATCCACCAGCACCCAGTGGATGTTTTCATGTTGGGCCACCCGCGCATCGCGTTGAGTGCGCCGGGCAAAAGCATATATGCGAAACTCCTTTTTCATCTGGTCGACCAGGTAGCGGCCGATGAATCCGGAGGCGCCGGTAATGATTACCGCCCGTAATTTTTTCCCGGTCATTGCCCAAGGATATAGTCCAGTGATCTAAAAGTCAAGTTATGATTTTTAACTGTCTTCTGCAAAATATATTGCTTTTTATCCGGCAATCGGTGTCAATTACGAGTTTTAATATTTATGAGCATATGCTTATATTACAGCTATGCATGACGAAGTCAAACGACCGGTTGGACGGCCGCGACGCCTGCGGCGGGTTGCCTGTCGGCCGGCAGTTACTTATTTTAAGCCGGCCGGAATACCGCGCCGGGATTTACCGGTGATCGAGCTGACCCGCGATGAATTGGAAGCGGTCCGCTTGAGCGATCGGGATGGATTATACCAAGAACAGGTCGCAATTGCCATGGGCGTATCGCGTCCGACCGTGGGTCGGATACTGAATACGGCCCGGCAAAAAATCGCCAGCGCCTTGATCGACGGCTGCGCGTTGTCAGTGGCGGGTGGTGCATTCATCGATATCGACGAGACCGATCACTTTTGTGCGCGTTGCCGGCACCACTGGCGACAACCGGATCAGTCCGGGCCATGCCCCCACTGCGGGATCGAGCAGCTATTTCCCGCCGATAGTCAAAAAAACAATTAATCTTCTGCAAGGATTTAAATGATGAAAATAGCAATCGCTTCCGACGACGGAAAAACAATCGCCGGCCACTTCGGTCGCAGTCGTGGATTTGTAATATGTACAGTAGAGGAAAATGCGTTGGCCGGCCAGGAATACCGTCTCAATGATTTTACCGGGCATGCCCATGGTGGCGAGCACCAGCAGGGTAGCGTTCACAGTCATCAGGCAATTCTGCATTCGCTGGCTGACGTCGCCTGCGTCGTATCGCGCGGAATGGGACAACGCATCTATAACGACCTGCTGGGTGCCGGTATCAGACCGTATATTACCGATCAGACCGAGGTGGCCGCGGCCATGGCGGCCTATCTGGCAGGCACGCTGTCAGACTTTCCCGACCGTGGCTGCCAGCATCAGCACTGATCGGCAGCCACTGCACATAGTATAGTTTCACTCCATTTGCATCTGGTGTATTTGGCAGTTAATTTCTACCAAATATAAGAGCGCCGAATGAAAAACCATTTCGACCAGTCGGCATTGGAACGATTGGAAAAAATCGGGGGGAAAAAGCTACGCGGACAAATCATCGCATTGTTCCTCGAGCGCACTCCGGCTAAAATTGCCGAGGCACAGGCCGGATTGGCGGATGGGAATTTGACAGTCGTCGAACGAGCCGTGCATTCGCTGAAATCAAGTGCCGGCAACGTCGGCGCCGTTTCCATCCAGGAATTAGCCCAGCGCGTCGAATCACTGGCTGAAGCCGGTCAAGCCGAAATTATCACCGATCTGCTGGAAGAATTGTCCGGATTATTCACCTTGATTAAACCGCTACTCGAAAGGGCTCCTGCTGATGACCGGTAAAAAATTAATTGCCGTGGTGGAAGACAATCCTGATAATCTGCTGCTGGTGCAGGCGATACTGGAAGATTACTATGATTTATTCACCTACGAAAACGGGGACGACGCCCTGGCCGGCATCAGAAACAATCCACCGGATCTGATTTTACTGGACATTTCGCTTCCCGGGATGGATGGCGTGGAAGTGCTGCGGGAACTCCGGGCCGACCAGTCGACCCGCACAATTCCGGTCATTGCCCTGACCGCCCATGCCATGAGCGGCGATCGCGATAAGTATCTGGTCCTGGGGTTTGACGGCTATGTCAGCAAACCGATTGTCGATGAAACGCAGTTACTGAACGCCATCGAATCAAGTATTTGACCGGTTTCCAAGAAATCCGATGAAGAGTCATAAGCAGCTTCAGAATAAACACGGAAAAATATATGTTTGATGCAATCATTGAATGTTTACTGGCTGTAGTCACCGGCAGTTTATTTCTGTTTTTGTGGTACACTGGCCGGAAAAAAAATCTGTTTACGGTGAAGGGCTGGCTGGCGGTAGTGGCCGGTACCGGTTTTATCTTTCTGGGCAGCGTCCTGGATCTGTTGACCAATTTTTTATATCTCAGAGAATTATTATTTACCGGTGTCGAAAAGTATTACGGGGAAAAACTGGTAGGTTATTTAGGGGGCTTTTCGTTGCTGCTGCTGGGACTGTACTACTGGATCCAAAGTATGCAAAACGATCGGCTGCGGAGTGAACGGGAAAAACAATACCGGCAAATTATCGAACGCACCTCCAACCTGGTTTATACAGCGGATATCAATGGAAAATTCACTTATGTGAATCCCGCGGCGGAGAAATTCACCGGATACAGCGAAGCCGAATTGACTGCGATGTATTACACCGATCTGATACGAAAGGATTGGCAAGAGAAAACCAGAAATTTCTATATAAACCAGTTTATCAATCAAATTGCCGAGACCAGTTTCGAATTTCCAATTATAACCAGAACCGGCCATGAGCATTGGGTCGAACAGGTCGTCATACTGCAATTTGAGCAGGAGCGGATCAGCGGTTTCCATAGTATCGTGCGTGACGTCACCCGCCAAAAAAATGCCGAAGAAGCTTTGTACCGATTGAATGATCAGTTGGAAATGCAGGAGAAACGGATTCGTGATCTTTACCGGCTCTCGGCGCAATCCGGCGTCGATATCGACCAGCAGTTGGATGAAACACTGAAAATCGGGGCCGGGGCGCTTGGTCTGGACATTGGCATAATCAGCAGAATCCAGGGTGATATATACACGGTACTGTTTTTTTATGATCCTGCGGGAAACCTGTTTCACGGCCAAACCTTTGAGTTGGGAAAAACCTACTGTAGTCTGACGGTGGCAGCGGATGATATCGTTGCCATAGATCATATGGGTAAATCGAGCTACAGCGGTCATCCCTGCTACCGGGCGTTTCAGATGGAATCATATATCGGATCGCCGATTCTGGTCAACGGTCAGCGTTTTGGCGTCCTGAATTTCAGCAGTCCCAAACCACGTAAAATTCCGTTCACCCAATCGGATCGTGATTTTGTCAAACTGATGGGCAGTTGGGTCAGTGCGATGCTGGAGCGCAAACAGGCCTACGACCGTATCAGCCACAGCGAGGAGAAAATCCGTGCCATCCTGACGACAGCCGTAGACGGGATCATTACAATCACGGCCAGCGGTCGAATTGAATCATTCAACCGAGCGGCTGAACAGATTTTCGGCTACAGTGCCGACGAAGTGCTCGGGTCGAACATCAATATCCTGATGCCGGAGCCACATAGCAGTCAGCACGATGGATATCTTAACAAATATCTTAAAAGTGGCCAGGCGAAAGTCATTGGCAAAGGTCGTGAAATGGTTGGCTGCCGGAAAGATGGCACGATCTTTTCGATGGATTTATCGGTAGGCGAGGTGCTGCTGAATGACCAACGGCTATACACAGGAATTGTACGTGATATTACCGAACGGAAAAAGGCTGAGCGCGAGCTGCAGCGCGCCAAGCAGTCAGCCGAGGTGGCCAATCAGACCAAGAGTGAATTTCTGGCCAATATGAGCCATGAACTGCGCACACCGCTGAATTCAGTGATCGGTTTTTCAAATATATTACTGAAGAATAAAGATCAAAATTTGAGTGCCGCAGATATAAAATATCTCGAGCGGATTCTCGCCAACGGGAAGCATCTGCTGGATCTGATAAATGATGTGCTGGACCTGTCAAAAATTGAGGCCGGCCGGGTGGAACTGGAAATTATTAATTTCTCGGTGGCCGAGTTAATCGCCGAGTTGATCGAACAATTCGAAAGCCAAGTCAAAGATAAGGGCTTCAAACTGGTCTGTAAATTGCCTGCTGATCCGGCGCCGTTGCTGACCGACCCCAGCAAACTGAAACAGGTATTATTGAATCTGTTGAGCAATGCGGCAAAATTCACCCGGGAAGGCAACGTCACCATCGAATTAATTATCGATCCGACTACTAAAATTCCGGTGCGAATTGATGTCAGTGACACCGGCATCGGGATTCCCGAAAACCGCCTGGCGGCGATATTCAACGAGTTTGAGCAGGTTGAATCCAGTACCAGCCGTAAATACGGCGGCACCGGTCTGGGGCTTTCGATCAGTAAATCCTTGTGCGAATTGATGGGCTTTAATCTGACTGTCAGCAGCACCGCCGGCCAGGGCAGTACCTTCAGCATCCATCTGGGTGATCAATCCCAGCTGGCTGACCGGCCGCCGGTACGCACCCGGGACACCGGACGCCGCAAATCCAAGGCGGCAGCGGAATATTTATCGTTGGCAGGGCGGCGCATTCTGGTGATCGATGATGACCCCGATTCCCGGACGCTGATCGAACAAATTCTGGACGAAGCCGGGTGCGAAATAATTACTGCGGACACAGGACAGAATGGACTGGAACAGGCCCGGACCGGGCAACCGGAATTGATCGCCCTGGACTTAAAAATGCCGGGAATGGATGGTTTAAAAACACTGCAACAACTGAAGGCCGATCCACAGACGAAGACCATACCGGTAGTCATCGTCAGTATTGTTGCCAACGACAATCGCGGCCATATCGTCGGCGCCGTCGATTATGTACAGAAACCGCTGCAACGCGACGAATTGCTTTGGGCGGTCCACCGTAACCTGATCCGGGGCGGAAACCGCGTTCTGATTATCGATGACCAAGTGGCAGTCCGCCAGCAGATCAGGAAAGCACTGAAAAACAGTGGTATCGAGATCACCGAAGCGGCCGATGGCCGAGAGGCTCTGAAGATACTGCAAAACCAGGATCAGGATTTGATCCTGCTGGACCTGCTGATGCCGAAAATGGATGGACGAGAATTATTGCGGACGCTGCGGTCGGACGAAAAATACGCTTCGTTACCGGTGATAATAATCACCGGGGCCGAAATTGCAACCGCCGAGAAGGAGTATTTGCAGTCCGAGGTCGAAGCGATCGTCGCCAAGGATAATAATCTGACCCTGGAACTGCCGCGGATTGTCGCTGAAGTACTGAATTTACCGGTGGCCGGCTGATGGATAATATGAAACAAAAATATATAGAGCGTCTGGGAACGAAAATCGCCGAACTGGAGAGTGCCCGTGGCAGGATGGATACTGCGCCCGAGGAAGCATCCGATTCAATCCGGCGACTGGCCCATTCCCTGCATGGTTCCGGGGCGACTTATGGCTTCCCCGAAGTGTCCCGTCTGGCCAAAGTGGTGGAATTAGCCGAAACCGACGATTTACCGGACACCCTGGATCATTTGCTGCACTACCTCCACCAACTGTCGACTACCGGAATCGTCGAACGTATGTCAATCCTGCTGATAGAAGACAACGAAGATGACGCCCTGATAAGTGCAGCAATTCTGGAACCGTTGGGGCATACGATCCTCATCGCCCCCTCTGTCACCCGGGCTCAGGAACTCCTGAATGAAAATGACATCTCCCTGATTCTACTCGATCTGGTTCTGCCGGATATGGATGGCCGGAATTTACTGACCGCTTTAAAGGATAATTCTTCCACTACCAATATTCCTGTGATAGTGCTCTCTTCCTGGTCCAGCAAATGGGTGAAATCAGAGTGTTACGCATTGGGGGCCGACGGTTATTTTGAAAAACCGGTTGATGCTGAAATATTACAGGCCGCGGTAGCAGCCAAAATCCGGAAATCACGGCAGATCAAACAGGAACTCCGGCTGGACGTTTTGACCGGTCTGCCGAACCGGGCTGCATTCAATGATGATTTTCAGCAGTTGCAGGCGCTGGCGGTTCGTGAAAAATTACCCCTATCGCTGGCTATGATCGATCTGGACCATTTCAAAGCAGTCAACGACCAGTACGGACACCCGGTCGGTGACGATGTTCTGCGGTACATCAGTCAAACGATACTCAGCGTCCAGCGTAAATCGGATATCCTGGCCCGCTGGGGCGGTGAAGAATTCTGCCTGCTGTTCTATAACGCCAATCCGGCCGGCGGACGCAAAGCGCTGGAAACCGCCCTCACCAAACTTAAACAAACGCCGCTGGTCACCAGGACCGGCGCCGCAATCCCGGTGACTTTTTCGGCCGGCATCGCGGAAGTCGGAGCCCGGGAAACGGTTGAAGATGTAATCTACCGGGCCGATGCATTGTTGTACCTGGCAAAGGCGGCCGGCCGGGAACGGATCATTATCGGTGTCGACGAGGCCGTTTCCAGTTCAAAGCGAATTCTGTTCGCCGAGGATGATGATCTGACCGCCGAATATGTGGTTCATCGGCTGGAAAAGACCGGTTTCACGGTAAAACATTTTTCCACCGGGCATGACTCGCTGCGCGCCGGCACGACCGAGCAATTCGACCTGGCAATCCTGGATGTTAAAATGCCCGGAATGGATGGTTTCGAATTACTGCGGCGGCTGCGGGAACTGCCGCGGAACAAATCCCTGCCGATTATCATGCTGACATCCATGGGCCGGGAAAATGACATCGTGCGGGGCCTGGAACTGGGCGCCAATGATTACATGCTGAAACCATTCAGTTCCAGCGAATTGATCGCCCGGGTGCAACGGCTGTTGAAATGAGCACCAACCTGCTGATCATCGATGATGATGAGGATATCCGGCTGATCGTCGAAGCGGTTCTGGGCGATTCCGGCCAGTTTACGGTTACATCCGCCGCGACTGCGGACGCGGGTCTGCGCCTGGCCGCGGCAATGCTGCCCGAAGTGATCCTGCTGGATGTGCTGCTACCGGACTTGGACGGACGGGAATTATTTTCCCGGCTAACCGCGTTGCCGGGACTCCGTGATACCAAAATAATATTTATGACTGCCAAATCGGATTCTTCCGTCACTGCCGGACTGACCGCCTGCGGCATCATCCGGAAACCGTTCAACCCGTTGAATCTGGCTGAACAGGTCAACCAGCTAATCCGAACGGATTAATGATCAGTACGATTCGCGAACTGATCGGCGCGGATACTGTATTTGACCTGACCCTGACGGTTCTGATCGTTGTCATCGCCGTCCTGTTGGTGATAACAATCATCCTGGGATTGGCCGTACTACTGCTGCGCTATAAAAACTACCTGACGGCGCGGCGTCTGAATCGTCTCGAAGATCAATGGTCCGCGCTGATCTTTACGGCGATCGATTCCGGTACGGGGGAATTGCCAGCACAGACCATCAAACGGAACCGGCAGCGCCTGTTTTTACAGTACCTGATGCGCTACGCCCGGCGCTTGCAGGGCGAAGAATTCGCGATCATCCGGCAACTGGCCCAGCCTTATCTGCCGATCCTGCTCGAGCGCTCCTGGCACGAAAATCCGGAAGACCGGGCCCGGTCGCTACAGATTATCGGGCGGTTCGGTTTCCAGGACTATTCCGATTACCTGGTCGACGCCCTGGACGATCAGTCACCCATGATCGTGATGATCGCAGCCGCGGCGCTGGCCGGTACGAAATATCCTCAATATATCAACCCGATCCTGGCGGCGATTGCACATTTTGAACAATGGAATGTGAGCTACCTGGCCGCCCTGCTGGCCCGGTTCGGCCCCGAAGGAGCCGAATCACTGCGACGAACATTAATAGATGCGACGGCACCGCTGCACATCCGAATCGCCGGTGCAGCGGCATTGGCCACCATCCGCGACCTGAGCGCCGGTGATCTGGCACTTGACCTGTTGCTGAAGACGGCCGACCCGGAGTTGCAGGCCGCCGCATTGCGGTTGTTACAGACCGTCGGCCGCCAGACGCACCTGGCGGGAATCCGGCAGTTCGCCACGGCACCGGAGTTTATGGTCCGCGCCAACGCCTGCGCCGCCCTGGGCCGGATCGGTACCGACACCGATATCGATTATCTTCGCCGGGGATTGGATGATCCATCAAACTGGGTCGCCTTCCACGCCGCCCATGGCTTGTTGAATCTGGGCGATCGGACTACCCTGCAGAATGTTGCCGAATCGGCCCATGCCCGCTCGGAGCTGGCCCGGCAAATCCTGGCGGAAAACTGACACGATGACGATTATCATCAGAATTCTCCAGATACTGGTGGAGAACCTCAACTACCTGGTGCTGTTCTATTTCCTGGCTCTGAATCTGTTTTACCTGATCACAACAATCTTTGCTTTCTTCGCCCTGCGGGTCTACGCCCGGCGCCTGAAGGCAATTAATGTGGAAGAGCTGATCACCACCGCCGGCGCCCCGCCGATTACTCTGCTGGCCCCGGCCTACAACGAGGAAGCAACCTGTGTCGAGTCGGTCCGGGCCCTGTTGGCACTGAATTATCCCGAATACGAAATTATCGTAATCAACGACGGCTCCGCCGATAATACGATGTCCCGATTGACCGAAGCATTCGATCTGCAACCGGCCGCCCGGGTGCCCATGGCCGAGATACCGTCGGCGACTATCAAAGGACTGTATCGCAGCCAGCACCAGCCCAATCTGTGGGCCATCGATAAGGCCAACGGCGGCAAGGCCGATGCCCTGAACGCCGGCCTGAAATTCTGCCGCACCCCGCTCTTTTGCGCCATGGATGCCGACAGCATTCTCGAACGCGATGCCCTGATCCGGATTGTGCGCCCGTTCTTGGAAGACGCCCGGACGATTGCCGCCGGCGGTATCATCCGCATCGTCAACGACTGTACCATCAAGGCGGGAACGCTGATGGAAATCCGGTTGCCGAGGAATATCTGGGCCAAATTCCAGGTGCTGGAATATCTACGGGCGTTCCTTTCCGGCCGGATGGGCTGGAGCGCCCTGGACGCCACCCTGATTATTTCCGGGGCGTTCGGCATGTTCAAACGTCCGGCGGTGGTCGAAGTCGGCGGATATGCCACCGACACTGTCGGTGAGGATATGGAACTGGTGGTCCGGCTGCACCGCCGCTTCCGCGAGCAGCGGATACCCTATAAAATATCTTTCGTACCGGACCCGGTGGCCTGGACCGAATGCCCGGAATCGACCAAAATCCTCGGCCGCCAGCGGGATCGCTGGCAGCGCGGTTTATTCGAGGTGCTGACCCGTCACCGGATTATGTTCCTGAATCCCCGCTACGGCCGGATCGGGCTGCTGGCCTACCCCTATTTCTACCTGCTGGAAATGCTGGGACCGGCCATCGAAATGCCCGGCTATGTCGCCTTTCTGGTAGCTTTAATTATGGGAACCGTTTCGGTGCCGTTTATCATCGCCTTCTTCATGGCAGCATTTATTTTCGGTGTGGCTTTGTCGGTGTTCTCGGTGGCGCTGGAGGAACTGACCTTCCGCCGTTACCCCCGCACGATCGACCTGTTAAAACTGTTTATGCTGGCAGTCGTGGAAAATTTCGGTTATCGCCAGTTGACGATTTACTGGCGCATGCACGGTTTTATATCCGCCTTGCGGAAGGTGCAGGGCTGGGGTAAAATGGAGCGCAAAGGATTTAAAACGGAGACCAGCACATGATCAACCGGCTTGGATTTTTTCGATTGCTGATTCTGATATCACTACTCGGCGGCACCCTGTCCGCACAGGAGGCGCTGGCGGCCCCACCGACCGGCTTCTCCCTGGAACAGGCCCGGAGGCTGCTGGACGCCGGGCAATTCGAAGCGGCGGTCGTCGCCTTCAATCTGCTGGCGATGCTCGATTCGAGCAACTATGATTATCTGTACGGCGCAGCGCGGGCCAATTCGTTTGCCGGTAATGACAGTGCCGCCCTGGACTTTTACGCGCGCCTTTTGCGTACCTTTCCCGGCGATGCCGACGCGCTGCTGGCCCGGGGACGGGTGTACGCCTGGCAAAAACAGTACAGTAACGCCGAAAACGATTTATTGCAGGTGCTCCGGGACCATCCCGACTACCTGGACGCCTGGTCGGCCCTGACCGATCTGTATATCTGGTGGGCTCGGCCGGATTCGGCCATTATGGCCTGTTCCAACTGGATCGACCGGGCGCCGCTGGATCCCGACCCGTTGCTCCAGCGGGCTGGTATTCAGCGCAGCCGGAATAATTACCCGAAAGCGCGGCAGGATCTGCTGGCCGCACTCCGGCTCGGCGGCGACCGGAGCATTATCGACGAACAACTCGCAACCTTGCAGCGCAGCAGCGGATCGACTCCCTGGGCGGCTCAGATTAATCTGCAACAGGAACGGTTTTATATTTCCGCCCGCAACCGGTCTACTACCAGCGCCGGAATCAAGCGGGAATTTGAAAAAGCAACGGTGATCATCGACGCTATGCGCGTGGCACGCGGGGATGACCGGGACGGGGCGATCGCCATCGACACCTATTTCGACGGCTGGTCGCGGTCCTACGGCAACTGCTTTATACAAATCGCCCCGCAGCGGAAGTTTCTGCCGCACAGCAGCGGTTACCTGGAATTGTACCAGGGCTTCGGCCACGGTTGGGAAATATCCGGACGCTACGGGCATATGAATTTCCCGGGTACGCAGGTCGACCTGTACAGTCTGATGCTGGCAAATTACTGGCAGGACTGGTACCTGCGCCTGCGAACCCAATGGGTGCCAGCCGCCGGCGGAACCGAGTATTCATTCACTCTATCAGCCCGGCGCTATTTCAGTCTGGCCGAAGATTTTATCGATTTCAGCGCCGGTTGGAGCAGTCTTCCGGAGACGATCATGGCCGCCGATGATTTATTACGACCGGTCGCGCGGGTTTATCTTCTGCACGGTGAAAAACTGCTGATTGAAAAATATATTATTGCACTGATCGCCGGTTACCGGCAGGAACAAAACAACGATTCGGTCACCCTGGCAATCGGATTGGTTTATCGCTGGTAATGCCGGAAAGTACATCCAGAAAAATCATCCGCTATGTCCGCCTGCCTTTTGAGGTTCGACTGCTCCGGCTTATTTTTACCGTTCTGGTGGTCGTGCCGCTCACCATGTGGCTGGCCTGGCTGTTACTCCCCGCCACCAACCTGGATATTTTTATTGTCGATAAAGCCGTCTTCGACGACAGTTACCAGGAGCACCGCTCACTGAACTGGGTCCTGACCAATGAGAAAATCACCCGGCCCACTGGCAATCCCTACCGCGTCGACCGGGATTACTGGGGTGTATTCCCGCTGCCGGAAAAACAGTTCAGCGTCCGCGACATCGCCGGGTATGATACGACCCGGATCGACAGTCTTGCCTCGGCTCTGGACCTGGCCTATTTTGCGGAGTCCTACGGTTTGTACCGGTCGGAATGGCTGGGAATCGTCGAAGACCCTCCCACACTACTGTACGGCGGGTTGCTCGATGAAGAAGTCGAATTACTGCGCGCATTGAAAACCAGGGGCAAGACGATCGTCGCCGAATTCAGTTTTTTAGCCCCGCCGACAAGCTGGCGGAACCGGGAAAGGATTCAGGAAAGTTTCAATCTGACCTGGTCCGGCTGGACCGGTAAATACCTGGAATCGCTGGATACGCTGGACAATCCCGAATTGCCGAACTGGGTAGTGCGGTTGTACCGGGAGCAGCACCGGGGCGATTGGCCGTTTTCCGAATCGGGAATTGTTTTGGTGGATTTCCGCGGCCCGATCGTGATCCTGGAAAACCGAACCCATTTGACACAATCGGTGCCAACAATCGAAACCGAATACAACGAACGTAAACTGATCAATCTGCCGCGGCATATCGAATACCCCTACTGGTTTGACATAACCTACGGAAACCCTGATTCCAACCAAGTGATTTCCTGGTACCGTCTGCACACCAATGCAGCCGGTGATTCGATCCTGGCCGCCCACCGGATTCCACCGCACTTCCCGGCGGTGATCGCCCATCGGGGACCGGATTACACGTTCTATTATCTGGCGGGCGATTTCAGCGATAATCCGGTCAGGTTAGCCAGCGCCAAGCTGCGCTGGATTTACTGGTTCCAGACCTTCTTCCACAACCCGCAGATCGCCACTGACCGGCGGGATTTTTTCTGGCGCTATTACCGACCATTGATTGTGCACATCCTGCGAACGGTCGACTGATCCTTTTCAGATATAATAACGGTCTTTATCCACCTCATCGCGCAGGATACGTAATTCTTCGTCGGTAGGCGGAGCATTGGTCCCGATTTCGTCGGGGATGATCAGGTCGAAGGCGGTGTTTTCGATAACATCCGCCACGGATACGCCGGGATTCACGGCCAGCAGTTTCATCCACTTGGTCTCTTCGTCAAAACCCAGGATAGCCAGACCGGTGACCACCCGATAGGGACCGGTTCCGGGCGGCAGTCCGGCCGCTTCCCGCGCCCCGGGTCCGCTCAGGTAGCCGGGTGTGGTAATGAAATCCACCTTGGGTATGAAACGCTGCCGGCCATGCTGCATGATGATGATCGTCCGCCAGCAGGTCGAGCCGACGTCGTTGGCGCCGCCGGAGCCGGGCAGACGCACCTTGGGATGTTCGTGGTCGCTGCCGATCATGGTCGAATTCAGGTTGCCGTACATGTCGATCTGGGCCCCGCCCAGAAAACCATATTCCACGAAACCGCGGGTGGCCGTTTCCATGATATCACAGATGCCGGCCGCCGCCAGTCCGCGGTTGAAAGTGCGCATGTCCCCGACCGCCAACGGCAGTTTATCCAACTGGGCGCCGACGCCGCCAAACTCGAAAATCGAAATCAGGTTGGGGGCGTGCATCCGCTGGGCCAGGGCCGCTGCCAGCATCGGGATGCCGGTGCCGATGAAACAGGTGGCATTGTCGGCCATCAGCCGGGCCGAGATGCAAATCAGTAATTCCGATGGATTATAACGCTGTTCGCTCATTTTACTGCCCCTCCCGCAAGCGCAATTGTTCCAACCGGTCCGCTCCCACCAGTTCCAGGTAATCGCGATGGTCCCGCGGCTCATAAATCCAGCGATTTAGGTAATCCGCCACCGGGGCCGTATCCTTGGAGCGGGCGACATAATCCCGGATATGGGCTTCGTCGCGCTCGTAGCAATAACTCATTTCACCGGGATGGGCACCGAAGGGCGCCTCGACGACGGCGTCGACCAGGTAGTAGGGAATGAGCGTCCGGTCCGGCCGCTGGCGGGTGAGATCGACATCGACAATTTCCTCGGCGGATATAATCAGCCGTTTGGAGGCCCGCGCCATTTCGGCGGCGAAACCGGAGATGCCGTCGATCTGGGCGTTGCCGTACTTGTCGGCCCGGTGGACATGGATCAAGCCCACGTCGAGGATCAACGCCGGCAGCAGACAGACCTTCATCCCGGTGAAGGGACATTCGGCCACTTTGGCGGCGCTGTACTTGAATGTGTCGGTGCCCAGCATGACCCGCGTCGGCAGGAAGGGCACGCCCATGGCGGCGGCCTTGAAACGCCAGGACAGGGCGGCATTGGACCATTCCACCACCTTTTCGACATAGCCCCCCTCCACCGAGCGCCGGGCGCTGGCGGAGAGTCCGTAGACCTCGAACCCGATGTAGGTCCAGTCCAGTTTTTTGATCGCATTGGCAGCCGCCAGCAGATCCGATTCATAGACACCCTGGCCGGCACAGCGTAATTCCTTATAACCCTGGCGGATCACTTCCCGCACCAGCGACATTGGCGCCCGCACGGTGCCGTACAGTTCGATCCCGATATAGTCGCCATCCTTCAGGAATGTAACGATCGCCTCCTGCTCGGTCATTACTTTGTCGACCAGCGCCTTGGATTTTTGGGTGCGGTTCCACTCCCGGAAGGCGTCCAAATCCGGTGGCTGAATCAGTTCACCGGTTCCACTGTCCAAAATATTCATTCGATTCCCCATTCAGTTTCAGCGTTCAACTTGATTAAAATATAAGTAAATGAATTTAAAATGGCTGCCAATTTGATGTGGTAATTAATTAACAGTACCGGCATTCCCGCCGGTCCACAACCCATTGCACCGCAGATCAATTCTTCCACCAATTGGAATGATATTTTGAACTGAATACATCACCGGTGCACTATCCCGGAACAGTTAAGTAGCGGTAACTTTATTGATTCAGAAATATCTGAGCGATATATTCAGCAGTGATGAGAGGGATAATATTATTTTTCATAACCTCGCAATAATTCTTCATAAATAGTTTTTAGGCTGATACCTACAGTGGTTACCCACAGAAAGGGTTGAGCGAGATGGGATTACAAGAAAGTTGGATCAATTTCCTCCACCGGGCAGCGACGGGCACCAAAAAGACCCGGACACTTCTTACGCCGATCGGTGTGATGATCTTCTGCACGTTCGCGACATTGTTTGTGTTCGCCGCAATCATTGTCGACAGGCTGCTACATCTGCCCCGCCTTTTGCCTGAAGGAGCCAGGCTTCCACTATCAATACCAGTGATGACGCTAGGGGTTGCAATTACCGCTTGGTCTGCGTTTCATTTTCTGAAAGTGAGGGGAACGCCGGTGCCCTTCAATCCGCCCCCTCAAGTGGTTAAGACCGGCCCCTATCGGTACACCAGAAATCCGATGCTTACGGGGGTCGTCCTGTTTTTATTCGGCGTAGGATTCGGTGTCAACTCTGTTTCGCTCGTGTTCTTCTTCACGCCACTATTCATTTTGATCAATGTGTGGGAACTGAAGCAGATTGAGGAGCCTGAACTGATGAAGCGTTTGGGAGATGAGTACATCGAATATCGAAGCCAAACTCCAATGTTTCTACCAGGGTTCAGACCAAGAACGAAGTCGAATGCCTAATAAAGTGCTTGAAGGGACTGTTGCTGCCGGCGCCCGCATCTCAATCGCCACTTAGCTCGGGCATTGCACATATCGGCAATTATTCAATAGGTTGACATAAGGCACTTACGACCTCGTTGTATCTGAAATAATCAGAGTATGATTTGTTAACTCACTCGCTAAAGTAAAGCCGTCAATTATTATAGCAATTAGTAACGATTACTGTTATTGATTTGTATTAAATAATATTCTAAGTTCGACGGTAACAAAAGGAGCAACAATGCGCTACAGCCGACAACGGGAAGAAATATTGAATATCGTGCGGTTGAACCCGGTTCACCCCACCGCCGACTGGGTTTATGAGCAAGCCCGGAAATCCATACCAAATATTAGTCTGGGCACGGTTTATCGCAACCTGAATCAGCTGGTCCAAAACCGGCAGGTCCGGGCGGTCAAGTTTGAAGGTTGCGTGCACTACGACGGCAATCTCCACGATCATGTTCACTTCACTTGCTCCGAATGCCAAAATATATTCGATGTTCAGCACTCAATCGACGACCTGCTGAACCAATTCAGTCCCAATTGCGACCACCTTATAACCGGCGGACGGCTCGAACTCACCGGTATCTGCAAAAATTGTCAAACACTAAACTAACGTAAAAGAGGAAATAAAATGCTGGTAACCAAACCCGCCCCCGATTTCACCGCCCAGGCGATCATGCCCGACAATTCTTTCAAGGAAATCAATCTGGCCGACTATAAAGGCAAAAAAGTGGTCCTGTTCTTTTATCCCCTGGATTTCACTTTTGTCTGTCCGACCGAAATCATCGCTTTCGATCATCGCTTAGCCGAATTTGAGAAACGCGGGGTCCAGGTACTGGGTTGCTCGGTCGATTCCCAGTACAGTCACTGGGCCTGGAAAAATATCGTTGAAAAGAACGGTGGAATCGGCAATGTGCGTTATCCGCTGATTGCCGACCTGAACAAATCCATCGCCCGCGCCTACGACGTGCTGGTGGGATCGGAAGAAGCTTTCGTAGCCACCGATGCCGGCGAATTCAATACTTCCGTCGGTGGCGGCGTCGCCCTGCGGGCTTCATTCCTGATCGATGAAGAAGGAATCGTGCGGCATGCCGTGATCAATGATCTGCCGCTGGGGCGGAATGTCGATGAAATGCTGCGGATGGTGGACGCCCTGACATTCAATCAGCGGCATGGCGAAGTCTGTCCCGCCGGCTGGGAAGATGGTCAGGATGGAATGAAAGACACCGCCGAAGGCGTCGCCAGTTATTTGAATAAACACGCAAGCGACCTGTAAGCTTGTTTGCGCACCAGCGGGTGGCGGGGTTCGCCCTTCCCCGTGACCCGCACTTACTGTCTTTTCGGCTGATTTGCATTTAAATTCCAATTTATCAGGAGAACAGAAAAATGGAACATCAATTACCAAAACTGCCTTGGGGCGATACGGCCCTGGAACCACATATTTCCCGGGAAACGATCGCCTATCATTACGGCAAGCACCACCAGGCCTATGTGACCAATCTGAATATACTCGAGCCCGGTACCGAGTTTGAAAATCTGACGCTGGTCGAGATCATCAAGCAGGCACCCGCCGGTGGGATATTCAACAATGCCGCCCAGGTCTGGAATCATTCCTTCTACTGGAACTGCCTCAGTCCCAAAGGCGGCGGCGAACCAGCCGGCGCTTTGGCCAAGGCGATCGGCAAGGCTTTCGGATCGTTCGCTGATTTCAAGGAAAAATTCACCGCTTCGGCGGCTACCAATTTCGGCTCCGGCTGGACCTGGCTGGTGAAAAACGCCGCCGGTGGGCTTGAGATAGTAAATACCGCCAATGCCGGCACACCGCTTACCACTGACAAAAAGCCACTGCTGACCGTCGATGTCTGGGAACACGCTTACTACGTTGATTACCGGAATGCCCGCCTGGAATACCTGAAAAGCTTCTGGAACCTGGTCAACTGGGAATTCGTGGCAGCCAACTTAGGTTAGCTCTCAGCGGTTGCTGAGCCCGACCGCTGCAACCTGATTATCCTCCGCACACCGATCTGCCCGCAACAAGGACCGGTAGCAACGACTATTGTAAATCATTGACCGTTGCTAGCGGTCGGGCGGGCCGGATTCCCCCGGTCCGGTCGCTCGAGTGCTGTATATCTCCACACTGTAGCATTCTGCTACAGTGCTCATAAGCTCTTGTATTTTGCTGTATTAATCTTTCGACTGGTAATAGCCTGTAGTATTACTCGACACTAATCAATATTAATATTCTTATAGTAGTGATGCTATATGTCCATATTAATATGTTGTTTATGAAATATATTTCCATGTGGCACATCAATTGCTGATTCTATTTCAGCAACATAAAGGAAGTGTGCCATGAGTGTCATCATATTGGTAATATTCGTCTTAGCCTGTCTGAGTATCGATTATTACCTCAAAAAACGAAGAAAACGTGTGATTGAGAAAAGCCCCATCCTTCACAATAAAACATTTCAACTGCGACAAAACCGGGTGCTGGTACCCCAGGGTATCTACTTTGCTAAGTCACACGCTTGGGCTTACCTGATAGAAACAGGCCTAGTGCGGGTTGGTCTTGATGATTTTTTAAAGCACATAATCGGCCGTGTGACCAGAATATCGGCTTCCGGTAATAATGCTTCAATCATTCAGAACGAAGCATTGTTGAATCTCGAGCAGGATGAAAAAAAACTGACGATTGCGGCTCCGATATCAGGCAGGGTAAAGCGGATTAATCCCGAGATTCTGAATAATCCGCAAAATGCACTGGGCTTGCCTTATAAGGACCGGTGGATCTACGAACTGGAGCCCGCTAACTGGGAAGAGGAAACAAAAAACCTTCACCTGGGGCGTACTGCTTCCAAATGGATTGAAAAGGAATTTATCCGTCTAAAGGAGTTTTTCGCCTACTTAATGAGTGGGGACGGATCATCAAGTGCCTATGCCACCATTCTGCAGGATGGTGGGGAAATTGCTGAAAAAGTTCTGGAATATTCTGGTCAGGAGACCTGGCAGAAGTTCCAAGTGGAATTTTTGGACCAGCAATCCTAAATACTAATTGGCAACAAATCGTGAATTCGCAGTGGGCAGGGTTTAATCTGCTGCTGCAAACCCAACTATTATAGGACAATGGGAGTTAATGAATGAGTATCGATAGAAGAAATTTCATTAAGGCATTGGGTGTTACTGGTACCAGTTTGATCGGAGCCCGGTCACTGAACGCCAAGACAGTGAAACCATCGGTCGAAATGAAAGGCATACTGATTGACACAACTCTATGTGAGGGTTGCCAGTCATGTGAATATGCCTGTGCTGAAGCAAATAACCTTCCCGAGCCGGGGGATTACCCTGAAGCCGGTGTAAATCGTAATTTGACTACTGAACAATTGACCGTGGTTAACTGTTATGATACATCACGAGGTGAAATATATGTAAAAAAGCAGTGTTTCCATTGTAATCAACCAGCCTGCGATGCTGCCTGTTTGACCAAGGCCATGAACAAGACTGATGATGGTCCGGTCGTCTGGCGGGAAGAAAAATGCATGGGTTGTCGCTACTGTATGATATCCTGTCCGTTTGAAATCCCGAAATTTGAATACGACAGTCCTGTCCCCAGCATAAAAAAATGCAGCATGTGCTGGGCTCGCCAGCAGGAGGGCGAACTTCCCGCTTGTGTCGAAAACTGTCCTAATGAAGCAATCCTGTTTGGGACCAGGCGGGAATTATTGGCAGAAGCCCGGCGCAGAATCAGTATTAACCCGGATCAGTACTACGATCATATCTATGGTGAAGAAGAGGCTGGTGGAACGGGAATCTTGTATCTGTCGGCGGTCTCCTTTGATGAACTGGGATTCAATACCGGAATTCAAAAGGAATCCTATCCCAAGCTGACCAAGGGTTTCCTGTACAGCGTACCGTCCATTTTTGTTCTATGGCCGATGATGCTGCTGGGATTATACAAATCGACTAATGGAGAGCAAACTGATAATCAGGGGGAAGAGTTATGAACCATTCCGATAGCATTACCGCAGACGGTGTGCGATCACAAAGTTTAGGCCGCTTTCTGCTTAACGAATTAAAGCCGAAAGGGGAAATATTTACACCATTTAATCTGATTTCGGTCCCGGTGATTATTCTGGGATTGATCATCATCTTCATCCGGTTCTGGAAGGGTTTGGGAGCGGTAACCAATTTATCGCAAACCGTCCCCTGGGGCCTGTGGATTGGCTTTGATGTGGTTACCGGAGTGGCTTTTGCCGGCGGAGCCTACGTATTAACTTTTATGGTTTATGTACTAAATATTAAAAAATACGAGCCAATAGTGCGGGTCACGGTATTAAATGGCTTCCTGGCCTACCTGTTTTATGCGGGAGCCTTACTATTGGATCTGGGACGCCCATGGAATGTAATAAATCCGATCATAGGTAATTCATTCGGTACCAGCAGTGTACTGTTTCTGGTAGCCTGGCATTTCATGCTCTATATGTTTGCCACCTTGATAGAATTCTCACCGGCCATCGCCGAATGGCTGGGGATGGAACGGATCCGGCGAATCCTTAAAAGCCTGACTGTTGGCGCTGTTATCTTCGGCATTACCCTATCCACTTTGCACCAGTCCGGCTTGGGGGCCCCCTATCTGATGGCCAAGGATAAGATTCATCCACTATGGTACACGGAATTCATCCCGATCCTGTTTTTCGTATCCAGCATATTTGCCGGACTATCGATGGTCATCTTCGAAGGTTCAATTACCTACCGGGTATTTTCCCACCAGGTTTCCAAAGATGATCATCGACATCACAATGCACTGTTATTCGGACTTGCCAAAGTCTGTGCCGGAGCAATGTTCGTTTATCTGTTTCTGAAACTATTGATTCTGGCACATGAACAGCAGTGGTCCCAGCTTTCGACTGGTTTCGGGAACTGGTACCTGCTGGAAATAATTGGTTTCGTGTTGTTGCCAATGATCCTGTTTATCAGCAGTATTAAGCAACAAAATCTGATCCTTGTAAAAATCGCCTCAGTACTGACACTGGTGGGAATCATCCTTAACCGCTTAAATGTGACCGTAATCGGTTTTCATTGGGATGCGGCTGTACGGTATGTTCCTACCTGGATGGAAATAGTGGTGACCTTGGCGATAATATTCATCGAAATCTGGGTTTTTCGCTGGATTGTCAACCGCATGCCTGTTTTGAATCATGCTATTCCGGCAACCAGAGCAGTTAAAATATCAACTGATTAAGGGTATAAAAATGGAAAATTTCGTTCATACCAATATTTTTGCCACCAAAGGAATCGAATATTTAATCGTAATCGGGTTTCTGCTGCTGGTTATTCCTTTCTGGCGCTACCTAAATTCACCAGTCAGACTTTCCCCGGTGCTTGGTTTTTCCACAATTCAGGCTGCAGTGAAACGGATCACAGGCAGTATTCCCGAGGGTGTCTTCCTGGATCCGACCCATTCCTGGGCTTTTCTGGAATCATCTGGTATGGCCCGGGTCGGGGTTGATACATTCTTGTTGTCGGCCACCGGACCGGTGAATTATCGTGAATTAAGAAATCCCGGTGATAGTATCAGTCGGGGGGATGTGATCAGCCTGCTGGAGCAGGATGGGAAACAGCTGAAAATTTACTCTCCTATCTCCGGTGTCGTCGGGCAGCGTAACCGTAAATTGTCCAGATCATTTGAATCGAATGAGAATTTTTATTCTCAAGGCTGGCTCTACATGATTAAACCGGATAACTGGAAACATGAGGTCGGCAAACTATTGTTTGCAAAGAAAGCCGAAGAGTGGATTAAATCAGAATTTGACCGCTTGAAGGATTTCTTTGCTTTCTCGACCAGTAAATACGGTTATAATCCGGAATTGATAGTACTCCAGGACGGTGGTGCCCTGGTGGATCAGGCGCTGGAACAGATGCCCGCGGATATCTGGGCTGAATTTCAGACTGAATTCATTGATGCCAACAAGACTGAGTGATAACCAGCTGATCTTTATCAGGTAGAATAGTGAAAGCGAAAAATCTAAAGTGTATCTGGATGGAGGCCGGTGTTGTGGACTACCAATTATGCCGGTTGAATTTTGAATGCGAGACCTGTGATATCCATTCCAGAGTTACCAAACCCGCTATAGCAGTAGGGGTTGAGGAGTCGCGATCACAGAGATTGATTAAAATTAATTTTAAGTCACCGGCGACAGATTCATTTGTCGCCGGTGTGCAATATTATCCGAATCATGTCTGGATTAAACGTGTCAGTCGGAATCGGGTGCTCACTGGATTGGACGATTTATTCTTTAGCCTGTGGAACGATATCAGCCGGATAATTACCAAGGATGTTAATGCACTGCTGACAGCTAATAGCAGTTTTGCCTGGCTGACTACAGCCGATGGATTAGTGAACCTGAAACTTCCTTTCAGTGGAAAAGTGATTGCCATAAATCCACTCCTGTCCGAAGATGAAAAAAACAATCTGGAAATAATCAGGGAACTTCCGTTAGAACAACTCTGGTTACTGAAAATGGAGCCGGTGGAAGGCGTGTTAAATCAGAATACCTGGTTGACCAAACAACAGTATATCAAACAATTGATTGATGACACCAGGTTGATTCATGCCACAATTTCTAATGATTACCAGGCCCGATCCATTCCTCCACCGGCGATGATTGAAACCCTGCAGGCTTACCAGCGAAAAACCATTACCCTGACGAGGCCGGCGCTCAAGCACCTGGTTGATAAATTATCACGCGGCACCCATCAATTTCATTAGCCGGGGAGTTGTTTTAAGACGGCTAATATATATGTAAATTTGGGCGGAGTTGATTAAATATTACTAATGAAACCGGAACAGATTAGCACAAGGTCCTCGATTTATCGGCGTATAATCCTTTCCTTGCTATCCATTTCCCTGGTTTTCTTCAGTCTTCTGGCCTATGTCGTTTTCAGTGTAAACCGCAACCAGTCCGAAAAAATCATCCGGCAGTGCGGTAATCGGGTATCTTTTATAATCAACCGCGCCCTGCATAAATCCATGTTGATCAATGACAATACCGAACTTCGAGAAATCATTGTCGAGTTAACAAAGTTGTCGGGTTTGTTGCAGATTGATATTTACGACCAGCAAGGTAATCTTAAACATGCCACAGGTCAATTGTCAGGACTTGAATCGGAGCAGAACATCGCTGAAAAAATAGAGCAGATCCATCATCAAATCGATGCCGAATCTTATTCTCCTGAACAGTTTTATACTATATCCCGGATTGGCAATATCGGTCGGATTCTCAAATTGTCCACCCCGATTCTGAATGAACCGAATTGCACTAATACGGCCTGTCATATTCATAGTGGTGATGATCCTATTCTGGGATTATTGCAGATAAAACTATCGCTTTCAGAGATCGATAAGACCAGGGCATCTTCGGAAATATATTATTTTGCTTTGGTTTCAGTATTCATTCTTGCCAGCATAATAATCATGGTAACATTTACCGAGCGCACTATTCACCGTCCCATGGCCCATATTGTGCGGGCCAGTAATGAAGTAGCCAAAGGGAATCTGGATATCCGTATACCGGTGCAGGATTTTAAGGATGCCGATGTATCGCATGTGGGCACGGCTTTCAATAATATGCTGGATGAATTGGGTCAGGCCAACAAAAAACTGCGACGCTGGTCCAAGGACCTGGAAGAGACAGTCAGAATAAAAACCGAAGAAATTAAACGGACACAGAATGAATTAATCCGGATTGAACGCATGGCCTCTCTGGGCAAACTGTCGTCGTCGGTGGCGCACGAGATCAATAATCCCCTGTCAGGTGTTTTAACGTATTCCAAGCTGGTTGCTCGCCTGCTGAAAAAAGATCCGGTTGATCCTGAGGATATGCAGAATATTTTCGGTTATTTGGAGATGATCGAATCGGAAACCAAGCGCTGTGGTAATATCGTCAAGGGACTGTTGGATTTTTCACGCCAGGAACCGTCCCGTCATGAAATTGTACCACTGAACAGTATTCTGGTGGAAACACAGACCTTAATGGAACATTCCTTCAAAGTGGCCCAGGTAGATTTTGAAACTGATTTTTCCGCTATCGCCGACCTGATCCAGTGTAATCCAAACCAGATCAAGCAGATATGCATTGCCGTCCTGGTTAATGCCATCGAAGCAATTACCAGAGAAGGCCGGGTGACTTTCACATCTGGCAATAATGATGATTTATCGGAAGTAAATATTACGATTACTGATAATGGTTCAGGAATCCGATCTGAGGATAAGGATCACATCTTCGAACCATTTTTTACCAGGAAAAAGGATGGCGCCGGTTCGGGACTCGGGTTGGCAGTTACTTACGGCATCGTTCAACGGCATAAAGGTCGTATCGAGGTGGAATCAGAATTAACCAAAGGTACAAAATTTGTAATAACGTTGCCGGTTTACACTAAAACCAAGGATATTTCCAATGCGGGATAAACTTTCCATTCTTATTGTCGATGATGAACTCTCGGTCCGGGATTCATTGAGCAACTGGTTTGCCGCCGATGGATATGATGTCAGCAATGCGGGCAATGCTGTTGAAGCGCTCCAGAAACTGGAGTATAAGGAATTCCAAATTATTCTGATTGATATAAAAATGCCGGGGATGGATGGTCTTGAATTACACCGTCGCATCAAGGCCACCAATAATAAAGCAATTGTGATTATCATGACCGCCTTCGCCTCAGTTGACTCGGCAGTAGAGGCACTGAAAGACGGTGCCTACGATTATATCTGTAAACCATTCGACCCGGATCAACTCTCACAGATAATTCACAAGGCATCTGAAATTGTGGTAACTGAATCCGGGACTAAAATTACCGAAGAACAACCACGGGAGTTGGAAAATGTTGAAAACATAGTCGGCAACAGCCCGGCCATGATGGAAGTATTTGAACAGGTGAAAGTGCTTTCCGGAACAGATTCGACGGTCATCATAACCGGGCAGAGCGGCACCGGTAAGGAACTGATCGCCCATGCTATCCATATTAATTCCAATCGCCGTTATTTTCCCATGATTATCGTTCACTGCGGTGCCGTCACCGAAACCTTGCTGGAAAGCGAGTTGTTTGGTCATGAGCGGGGTGCTTTTACCGGGGCCAGCTATCACCGTAAAGGTAAATTTGAAATGGCCAACGGTGGGACATTATTTTTGGATGAGATTGCAACAGTCTCATCCAAGATGCAGATTGAGCTGTTGCGGGTCCTGGAATCCAAAACCTTTACCAGGGTTGGTGGCAGTAAGGAAATCAAATCAGATTTCCGGGTAATCGCCGCCACTAATCGGGATTTAAAGAACATGGTGAAGGAAGGTATGTTCCGGGAGGATCTGTATTATCGTTTGAACGTATTTAATATCCATGTTCCATCTTTAAAGGAACGCCGGGAAGATATCCCTGCCCTGGTCGATCATTTTATTAAAAAATATGACCAGCTAATGAATCGGTCAGTCCGGAAAATTGAGGCCGTTGCTCTGGAAGCGTTGTCCCGCTATGATTTCCCGGGTAATGTACGCGAACTGGAAAATATAATTGAGCGGGCCATTGTTTTATGTAAAGGCGATACCATCAAACAGAAAGATTTACCAATCGCCGATGAGTTAATTGATACCAGCACGGAAAGTATCACTGAAATTGAAAAAAACCATATTCAACGGATTCTGAATAAGTACGATTGGAATATTTCCAAAACTGCCAAATCACTGGGGATTGATCGTGCTACCCTTTATAACAAGATCAATAAATATGGTATTAACAAGCCGTGAACCAGAATCCCAGTCAAGCAGTTGCCAGCTATTAAATTACCGACCAATTCTTGTAGTTAAAAGGTGGGAAAGATTTCATCCTGTTTGTAATCGAGTATTATGGTCACTTCCGGTACAATATACTTGGTTCCCTTTTCAATCGAGATCGATCATCTGCTGCTTCAACTGCAGGATATTATTCAACAACAATTTAAATATCATACCAGAATCAAAGAGCAGCATTTCGACCTGAGCCGATATTTTAATCCGGACCGGGTACAATACTCGGCCAATGATATTTTAGCTCATCTACTGGAATTATCTGTTGAGAATAATGATAAAATCATTGGTCTAACCGGGGTTGATATATATATCCCGGTGCTGACCTTTATATTTGGTCAAGCCTATTTGGGCGGGCGCGCTGGAGTAATATCGGATTACCGTCTCAAAAACGAATTTTACGGAATGCCCAATGATCAAGAATTATTCGAACAACGATTGACCAAGTGTATTATCCATGAACTGGGACATATGTTCGGGATACTGCACTGTAACAGGCTGGATTGCGTTATGCGTTCGGCAACATATGTAGAGGAAATTGATCAGAAATCGATTTATTTATGCCAGAGATGTGCACAGCAATTATGATCAATCGGGAAATAATACCTGATCGAACAATAGTCATTATAACCCGACCAATATGGCCCTTGAATTTGCCAAGTTGTCAAATGAATTAATTTTTGCAGGCTGTTCAATTACAATCCATCGGATATTGGCCATCAGTGCATGATATTGCCGTGCTTTCTGGACTACTGAACTAAGTGATTATCAAAACCTTGCTGTTGCCCATATATTTCCAGTGGTTGGGTGATTAATTCGTCGGACTTTTTTATATCCCATCGGATTAAGCTGCAAATATTTCAGTTGAACGATGGTTTCAGAATCTGCACCACCATGTGACAAAAATTCAATTCGCATAGTCAATGAATCATAATAGGAATCGTGGATTTGGAGATAACCGCGGTCCTGCCGTAATATATAATTTTTTCATGTCGACGGCATTCCAATAGACAACGTCAATAAAAACCGCGGTGATTATTAACCGCAGATTCATACTATAATCGATTGATACCAATCAGAGAGTAGAAAACAATAGACTATTCAGTGAAGGATTTAACCTTTTCCGTCCAGACACCTTCGAGTATCTGATATTTTGCCTGAGAAGCACCACCTAAACTGTCCAGAGTGAAAATCATGTGAAGATCATTGAATCGTTCATTATTAATGTATAGACGATCATCCAAACTGCGAAATCCATATTCAACGAACGCCATTTGTGCCTCGTTACCCCATAAAAACGCCATGAAATCAGACACTGATTCTTCTTTTTCAGGAGATCTTTGCTGGTCGATTTTCAAAGCTTTGGGTTCACACATAATGGTCCATTTGGGAACGACGACAGTACCACCCATCACACGTCCATCACTTGGATTTATTATTTCCGATTCATATGTGATAATGGTATTGCCCCGACCGTTAATATACTGCTGGCGCCCAAGGATCGCTGATGCTGGTTTCAGGTTTACTTGTTTCCATATTTGCCGCATGCGTAGGATGGCCAGGTGTTCGTCTCGCGTTGAATACTTAAAAGCCCCATATAAGGCTAACACAGTCCATTGTCCCAGGCCTGAGAAATTGGAATTGCACATAATCAGCTGAGTATTCTGTTGCGCCAAATCATCGAAATCTGTGATGGAGTCAAGTTCTGCGGGATTGTATAATATTAAGATGGGAGTGTAAGCAAGAGTGCCTTCGAAGGGTGATTTCAACCAAGACGCTTCTGACAATACACCATGATTGTACAATCGTAGCGCATCGATCTCCGAGGCTAAAATGGCGATATCTATATTTTCCCTAGTGATGAGGTGGTTTGTTAGCATTGTTGAACCACCATAGCGGGTATGAATTTCAACATTCAGATTATCATTGGATTTCTGCAACTCTTTGAAGGCCGGCAGAATACGCTCTTCCATCACATCTCTCATCGCGCTAAAGCAATAAAGTTCAATCGTAATATCTGGCGATTGATTGCTGCAGCCTGCTATTAATTGGATGAAAAGCAAAAGTCCCGATGCACGCATAATGGTAGTTAAAAAACCATTGAGGAAGCGGAAGCGATTGGAATGAATTTTCATGTTACCCCCATTTTATTATGGTATCAGGTGTAAATGATACCGTAATGAAGTATTGAAACATATATAATGTTACCACAGCAATAATACCTTTCGCAATATATACCAGTATTCAATTATATGCCTCTAACCGAGCTCCTTGGCATGGTTTTTACAATTTTCTAAATTAGTGCTAGCTAATATTTAATCGAGCATAATTCTAATTGTGTCTTTAATTATGTTCTTTTTTCATGATATAGTATAGATACCCACGACTTCACAGATATGGTCGTTTTCAAAGTACAAGCTTCGCTTGTCCTGCAACTTTCTGACACTACGATCACATTCCCGCGTCAGGAAAACACAAGCTGTGGCTCTCACCCCCACTATGACGGACAGGGAACTCCCGCTGGATCAGATGATGAATCCCGGAACGAAAATCATAGCCTGTATTTTTACTATATTGGTAAGGCTGATAGACCTAAGCGCATAGCCAAAATCTGCGGTTTATGAGTTTATCAGATATATGTTTCCAAGACTCAATGTCTACTTGGCTAATATTTGCCGGATTCCGTCACCATTATTCCGAATGATGTCGTTCGTAATATTCTTTAGCTTGGAAGGAAACGTCTTCAATTGTTGTTATACCTTCCTCAATGGCAGCTACTTCTTCCATAATCCGTTGATAATCGACCGGGTGCTTGTGTTTGTACTCGGCAATTGTCATCCGCCCATGAAGCCAGGTCATGCTCATTGGGTATTCCTTGGGATGCAGCATCACAAAGAAGAAATGCCAGACAAGAATTGCCAAGGTCGCCAGCCATGCTTCGTACAGATGGAAGACTTCGGCAACCTTAATCATCCATAATGGTGAATACTGGGTAAAGAATACCGGGTACCAGAGAATAAATCCCGAGATAATCATTACGATTGTTCCCCAGATCAGCGCCCAGTATTCAGCTTTTTCAGTGTAATCGAACCGGTCGAACTGCGGCTCATTCTTGGTCAGGTGCATACTGTAGAGCATCAACTGATAAAAACCCTGGAAATCGCTGATTGCTGGCAATAGTGCCTTGAAAAACTGATTGCCGCGTTTTGTTACAATAACTTCAACAAAATGCCAAATTGAAAGTGCAATCAACAGAATTGCGGCTGCCCGGTGGACTATTCCACGTACCGTTTCGGTCAAACCAATCTTCCCCAGCAAGTCTGCCCAGAATGTGTCCAGATATTTCAAGGCAAACCCAGTAATCACCAACGTAAAAAAGGATATTATTAGGATGACATGTTGCCAGACTTGTGATTTGGTGTAGCGTTGGATGTAATCCTGGGGTTCTTCATTTTTGTACTTATGGATCAGCAGCTCTACAAATATGATAAGATTGTGCATTAACATACCACCGATCACCACTACAATCAGAAAAATATAGACGATTTTAACAAAGTATTCCACCGGTTTTTCGGCAAGAATAACGGACTGATGGGTATAGGATTGCGAGAATATTTCGGTAGCTCCCGGGTGACATTCAGCACAGGTTTCACGTAAATTGGACTTATGAATTGCGGAACCGGGATCGCTGACGGGCAGAATGTAATGGGCCAGATGACAATCATAGCAGGTAGCAGCATCTGCGTCGCCTTTTATTACGGCTAATCCATGATAACTATCCTGATAACTTGAAACTTTACCTGTCATCAAGCCATACTTGCTGATCATCCGCTCATCATTATGACAGCGGGCGCAGGTCTTTTCGGCGGCACTCCGTTTTGAAACCGGTGAACTGGGATCATGAATATCCACAATTTCATGTTCACCGTGACAATCGATACAACTGGGAGATTCTCTTTCACCCCGGGCCAGTGCCTCCCAGTGCACGCTCTTGGTATATAACGCATAAATGGTATCATGGCATACGCCACAGGTAGTAGATATATTTGAATGGCTTATGGTCGAAGTGGGATCGGTATTGGTTTTGATGTCATGCACGCCATGACAATCATTGCATGTTGCAGCCAATAGATTCCCATTTTCACCCAATTGTTTCGCATGATAACTTTTTGAAAACAGTTCTACCGGGTGCAGGTCAGGGATATTGTACTTTTCGACTAGTTCGGGTTGGGCATGGCATTGACCGCAGGTATTCGCCAGCTTCGGGGGATAGGTCAGAGATTCAGAATCTGTGGCCGGCAAGATATTGTGGCTACCATGACAGCTGTAACAGTATGCCGCATCCATGTCAGAATCTTCCCGCCAGATCGATATGCCATGAGCGCTGGTATTATACTCTTCACTGGCTTCCTCATGACAGGCTCCACAGGATTCACATACATCCTGGCAATCAGTTTCATAACCGTCTGAATGATCGATTCCAAGTTTCTGAATTACCTGATGGCAATCCAGACATTCCAATTCCGCATGGATTGATTCCTCAATGGATACTTCACCATGGCATTCCTGGCAAGATTCACTGCTAAAATCCTCATCATAATCCTGAGCCCAGAGGAAACTTGCAGTAAGAATTACCATGATTAATTGCACTGGACGACAAGTCGTAACCATAATTACACCCGCTTATTGAAATTAATATGACTGTTAGAACCGTTCACTCAAAGTAAAACCAATCCAGATGTTCAAAATGAATCATTGTAAAGGGTCATATTTAATAATTGTAATTATGACTTGCTTCATCGATGATTATTAATGATCAATTACTCAATATTTCCTGAAAGCAACGATACTGCTATCGGCAAAACCGGGATCAGTTTATCAAGTTTTAAATGACTAATGTGACTCACTCATATCTCTGAAGTAGGAATTTAGGAAAATGTGCCGGCCAATATCAACACCAACAGGGCGAGTCCAATCAACAGGAAACTGTAGGCCGCAATCCGGAATATCAACCGTTTCCAGCCAGGTAAGGGATTGGTAAGCATAGCCTGGTACTGGACCACTGTCAATGCTTCTTTCTGCAGGGGCCGTTCCTCTTCGAAACGTTCTTCGGTGAGATGGCCGGAAAAGATTGCCTCGTCCATGGGAAAAGTACCGGGGCGCAGGTGTGTGTTGAAGAAATGCACCGTGAAGATAAAACCTGTTGCCAGCAGTGCTTCTTCGGAATGAATGATGTGGGCCGCATTGATCATCCAACCGGGGAACCAGCGTGAGAAAATCTGCGGGAACCACAACGTCAATCCCGAGGCACCGATAGCGAACATGCCCCAGAACACGGCGAAATAATCGAATTTCTCCCAATAGGTCCAGCGTCCAAATTTGGGTTCCGCTTTCCTGAGGCCGATGAAATACAGGACATGATTATAAAAATCCTTGAAATCCTGCCAGTTCGGCACCAGGCTGTCCGGCCCCCAAAACACGCCCTTCTTATTTTTCACAAACGCCGTTTTGAACATGATTCCCAGGTGGAATACAAAAACCAGCAGCATCAGCCCGGCGCCGACACGATGGGCGATGGCGGCGGTACCGAAACCGATCACGTTGTGAACAAACCAGTTCGCCAGTATGGAATGACTGTATTTCAGCGGTAGACCGGTCATCGCCAGCGTCAGGAAGCTTAAAACCATCCCCACATGCAGGGCGCGCTGCTCCGGTGTAAAGCGCCGGACCCGGTGATTGGACTTGGGCGGTTTGGCGATCGGGCCGTGCATAATCCGTTTTATCAGTAGCCGAATCAGCCACAGTATTGTGTGCCCGCCAAAAATCACCAGAACGCTGGTCAGCAGAACCACCATCGCTTTGTGGATGAAATTCAGGGCCGGATTTTCTTCCGCCATCATCGGTGTGTAATGTTGCAGGTACTGGACAAAATTCTCATTTACATCGGTATGGCAACGGGAGCAGGTGGCCACAATATGCGATTTGTGGATCGTGGACTGGGGATGATTACTGGGTAGAATGGAATGATTATCGTGGCAGGAAATACAGGTGGCGAATTTTTCACCCTGGTAACCCAACTGGTACATTTGCCCGTGATAAGAAGTGTTATAGCCTTCCAGCACATTGGGGTTGAGCTGGAACTTCATGGTCATATCACGGTCGGAATGACAGCGGGCGCAAAGCACAACGATCGACTCCCCCATGAATCGCTCATTAGCCTTCTGGATTCGCTGCTCGTCATGGCAGGTGATACAGGTCGGCGCTTCCAGATGTCCTTTCTGATAGGAGATGTAGTGACTCGATAATTGGTATTGCTGCTGCTCTTTAGGGTGGCAGTCGGCGCAGGATTTTTCCAGGGCGCGATCGGCGGGGTGGTTGGGTGCCAGATAATGATAGGTATGGCAGTTACCGCAATTGGATGGTTCCCCGGAGGCCACTTTATTGAGTTCGTCGCGATGAATCCGGCCATGGGCCTCTTCCTGCTCGACGATCAGCGTGGACTGATGACAGCGCAGGCAGACCTGGTCCAGTTTGATATCAAACACGCTGGAAGGCGCGGAGCCAACCATTTCGGTTTCGTGGCCGGTATGGCAGACGACACAGGTTTCCAGCCGCGGATCGCTGTTTTCCTTGGGCCGGTGGATGGAAGCTTCGTATCCCAGGTGACAGTTGCTGCAGACCATGTCCAGGCGGGCAACCGATACTTCGCTGGCGGGATTGCGTGGCGACAAAACCCGGTGACGGGCATGGCAATCGGAGCAGACCGGTGCCTTCAGATTGCCGGCCAGCACCTGTTTATAATGTCCGCTGAGATCGTAATTCCGAACATTTTCGGCATGGCACTCCCGGCAGGATTCGGTCAGGTGAATTTTCCATTCACCAGGTGTGTAATCGGCACGTTCCTGTTTATTATGAGGCGAGTGACAGGATACACAGGTTACATCAGAGGTCTCCGTCTGCTGATCCCAGTGGGCGGAATGGAAGAAATCGTCCAGAACATCTTGGTGACAGACACCGCAGGCCTGGCGCGGTTGTCCCTGCCAACTGACTTTATGCTTGCCGTGGCAATCCGAACAGGTCGGGATCGAGGTATAGCCTTTTTCCTGTAGCGGCCGGAAGAAACCTTCGATGAATTCCGTCTGGGCGTCCTCGTGGCAACTGCCGCAATCAGGCAATTCCACCAGCGGATCATGCGGGAAATCCTCGACACCTTCCAAAGCGGTGTGGCAATCAATACAATTAAAACCTTCGTGGGGCGTGCCCTCCAGGTCGGCTTCGGTCACATACAGCGATAATTCCAACCCGCGACGCCGGACCGCAAGGTCTTGGTCGTCATGGCACATCGTACAAGTTTCATTGTCCTGCCCAAGTAAAATCAGGGGAATCCACAGCAGGATTGAAAATTTCAACGGATTCCCCCTCCGTATAAATTCTATCATAGGCGCTCTATTTTTTCAGTTCAGCCGGATAGGGATGGGCTATCTCCTTTACACGATCGGCAAATTTGAACGGTTTGAAAGTCGGGCTTTTCTGGTTGTGGCAGGTGACGCACAGCGCTTCGTTCGGTTCAATCAGACCAACCGTCTTACCGTCGACGGTTCCGGCAAAGATATCCTTCATGACTTTGCTGGATTTGTAGGCACTGCCCGGTCCATGGCAGGCTTCGCAACTGACCGATTGCAGACCGGCCATTGTCTTGACTTCCTTGGTGGGTTTGCCCTTATCGTCGACTGCTTCCCAGAATTTGGCATCTTTTACGGCGTAGCCGCCAGCCCCGAATCCGGTGGTATGGCAAGCCAGACATTCGGCAGCTTCCCAAGCCGGACCGGCAATTCCTTTATCCTTGGCAATCTTGGCGGACGCTTCATTCTTCAGTGTTTCGAATGCCTTGGCATGCACATCGGCTTCCCATTTGGCAAACTGGGCGCCTTTGGCTTCGCTCTTATGGCACATTTTACAGCCATCGACTCCGACGTATTCAAAGCTCTGAGCAAAGACCAGACCAGTGGCAGCCAAAATCAGTATCATTCGTTTAACCATTATTTCCCTCCACGATATGGTTTATTGGTTAATCCAATATTAATAATTTTCAATGACAAAGCGAACAATTTATGTACTGCTGCTGCAACCGTTTTCAACCGCCGTGGCAGCGCCTACAGGTATTATCGCTTGCTGGTTGATGACAAACCAGGCATATGTCCGGTTCCTGTTCCGCCCGTTCGCCATGCAGCCCGCCCCGCGTGGGCGATGCCCAGTCGGGCAGGTTATGATCCACCGGCATGACCAGATTACTCCGGTGGCAGGACAGGCAGTCCTTTATCGGGTGGTGGCAGGTGCTGCAATCATTCAGCGCGGCATACGCTTCCAGTCCGTGGGCGAGCATGAAAGCCGCTGGATGGTTGGCCGGTTCGACGTTCTGAACCAGATGGCAGGCGTCACAGGTGGCCTGCTGGTGACAGGTGCTGCAACTGCTCTTGGTCTGGTGCATCACTTCGATCCCGTGCAGCCAGGACCAATCAGCCGCATGTGATTTCGGCGCGGCTGAGGAATGACAGGATTGACAATCCGACCGGGTCCATAATCTGGCGGGACCGCCCCCCGATTCTTCTTCAACGTAGGCATGACAGGTAGTGCATTCCTGACCTGAACCGATGTGATAAGCGTGTGAAAAGTCCAGCCCGCTGAGTCGCTGCGAATCAGTGAAGGGCAACGGTTCGTCCGGATCTGAGTGACAGGCTTCGCAATCCTCGGTCGCGGTATCGCCGTCGTGGCAACCAATACAGGTATCCTTTTCCGGCAGTAACCGCGGCGGGATTGCGGTCGATTTACCCACATCGGCATGGCAATCACTGCAGGACATTTCCAAATCTTCAAGGTGCAACTGGTGCGGGAACATGATATAATCACCGCTCCAGGCTGTTGCCAGTAAAAAGGTTGTGATAAGGAATAACCTAAAGCGCCACATTGATCACAACTCCTCCCCTGGTGTCATAATTATAGTAGGGATTGCGGAGAAACCGCCCGAATATCCGGATCGCCATCAGTGGCGCCGGCTGCCACTCGGTCCAGCCATACAGTCCGATCGATTTCTGGGGCTCGATCAGATCATCATAGGTCCGGGCATTGATCGAAAAACTACCACCGGCAGTGACTACCCGGCTGACCGGTTTTCTTAATCCCGCACTAACGCCAAACAGGGTCTGTTTATCCTGATAACCGCCGACAAAAGACAGTGAATACGGACCAACCGCCGCCGTGCTGCGGAAATAATTAATATTGGACTCGCTGAACCGGTGAACGAATTGATTCCACCAGATCAGCCGTGTACCAACTCGGGATGTCACTCCCAAGGTAACAATCGGAGCCGCAGTAATACTGCGATTGATCCAGGGATAGGGATCAGCCTGTAAATAACGTTTCTGACGAAAGCCGGCGCTGATCGTGTGTTGTCTAAAAGCTTTTGACAATCGGACGCGGGCTTGATAAGCCTTGCTGTCAGTCAAGGACCAGGCCAGGTTGGAATACAGTTTGATATCGCTTGGTAACGGCCGGGTCAGGCTGCCACCCGCGTAAGAATTGGTTTCGGCTCCATCGTTTTCGGTCCAGAAAATGACTGTCCGGTTGTTACCGAGACGGCCCTGGCTCCAAGACACCAGATACAGTTGCTTATCGACAAAAGCAGTATCGCTGAAATCGCTGACGGCTTTAAAACCACCCAATACTTCGAGGCTGCCCAGCTTGCCCAGCGAATAATTAAATTTGGCACCATCCACCCGACCGCTAATGAAACTGTTCCAAGTGGCAATTCGACCCAGTTCGAGATTGATTTTCCCGAGATCAAAACCGGCGGTCAGGTTGTAAACACGGAACGGATTGGGCAGAGAGCCGGTTTCCGAGCCGATTTCGATTTGCGATTCCAGTGATAGTCGCGAACCGAATGACTGGCGGTAGGTCAAAACTGAGCACCAGAAGGTGGCCTCATCCGCATCCAGCATACCTACCCGCGGATACAAGGCGGTTGTGCTGATGGAAATATCCGGTTTGACGGCTAATACTAGTCCGGATAAAATAATCAAAACAGTTATGTTTTTTTTCAGATTGGCAGTCATATTATTTAATAGCAACTGTTTAAGGATTTAAACGGTGGCCCAACCTTGTAGTTGGGCCACCATATTCATCAACTGTCCTAATTTAAATAGATCAGAACTCCAAATCACACCTATTTTAATGCTTGATCAAGAACCTGATTTGTAGGCTTATCGGCAGCTGCAGCTTATTTTTATGCACTAATAGAACCGGCTGGCTTCATGCCAACACGACAGCAACCTGCAACAGTGGCCCCTTCCATGGTAAATTCCTGAAGGGCTACTTGATAGATATGGCAACCTTCACAGGTATACCGATCAGACGCAGTAATTTTATCTAAACCAGGATCACAACCAGCGCAAAACAGTAAAAATAAACCTGTTAACAGGCCAAATCGCCAGACAGATTTTTTCGTGAGTTTTGTTCATCGTTTTACCGTTAAAAACATTTCGTTCAGCTTTCCCGCTTTACAGGCAGCGCGATAAACATTGCACTCGCGGCACTCGCCCCGATTACAGACTTCGGCACTACGATTTTCGGTCAGCCAGCACACCTTTTCGCCATTCATGTAGACCGGGCAACGCTCCTGCTCTTCGCTGGTACAGGGTTTCATTTCCCAGCATGGTATCAAGGCCAGCAGCAGGCGCACACCGGCGATATTCAATCCATTCCTGGTAATCTGGATACGGAAACAGTTGATCCACTCCAGATCCTTCTGCGAATATAGTCGGCGATTGGTGCCGGTTTTATAGGGAATGATCAGGCCTTCTCGTTCGTAGAGGCGTAATGTCTCGGGCGATACACCCAATTTTTTGGCCGCGATGCCGATTGATATTACCGGCTCGAATGGATCGGCCTCGATCGAGATGTTCAATGACATAGTGTATATTACCTGTATTGTATTATGCAGAAATTAGCTGGTATTCAATACATCGTGCAAGAATAATGGATCGAATATCCTGTTATTCACTTCCACTATTTCAGACTCCCAAGTCGTAATATTCACTTGATTGCAGCGATCAGGAACTATAAGTTCAAATAAGATAATAAAGTCCGAATTAAAATGCTTTACTCAAAATCAGCCGAATATGCCATCCAGGCGATGATCTACCTGGCGGAAAAAAATTCTCCAAGTCCGGTCATGATCAGTGAAATCGCCAAAGCCTATAAAATACCACAGCAATTTCTTGCCAAAATCGCCCAGATACTGGTGCGCCATCGGCTTCTGATCGCGGTCCGCGGTCGTAACGGCGGTGTAAATCTGGGGCGGTCCGCAGCGGATATTTACATCCATCAGGTAGTCCAGGCGGTTGATGGTCCCCCGCCCGAACATGAACAATGCGCCATCGGACTTGATTACTGCTCCGATGAACAGCCCTGTCCGCTGCACGATAAATGGTCGGTAATCCGGGAACAGATCAAGGAGATGTTAGAGTCGGAAAATCTCGAACATCTTGCCAAACAGGTGATCGAAAAACGGATTGCCATGCGCGAACTGGGCCTGGAAGAATTGATCGGTGCCATCAAGTAATGATTAATAAAACATTAGTCGCCTATGGAAACACAATTTAACATTTCAAAAATCCTGGTAACCACTGATTTTTCCAATTATTCCCGTTCCGCCTTTCCCAAAGCAATCACCCTGGCCCGCCAATTTGATGCATCGATCCTGTTACTGCACGTCATTCAACCGGTAATAACACCTTCCGAATATACCTGGGGAATCCAGCCGATCGAGCTCCAGCATGAGCATGAACAGCATTGCGAACAAGCGCTCCAGAAGCTCATCAGCGACTATTTTCCAGACGATTTGCAGGTTGCCGGCCGGATCGTGCACGGCATCCCGTTCAAGGAAGTCATCGAAATCAGCCGCAGTGAAAATGTGGACCTGATTATTATTGCGACCCATGGACTGAGCGGCCTCAGCCACATTCTGTTCGGCAGCACGGCGGAAAAAATCGTCCGCAAATCAGCCTGTCCGGTCCTGGTCGTTCGCGATCCCGCCCATAAATTCGAAATGCCCTGATCCTGCGCTGATGCTGATTACGCGGTCATCCGAGTACGCCATCGAACTGGTGATTTATCTGGTCAACTGGGAATCGGACTCGTATGCACCGCTGCATCAGATTGCCGAAAAAACCGACCTTTCGTTTCATTTCCTGGGGAAAATCTCACAGATTCTAGTTCGTCACAATCTGCTGAAAACGTACCGCGGTCCCAACGGCGGTGTCGCCCTGGCGCGACCGACCAATGAAATCACCCTGTTCGATATCGTAAACGCGGTCGAAGGCGATGCCTTTCTCAACCAGTGCTTCCTGCGGCCGAATAAATGCGCCCATGAAAAACCCTGTCCGATTCACCAGGTCTGGGCCAAGGTCCGGGAAGACCTGCGTAATGTGTTCCTGACCGTAACGATTGACGAATTCAAAAATCATAATCATTAGATAACGATTAGGGGCAATACTCTCACGCTGCCCCCATCCTGGAAAATTATCGTTTTCGCCCCCTATCCCGTTCTGATTTCAACCACCGCTGACCAAAATACCCGGCGACAGCCTGCAGGAAAAATACTCCAATTTCAAAACCTCCCTTCGGATCATCATGGTCCGACTCCCGGTCTAAGTTATCTGGAACAACTGCTTGTACCGTCAATTGATTCTTATTGCGGACTCTTTTTTCAGATTTGATCATTTGCGGGCTTGACATTCTGGTGAGCAACCTGTAAGATAGGGTTCCCGAACGGGTGCAACG
Organism: Fidelibacterota bacterium; assembly: GCA_043822705.1. Lineage (GTDB taxonomy): Bacteria > Fidelibacterota > Marinisomatia > Marinisomatales > TCS56 > JBDRBK01. The sequence continues at coordinate 39,643 of JBDRBK010000099.1, forward strand.
CCCGTTACCGGCTCGCAGAGTTCCCATACCGGTGAGCCATATAAGGCCAGCCAGCCCATCCCGCTGCTGGCCTTTTCTTTATAGCAGCGTTTACAGTTCAACTTACAGTATCAGTTACAACCTGCTATTATTCATCATCGGGTTCTTGCGGTTTTGAAGGCCACATTAGTTTTATTTGAACCGGCAATGCTTACATACTGCCATCGTCCTGGACAATTATCATTATAGATCTTCATCACATTCTGATCTCCACCAACGACAGGTGAAATGACTAGCGGTCAGCAGCAGGAAAATGCTCCAATTTTGAAGTTTTCCCGTGGATTATCCTGATCGAATTCCAGGTCACAGTAATTTGAACCACCTATTTGTTCATTGCATTGGAACAGTGTTCATCTTCAGGATTCAGTACTTAAAAACCATGAAAAGAGCAGCACAGTGATAGTAGCAAGTTGAGCTTAATTACATTGCAAAGTAAATTGCAAATCAGATCACATTGTCTCTTGTAAGCTACTTAATAACAAAAGTGTACCGGGGAAGGGACTCGAACCCTCACGACCAAAGATCACCAGATCCTAAGTCTGACGCGTCTACCAGTTCCGCCACCCCGGTATAGTCGGATAATATCCCTGTAAAAAGCACCGGAAGTTAAGACAATCTGCGGTTGTCTAAAACAACCGCCGGCCGAAAATCGCCGGTTATTTGACCAGCAACATCTTGCGGATCGCCGTATTCTCGTTGGCTTTCAGGCGATAGAGATAAATCCCGGTGCCCACCAACTGTCCGGATTTATTTTTACCATCCCAATCGACGGACCACTCTCCCGCCTCTTGAATCTGGTTCACCAGCGTAATGACCTCGCGCCCCATCATGTCAAAAACCGTTAGCCTGACCTGGGAGTTTTCAACAATATCATAGCGTATCGTCGTCACCGGATTGAAAGGATTCGGGTAATTCGGATGCAGGGCGAATTTGTCCGGAATCGCGGGACTCGCTTCGGTGGCGACCGCGGTCAGATATATTTCGTACCCGGCGGTGATCGTCGACAACGGTTCGTTATTCTGACCTAGTGCTTGCGAGGAGGCGATAATAACCAGCAAATCTTCCGGAACCGCAGCTACATCAAATTCGAATTCGATTTTCAAAAACGGACCGGCTGCTGGTGACAGCCCCGCCGGACCGGTCACGCTGACGAATCCGCTGCCGTTATCCCGTTCGCCGGTGGTATCGCTGACAATTACATCCGGCCAGACACCCTCCGGCAGCGGATACACACCGGTCACGGTTAAAACTTCCGGCAAATCGAACAGCTCGAACGAGGCGGCCGTCAGCATGGTTCGGTTGATCACCTGAATTTCGAATGCACCACGGCCGTTGGACCAGTCCAGATCCAGGTTCATAATTGAAAAAACGGCATCCGGTTCACCCAGGCTGACCGGATTGACAATAATTTCCGTGTACAACCGGCTGCTGTCAGTACCAATCAACTCGGTCGTTACTGCCGGCCAGTCGACAACAATGGTCGTATCGGCGGCGGCCCGGACCACCAGCAGATCGGCGATCCGCCGGATTCCCGGCAACAGCGGGTTGGCATTTGACAGATCGTTCGCCGAAAACATAAAAACACTATCCTGATAGCTGCTGGACCAGTTCCAGCCGGTCCAGTCCAGATTGGTGACGCGTTCGATTTTTATTCCCGTCACCGCCGCGGCCACCCCGGCCAATTCCACCTGCAAACCAGCGACCGGCAGCAGATTATGAAGCACCAGCACCACCCGGGCGGTATCGCCGCCGACGGCTCCGCCGATCACCAGCGTCTGGGTGTCAACCTGAATTTCAAATCCGGCCCCGGTCTGGGTCCACTTGATGCCGGTCCCGGCTGCGTCCCGGATATCGGCTGCGGTTATATCGAGGGCGACGATAGTCGGTTCAGCCGCCTGCGCGCGAAATACCAGCCGGCAGACCGCCCCTGCACCGGCCGCCAGCAAATTACCCGAACCAGCGGCACTGATCTGTGCCGGGCCGGTCCCCGGATCAGTACTGGTAAAACTGAACCCGGTCATGCGCTCGGTGACCAGGACGGTGTCGATCCGCAGATAATCGGGCCAGTCCGCCACAGTCAGTGTGAATGCGGAAATTTCACTTTCATTGTTGAAAAACACGTCCACGGTGTCGGTGAATCCCGACCGGGCGCTACCGCTGCCAAGCAGCAGTTCGATCCATTCTTCCGGCCGG
>JBDRBK010000100.1:0-36554 GCA_043822705.1 Fidelibacterota bacterium
ACCGTTTCCACAAAACCTTCATGATCGGTGACCGGTTTGGTGACGTAAGCCTCGGCGCCGGCCTCCTTGAGATAGCGTTCCTTGTCACCGGCCATGGCGTGGGCGGTTGTCAGAATGACCGGGATAGTGGCCGATTCCGGCTGGTTTTTCAACAGTCTGGTGATCTCGATACCGTCGATGAATTTGCCTTCGTACTTGGATTTATTCAACGATATGTCCATCACTACCAGATCGATGGTGCCGCTGCCGCAGAGATTCAGAATGGTGGCCGGGTCTTCGGAATGAGTGACCTGAAACTTACCGCGCCGTTCCAGCAGTTTCGTGAATATGATGGTATTCAATTTGTCGTCCTCGACCAGTAGTACGTGTCCCATGATGATAATCCTGTTTCGCTTAATTGTTTTGCGTCAGCCAGGTTTCCAGATCACCGCAGCCCGCCCGGATGATTTCCCAGTCCCCGATTTTGGCAGCCTCTTCGACCACCGAACCGTGACGGCTGATTTCGGTGAAACCGTAAGTTCCGCCGGCGCCGCGGATTTTATGGGCCAGTTGCCGGACCTGCTCGATGTCGGCGCTGGTCACATATTCCCGCAATTGCCCGATCCGCTGGCTCATCTCGGCGATGAACAACGGCCGTAATTCTTCCAGTAATTCCTGATCCATGGTCAACCTCTTTTCATACGCTGACGGTGACGGCCAAATCGGCGACCGCTACAGACTCCGTGGTTTGTGCCCGCTGGGTAGCATCAAGCGGAAGGGTAAAGCTCATGGTGGTGCCCTGGCCCTGACCGGCGCTGGTCAGGGTGATTTTACCGTTCATCAGTTCCACCAGGCTTTTGGTGATCGCCAGACCCAGACCGGTGCCGCCATACTTGCGCGAGGTGGAGCCGTCGGCCTGGGTGAATTTTTCAAAGACTTTCTCCTGTTTGTCGAGGGCGATGCCCACGCCGGTATCGATTACGGCGATGCGGGCGGATGCGGTCCCGGGCAGGATTTCGGCGGCCAGCTCGATCCCGCCGTAGGAGGTGAATTTGACCGAATTGCCCACCAGATTCAGCAAAATCTGCCGCAGTTTCTGTTGATCCGCCCAAACCACGATCCGTTCCGCCGGCAGCGTCGTCTTGTAGAACAGTTTCTTCTGCTCGGTCTGAACATGGGTCAGGGTATGGATTTCGTTGAACATATCCTGCAGATCGACCGCTTCCGGCAGGATATCCATTTTCCCGGCCTCGATTTTGGCGATATCCAGTACGTCGTTGATTAGGCTCAGCAGCAGATTGGAACTGTGCAGGGCGTGTTCCAGGAATTCATCCTCCTCCTCCGGTGAATCGCAGAGATCGTCCAGCACCAGTTTCAGGAAACCGATGATGGAATTGAGCGGCGTGCGCAGTTCGTGGGAGGTACTGGCCAGGAATTCGCTCTTCATACGGTCGGCCTCCTTGGCCGCATCCAGGGCCAACTGGAGTTCATCGCGGATTTTTTCCAGTTCGCGCATCATATTCTCGGCGCGGATTTTGGACTCAGCCAGGGCGGCGTTGATTTCCCGTAATTCGGCGTCGGCCTTCTGGCGCTCGGTAATATCGCGGCGGACGATGGTGACCGCCTTGAGCATGCCTTCGGCATCGTACTGGCCGGTAGCGACGGTGTTGTACCAGCGTTCCTGGCCATCCACCTGGAGTGAATATTCGTACTGATAGTTGGCGTTGCCCCAGGCCAGGCTCTCGATGGCGTAGTTAAGATTCTGCGAGACCCGCTGCGGAAATACTTCATCAAACCGGCGATCGATGAATTCCGTTGCCGGCCGTTCGTCCCGGCTGTCCTTCGGGGGGTAGTAGGCCAGAATCCGGCCGTCCAGGTCGGCCGTAAAGATCAGATCATTCATCGATTGAATCGTGGAACGAAAGCGTTCCTCGCTGATCCGCAGTTCATCTTCGACCCGTTTTTGTTTGGTGATGTCGCGCAGGATGCCATGGTAGCCGATGATCCGACCCTGCTCGCTGCGCTGCGCCACGGCCGTTTCCAGGCAGATCATCTCCCGCCCATCTTTTTTACGCAGGCCCAGCTCGAAGTCGCGGACAAAGCCGTTGGTGGCCATCTCGTGAACAAACTGCTCGCGGTCCTCGGGCTGGATGTAAAGCTGTTGCATCCCCAGGTTCAGCAATTCTTCCTTGGAATAGCCCAGCAGATCCAGCGCCATGGGATTCACATCGATGAATTCCCCGTTGTTGGTGCTGATATAAATGGCATCCCGGGATTGTTCAAACAGGTTGCGGTACTTGCGCTCGCTCTCTTTCCGGTCGGCCTCGGCCCGTTTGGATTTGTCCAGTTCGCTGTGCAGCCGCCGGTAGGACAGATACAGTCCCAGTACGACCATGAATAGTCCGAAGGACATGAAAATTCCCGGCAGAATGGTACCGACCAGGGCGGGTGTGACGGTGAATTGATTCAGGAAGGAAATCAACACGGCGAACCCGAAAACGCTCCAGCCGATTTCCAGGGTGGGGATGCCGATCCGCAGGACAAAGATGTAGCCGGCGATGACCGTAAGCATGTAGATACTCTGGAAGGTAATAGCCGTCAGCGGCAACGGCTGCAGCAGCGGAAAGGAAGTGAACCAACTGTACACCGTGGCGGCGCTCATCAGCACCAGGTTCCAGCGATAGATCACGATTGTGCTGACGATTTCGCGGGTGAGCAGCCGGGTCAGTTTTTGTCTATCGATCATTTGAACAGGATATCGTCGTTAAGGACGTTCAGTTCCGGATGGGAGGCCAGTACCTTCTGACGGACTTTGGCGCGTTCATATACAATTTCCACCCGGCGGTTCTGGGAGCGGCCGCTTTCGTTGCGATTGGTCGACACCGGCCGGTATTCGGCGAACCCTTCCGCCGACAATTGTTCCGGCGGGATGCCGTTTTCAATAAAGAAGCGGACAATCTCACTGGCGCGGCTGGTGGACAATTCCCAGTTCGATTTGAAACGCTCGGTGAAAATCGGAATACTGTCGGTGTGACCTTCCACCTTAATATGGTAGTCGAACTGTTTGAGCATGTCGCTGACTTGCAGCAGCAGGTCCTCGCCGTCGGTATTGAATTCGGCGCGGCCGGGCGGAAACAGTACCATGTCGGATATCGTAATCACGGCGCCACGGCCATCCTGGGCTACCTTGACCTGCCCGCCCAGACTGTTTTTCATGATGAATTCATCGACCTCAGTCACAATTTCCGATAGTTCCCGCTTGACCAGTCCGCCCAGTTCATCTACGGCATCGACCCGGGAAAGGCTGTTATCGCGATTGATCATCTGCAACCCTTCCCGGGTGCCGGCCTCGGGGACCTGCTGTTTGCCGATGGCCGATTTCAGCGAATTGACCAGTTGGGCGAAGGAATCCATCTGGGTCTCGCTCATGGCGAACAGGAGGACGAAGAAACACAGCAACAGCGTCATCATGTCGCCGTACGTCGCCAGCCACCCGGGGCCGTCGCCTTCTTCCTCTTCGACCGGGAGCATTAAATCCTGGCCGGACTCTTCGATCTGTTCTTCCTGCTCGATTTCCATGCTATTTGCTTTTTTTCTTGTCGGTGTCGGCTTTACTGGTTTTCTGACGTTCGGCCTGGGAGAGGAATTTGGTCAATTTTTCTTCCATGAAACGGGGATTATCGCCCAGCCGGATTGATTTTATGCCCTCGATCGTCAGCGTCATTCGCAGCGTCTCCTGTTGGCTGCGGCGCTTGAGCTTGATCGACATCGGCAGGAATAGCAGATTGGCGAACAGCGATCCATAAAAAGTGGTGATCAGGGCGACAGCCATCTTGGGACCGATCGAGCCGGGGTCAGAAAGATCAGCCAGCATCTGCACCAGACCGATCAGCGTACCGACCATCCCAAAAGCTGGTGAGAAAGCGGCCATATCCTTGAACAACTGGTGACCGACCTGGTGCCGTTTCCAGACATTGTCCATTTCCAGTTGCATGACGCTGCTGATGGTCGCACCGCGGATACCGTCCACCACCATCTGTAATCCTTTTTTCAGAAAATCGTCGCTGATTTTGGGCAATTCCTTATCCAGGGCGAGGATACCGTTTTTCCGCGTCACGGTGCTGATTTCCACCAGTTCCTTGATCTTGTCGATCGGTCTTATGGTTTTACTGAAGAATACGTTTTTCAGGATTGACAGCACCCGCAGCACTTCATTCAGGGGATAGGCGATAAATGTTGCCGCGATCGTGCCGCCGAAAACAACCGCCAGCGAGGGCGCATTGATGAAAATTTCCAGTCCACTGTTGGAGAGGATGGCCCAGATAACCAAACCAATTCCCGATATGATTCCGATAAAAGTAGCTAGATCCATGATCCTTATTGCCTGCTGATAGTAATTCTCTGATTCAGAGAATCGGTTGAATTGTATTTCCGGATACTTTCAATCAGATTGGTGTTGAGTTCCGTTTCCGCCGGCACCAGCAGAATCCCCGATTCGGTGTACAGGTCCTCCGCCAGCACCATGCCGGCATGCAGGTCCGAAATGTAAACATGGTCGGTCCGGGCCTGACGAACGGCGTCGCCGGTGGAAAGCACCTTGGTCAGATACCGCAATACCTGATCATCGTACTTCTCGTCGGCCAGTGCTTTCAACTGGGCCAGTACCGACTGATAATCGTTACTTGCGGCGGACAGGAAGGTCAGCTCATCAAAATCCTTGACCACCCGGATGATCCGGGCGCCGACCGGTATATTGCTGCCCCGCAGCCCGTCGGGAAAACCGCTGCCGTCCAGATGTTCCAGAACATGGCGGATAATCAGGGCGACATCTTCCAGACCCTCGTAATTGTGCAGCAGTCGTTCGCCGATCAGGGGGTATTGCTCGATCACCTGCTGGTCGGTGGTGCTGAGATCGGCCGGATCCTTCAACATGATTTCATCGGGAATGGCGGTCTTGCCGATCTCATGCAGCAGGGCGGCAATCCTGATGACCTGGACATCCTCATCGGGCAGTGCCATTTCCTTGGCGATCTGCTCCGACAGGGTGGCGATTTTCCGGGCATGCCCCTTGTTGCTGGTGCGCCGGAATTCGATGATCCGTGCCAGGATCGAAACCAGGTTGTCGAAATTGGCGGCGGAACGCTGGTTGAGTGCTTCCAGCGCCGTATTGGACTGTCCCAGCTCCTCCAGCAGATAGGATTTTTCTTTCAGGGAATTGATAATCAATTCCTTTTCCCGCTGCAGATCGGCATTCTGGGCGGTGATGATTTGCTTGTGCTCCTCCAACTCCGTCACTATTTCCCGCAGCCGGGAATTGGAGGCCAGCAGGTTATCCTGCAGGACTTTGATTCGCAGGAAAGCGTCGACCTTGGCCAGAACCTGTTCCTCGTCCACCGGTTTCAGAACATAATCGTCGGCCCCGCCCTTGAGGGCCTTGACGGCGTCGCGGACTTCGGTCCGGACCGACGATGACATCAGCAGGATCGTATTGGTGAAGCGTTCTTCCCGGCGCAGATTCTCACAGAACTGGTAGCCGTCCATTTTTGGCATGATCACATCACTAATGATCAAATCGGGATTAAATTCCCGGGCCCGTTCCAGACCTTCCTCGCCGTTGACGGCGGTTTCCACCAGATAGCGCGGCGGTTTGAATATGACCTGATAGAATTTGCGGATGAGATTGTCATCGTCGACAATCAGGATTCGAAAACCGGTAGTGCGTGGCAGCGGATTAGTCGGGGTCACAGGTTGGTCCTTAGCATGGAGTTAGCACCTATCATTCGGGTATTTACCGTGGCACCGGCGGCACTGGTCCAGTGGTTTGTCGGCGAAACAGATCCATCAGGACCTCTTGTGAAAACCGCCATTGCCCGCCGATTTTAACGGCCGGTAAACTACCTTCCTTGAGAAGCTTGTAGATCGTCCGGCGCTTGATGCCCAGAAATTCACAAGCCTCGTCGATGTTGAGTATTTTTTCTGACATAATACTCCGCTTGGTTACAGACCCATTATCGGTAATTTGTGGTCAATCTTTAGCAGAAAAGTGCAGATTTATGCAAAAAGCCGTCGTTCCAACAGCAAATTCCTGTTAATAAGTGTATTCCAGTGCCGGTTTTCGCGATCAAAGGTCAGCCGACCGACGGCTCATTTGCTGTGGTGAGACAGGTCCGGTCGTTCGTAAAATCGATCAGACCATATTCGGTTAAAGGAAACATATTATGGAATGCCTGATCCGGGGAATCCCGGTTTACTATCAGATCTTCGGCTCGGGGAGGCCGGTGCTGATGATCCACGGCTTCGGTCCCGACCATCGTCTGATGGCGGGCTGTCTGGAGCCGGTGTTTTGTGAACATCCCGGCTGGCGGCGGGTCTATTTCGATCTGCCGGGCATGGGACGCACACCGGCCGGCGATCAGATTGTCGACTCCGACCGGATGCTGGAAATCGTGCTGGAATTCATCGACACGGTATTGCCCGGTGAAAAATTCACTCTGGCCGGCGAATCCTATGGCGGCTACCTGGCCCGTGCCGTCCTGAAGGCCCGGTTCGATCAGGTGGCCGGTCTGCTGCTGCTGTGCCCGTTGATTATTCCCGAACAACAGCGGCGCCAGCTGCCGCCGGCGCAGGTGCTGGTGCGGGATCGGCACTTTCTCGAGAGATTGAGCCGGGAACAGCAGGAAGCTTTCGACACGTTTGCCGTGGTCCAGACGGAAACGACCTGGCAAAGGAGTGAAGACGAAGTGATGGTCGGCCTGAATGCGGCGGACATGGCCTTTCTGGAGCGGCTGCAGTTGCATGGTTATCCACTGACCGGTGCCGTGGATGAACTGCCGAGCCTCTACCAGCGGCCGGCCCTGTTTCTGTTAGGGCGCCAGGACTGGATCGTCGGTTACCGTGATATCTGGCCGCTACTGGAGGACTATCCCCGGGCGACGCTGGCAATCCTGGATCAGGCCGGTCATAACCTGCAGATCGAACAGGCGGAATTGTTCAATTCCCTGACCGGCGAATGGCTGGAACGGGTCGCCGCCGAAATGTCAGCGGATTCGGTGGAAAAATGACGCCGCCGAAAGTGATGCGGGCAATGCTATTGGAACGGCTCGGCCCGGTGACGGCTGGTTCGCGGCCGTTGCGGCTGGTGGAGTTGCCGGTGCCGGTTCCCGGACCCGGCCAACTGTTGATCCGGGTGCTGACCTGCGGCGTCTGTCATACCGAACTGGACGAAATCGAAGGTCGCACGCCGCCTCCGCTGCTGCCGATCATTCCGGGTCACCAGGCGGTGGGCGAAGTAGCCGCCCTCGGTCCCGGCGTGACCAGTTTCCATGGTGGTGAGCGCGTCGGGGTGGCCTGGATATTTTCCGCCTGCGGCCATTGTCAATACTGCCGAACCGATCGCGAGAACCTTTGCGCCGATTTTCAGGCCACCGGGCGTGACGCCCACGGCGGCTATGCCGAATACCTGGTAGTTGCCGAAGCATTTGCGATCCCGATTCCGGCCCGGTTCTCCGCCGTCGAAGCAGCGCCGCTGCTGTGTGCCGGCGCCATCGGCTACCGATCCCTGCGGCTCACTAATCTGAGTAACGGGCAGAATCTGGGGTTGACCGGTTTCGGCGCTTCGGCCCATCTGGTGCTGATGCTGGCCCGGCAACGTTTTCCCGATAGTAAAATTTATGTTTTCGCCCGCAGTGTCGAAGAACGGGAATTCGCCCGGGAATTGGGTGCGGCCTGGTCCGGCGACAGCGCCGACCGGGCGCCGATCGCCCTGGATGCGATCATTGACACCACGCCGGTCTGGACGCCGCTGACGGCGGCCCTGAAAAATCTGGTGCCCGGCGGCCGGCTGGTGATCAACGCCATCCGCAAGGAAGATACCGACAAGGATGTTCTGGCCCGACTGGATTACCCATCGCAGCTCTGGCAGGAAAAGGAAATCAAGAGCGTTGCCAACGTAACCCGTAGCGACGTCATTGAATTTCTGGAACTGGCGGCGGCGATCCCGATCCGGCCGGAAGTACGGGAATATGCTCTTACGGAGGCTAACACCGCTCTGACGGATATGAAGAACCGGGCGATTCGCGGTGCCAAAGTGCTGCGAATCGGTGACTGATAGCTGTGTAATATCACCCTCAACGAAAAATACTGATGGATATAATATGCGATTAAGAATGGCCGGGGGAAGGTTATTGCACCGAATCGGGCACGGCCTGTTTGCGATTTTACTGATTTGTCCGCTGGTCCCGGTCCGGGCCGAAGCCTATCCTGATAGTTACCGGACTGTCGAAGGCGCCGCCGAACTGCTGGCGGAGGCCGAGCAGGTGGTCGGTATCGTGGCCGGCGCGGATGGCACCGGTCTGGAGCTGGCGGCGGACCGCACTTCCGGATATATCATCCTGGCCGCCCAAACGGCCGAAAGCCCCTTCAACCGCGGACTGCCATCCTGGAACGGCACGGCCGGTGACGGCGCTTCCGGGTTCAAGATTTTTATGCGTTTTCCGTATGGTTTGGGCTGGTCTCCGTGGCTGACGGCCGGATTCTGGAAGGATGATATCTGGACCGATTACGGCGCCACTAGTTATTCCGGCGGCTGGATCGATATTGATTATGTTAAGTTGTATGATTTTGAGACCGCCTGGCAGTTCAAGGTCGAACTCAAGCGCAGCAATCTTACGGTACCATCGCCGACTATCGGCAAGCTGAGCTTTTATACCAGCGATCAGCGCACCGAGGCTGAACTCGATTATGTCGGGATTCTGGCCGATAAGCCGCCGGCGATTTTCATACCAACGGACTTTTTGTACCAGTACGCCCTGGACCCTGATATCGGCGGCAGTATCTGTTCCCCCACGACCGTCAGTATGATCCTGAAGAGTTATGCAATCACCGTCGATCCGGTGGATTTCGCCCGCGATACCCGCGATCCCGAGTCCGGACTGTTCGGGGTTTGGCCGCGGGTGGTGCAGAATGCGTCGGAATTCAGGTTGAACGGCGCCGTCACCCGCTATCGTACCTGGAGCGAAGCCTATGCCGTTCTGGAACAGGGCGGCCGGATCGGCATGTCGGTGGGGCAACCGCTGTACAGCGGTCACCTGATGATGCTGGCCGGATTCACCGCCGCCGGTGATCCGATCGTACACGACCCGGCCCGCAGCTCCGGTTATGGACTGGTCTACAACAAAAGCGAGCTGTCCCATTCCTGGTTCGACAAGGGTGGGATCGGCTATACTTTTTATCTGCAGGATCCGGCTCAGGCCGGTCTTGATGACTACGATTTCAGCGGCGCCCGACCACCGGATCAATTAGTTCTGTTGAGCAATTATCCCAATCCGTTCAATTCCGCCACAACGGTTTCGGTCCGTGTGATGGAAAGTGCGCGGATAGCGATCGTAATTTATGATCTGCGCGGTTGCCGGGTACGGTCGCTGTACCGGGGAATCTTGCCGCCCGGCGAACGGTCCTTCGTTTGGGACGGCACCAACGATCGCGGGATCAATCAGAGTTCGGGTGTCTATTGGGCCGTGGCGCAGACGGCCTCCGGTGCCCGAGCGCTGCTGCGGATGTCTTTATTGAAATAGGGAATTACGTATGTCCAAGGTTGTCAAATTCGGTATTATTTATCGATGGGTCATTATCCTGCTGGCCGGGATGATATTGTTTACCGGTTGCTCCATCGACGTGTTCCTGTTTCCGGTCCGTCATGAGCGTAATAAAAGCGCGATTGCCGCGGCGGCCATCACTGCTTACCTGGAACGCGAACAAAAACTGGTGGAAAATTTCCGGATCGGATCGCGCAACTTGTTTTTTATTGAACTAAAAGTGCCCTGGTGGAAATTCGGTCGTCCGTCACCACAGTTGATCGAGCGGCTGCAACTGCGATTCCGGCAAAATTTCATGATTGAACCGGTGCAGAGCGTGATTTGGGAAGATATCCTGGATAATAATATTGTCATCGATCGCGGGCCTACCGACCCGCGAACCGGCCGGGCCGGTGAAATCCTGACCATCACGGCGATCCGCTGGCACGACCGCTGCCGGGCTGAAGTCCAGTTAAGGGTGTGGTCCGGGGCGCTGAACCAAACTAATTATACCGCTGTCGCCGTACTTCGGAACGGTTGCTGGTCGGTCACAAATTTCCAGTTGCTGACCAGCGACTGAGACGGTTTTCCACCGGCTCTGCAAACAAGTCGATTTTCAGATTATTCCTTGTGTTTAGACATTAAAAGCCGGTAAAATTGGAAGGTTATTCGTTAAGACATGAATACCAGACCAAATTCGTGTTTCAAGACGCTATCTGAAAACAATCGGGACCTTACCCGTTAAGGACTGGGATAATGAATCTGCGCGCTCGAATCACACTGGGATTTATCGTCGTCATCCTGATCATGCTGGTGGCCTCCGGCGTAATTATCTGGAATCAGTCGCTGATGCAGCAATCATTCTCCAACCTGGCAGCGACGATTGATCTCGAGCGGTACCTGCTGGAGTGCCGGCGTCATGAAAAAAATTTCCTCTTGCGCAACGACCAGAGCTATGTCCTGATCCATCGCGCCAATTATGATTCCCTGACTGTCCGAATCGCTTTGCTGCGACCGGAAATTACCGATCCGAAGATTCAGGCCAAGTTGACCGAATTAAAGGCCAGTCTGGTTGAGTACCAATCCATATTCACGGAACTGGCGACCCATCCGGCGGCCGTAATCGCCACCGACCCCATTCTAGCGGCAAGACTGGAGCAGGAGGTACAAAAAGCGCGGGATAGTCACGATCTGATCGGTCAAATCAGGTTGCTGACCACGGAACGTTTCCATCTAGCCAGTTCGGTCGGACACCTGGTAAATATCGGTTCAATTTTGGTGGGCATTCTGGTGGCGGTCATCATCGCCGGGTTTCTCACCGATAAAATCATACAATTTATCGACCAAGATTACGTTTAGGACCAACCGGTTCAATTACAATCATCAAATGAAGGGGGCTTCAAATGAAGAAAATTACCTGCCTGGGCGGACTACTCATCATCCTGGTAGGCTGCGGTAAAAACGCCGATCAGCAAAATATCGTGACTTTGACCCTGGGGGCGTATACTGTTCCGAAAGAGGCTTATCAAAAAGAAATCATTCCTGCGTTTCAGACCTATTGGAAAGCGAAAACCGGTCAAACAGTACAGTTCAACGAATCCTACATCGCTTCCGGCGCCCAGTCTCGGGCGATTCTGGGTGGCTTCGATGCCGACGTGGCTGCTTTATCCCTGGAGGACGATGTCCAGCGGTTGGTGAATGCCGAATTTATCACCCACGATTGGAAGTCCGGTGCCTATCAGGGCTTTGTGACCCGGTCGATAGTGGTGATCGCCGTTCGTGACGGCAATCCGCAGAATATCGCCGGTTGGCAGGATTTGCAGCGTGAAGAAGTATCCGTGCTTTATCCCAGTCCCAAAACATCCGGCGGCGCCAAGTGGGTCGTGAATGCCATCTACGGCGCCGGGTTGAAGACGACCGAACTGCAATCCGGTCAACCCGACCCGGTCTATGCCAAGGCATTGTTGAAGGGTATCCAGCGTCAGGTACAGGTCATGGATAAATCCGGCCGGGCCTCGGTGACGACCTTCGAAAACGGCGTCGGCGACGCGCTGGTGACCTATGAAAATGAAGTGCTGCTACGCCAAAAACAGGGCAAGCCAATGCCCTTCATCGTACCCGACGCAACCATTCTGATCGAGAATCCGGTAGCGGTGGTCGACCGCAATGTGGACCGCCATGGCAACCGTGCCGTGGCCGAGGCATTTGTGGAATTTCTGTTGAACAGCCAATCGCAGAAGGCGTTTGCAGAGTACGGCTTCCGGCCGGTGGACCAGCAGGTGGCGGCCGAATACTCGGCCAAATTCGTCACCCCGGCGGCGCTGTTCGATATCAATTATCTGGGCGGTTGGGAACGTATTGAGGCGGATATCTACGGTCCGAACGGCGTTTGGACGACGATTTTCGAAGAACTGGTCAGTGAATAGGAAAATCCGCAGCAGCGACCTAATACAGCGTAGTATCGCTTTTTTTTACCTGGGATTGATGATCCTGTTGCCGATCGCGGCCATCACCGGCGCGGCATTGCAGCAGGGACCGGCCACACTCTGGTCCAATATTGTATCGACCCAGGCGCTGGCGGCGCTGAAACTGACATTTATCACCGCCCTGATCATGGTGGCGATCAATATTGTAATGGGCACGCTCACTGCTTTTGTCCTGGTCCGCTACGATTTTCCCGGTAAGCGGATAATCGATGCCCTGATCGATCTGCCGTTCGCCATACCCACCGTGGTAACCGGAATCATGCTGATCGTCCTGTACGGACCAAACAGCGTATTGGGAACGGTACTGAGCGGCTTTGGCCTGCAGGTGATTTTCGCCCGTCCCGGGATCGTGCTGGCGCTGCTGTTCGTGACCTTCCCGTTCGTGGTCCGGGCCGTGCAGCCGGTGCTGCTGGATTGGAATTACGATACCGAGGATGCCGCCCGCACGATCGGCGCCTCCCGGGCACGAATATTCTTCCAGATCACCTTGCCCGGCCTGCTGCCGGCGATCCTGACCGGGGCGGCCCTGTCCTTCAGCCGGGCCGTGGGCGAGTTCGGTTCGATCGTGGTGGTGGCCGGCAACATACCGCTGAAAACCCAGGTGGCGGCGGTCTATATTTACGGCGAGCTGGAGAGCAATAATCCTTCAGGCGCTCTGGGACTTTCGGTCCTGTTGCTGCTGTTTTCATTCCTGATTCTGCTGTTGTTGAATTTCCTCCAGCGCGGTGGTGGAAATCGGCGGGCCTGGCGATGAACCGGTTGCAGAACTGGTGCCGGCGCCGGCTGCACTATCCGTTGATCGCGATCGTGCTGGTCTGGTTCACGCTGCTGATTCTGGTGCCGGTCATGGGATTGATCGGGCAGTTGCTGGATTGTGATCCGGCGGCGGTAATCGCCTCTCTGCGGACAAGCGAGGCGTTGCGCTCATTCCTGCTGACCGGCGAGGTCGCCCTGATCGCCGTGCTGGTGAATACGGTGATGGGCATCCTGATCGCGATTGTCCTGACCCGCCAGCATTTCCGCGGCAAGCTGCTGGTGGAAGGGTTGATCGACCTGCCTTTCGCTATCTCC
The DNA here is from genome assembly GCA_043822705.1 of Fidelibacterota bacterium. Classification (GTDB taxonomy): domain Bacteria; phylum Fidelibacterota; class Marinisomatia; order Marinisomatales; family TCS56; genus JBDRBK01. The sequence goes on from JBDRBK010000100.1 coordinate 13,109, forward strand.
CCGGTGGTGGCGGGGATTCATGATCGTGATCCTGTTCGGACCCTACAGTTGGCTGGGGGGCTGGCTGGAAGCGGCCGGGATCAAGGTCGTGTATTCCCTGCCCGGCATCGTCCTGGCGACTATTTTTGTGACCCTGCCTTTCGTGACCCGCGAAGTGATTCCGGTCTACCGCGCCTACGGTCTGGTCAACGAAGAAGCGGCGCGGGTGCTGGGAGCCAGCGGTTGGCAGACCTTCCGGATCGTCACCCTGCCGTCGATTAAATGGGGCGTGATTTACGGCGTGACACTGACGCTGGCCCGCGCCCTCGGTGAATTCGGTGCCGTGCTGGTGGTCAGCGGCAGCATCATCGGCAAGACCCAGACCGCGACCCTGTTTATCCATCAGGAATTCACCGATTTTAATTATGCCGGCGCCTATGCCGCCTCACTGCTGATTGCCCTGGTCGCATTCACGATACTGATTGTGATTCAATCGGTCTACAAGCGGCCGAAAACTACTGATTCGAGGTAACTGATGTCGATCGTGCTGACAAAATTGAACAAACGTTTCGGACTGAACCAGGTGGTCAACAATGTGTCGCTGGAGATCAGGGATGGTGAAATGTTCGTCCTGCTGGGCAGCAGCGGCAGCGGCAAGAGTACGATTCTGCGGATCATCGCCGGGTTGCTGGAGCCGGATTCGGGCCGGGTCGAAATTTCCGGTCGCGATGTAACCAACCTGACGCCGCAGGCCCGGGGTGTCGGTTTCGTATTCCAGAATTATTCCCTGTTCCGGCACATGACGGTCACGGAAAACGTTGAATTCGGGTTGCGGGTCCGCCGGGTGCTCCGTGCCGAGCGCCGGTGCCGCAGCCGGGAACTGCTGGAGGCGGTGGGACTGACCGGCCTGGGCGATCGTTTCCCCGATCAGTTATCGGGCGGGCAGCAGCAACGGGTGGCCGTGGCGCGGGCGCTGGCCTATGAACCGGCGGTCCTGCTGCTGGATGAACCGTTCGGCGCCCTGGACGTCAAGATTCGCGCCCGGATGCGCAAACGTCTGCGGGAAATTCAACGCAACCTGAAAGTGACCACAATTCTGGTCACACACGACCAGGAGGAAGCATTCGAGCTGGCGGACCGGATCGGTGTCGTGGAGCGGGGCAGCCTGCTGGAAGTCGGTACTACCACCGAGCTGTATCATCGGCCGCGCAATGAATTCGTGGCTACTTTTATCGGCGGCGGCAATGTTCTGGTGGGGCGGGTCCGGGAGGAACGTTTCTGGTTGGGACAGCGCTCCTTTCCACTGGGCGATGGTGCTTCCCGCCACGATGACGGCGCCTGGATGCGGATTCTCTTCCGGCCCGAGACCGTTTATCTGAGCCACGAACAATTTGACCCGGCCGGCGCGATGCAGACACTGGGACAGGGGCGGATCAGCGAACTGGTCTTTTCCGGTCCGGTACAGCGGCTGATGGTGGAAATCGAGGATTTAAAAGGAATTCGTTCCCTGGCGCCCCATTCGTCGTTTGGTCTGGTTGGTACTAAAATCGAGGCGGTCATGACCACCGCGGCTGCCGCCGGGACTTTTGCCGTCGGCGACCGGGTTTGGGTCGGTCTGCGGGAATTTCATGTGCTGGAGCCGGGCGGCCTCAAATTACTGGTCTGTGGCGATGCGACCGCCTCCGGCCTGTCGGGAGCGACCTGGGGCCGGGAGATACTGCGCGTGGCTGACCTGCCGGCGACTATTCTGAATGGCACCGACGGCGGGCGGTCAGGGCCTCTGGATACGATCCTCGGTGAGCTGCAGGGCCGGCCCCGAATCCGGGTGCAAAACGATGCTTTGACTATAGAAACACTGACACTGGAAGCCCGCACTGGTTATTATGATCTGGTGGTGATTGGTATAGCGGCCGGCGCGGCGCTGGGACGTTTCAATATCATCGAACTGGTCAACGGCATCGGTCTGCCGTGTTTGTTTATTCCTGACATACCGCCGCGTATCGGACCGATGTTGATTGCCACGGCCGCCGGTGAACCGGGTAAATCGGATGTCCGTTTCGCCGGCCGGCTGGCCCGGCGGCTGGGGGTCGGCTGTACCGTGTTCCATGCCCGTCGCCCGGATGTCGACGAACAGGAGCAGCGACGTATCGACCGTTATCTGGATAACTCGCGGATTCTGCTGGATGGTCTGGGGGTACCGGCCGAAGTGCTGGTCCGCAGCGGCGAAGTAACCGAGGCGATCAGCCGGGAATTGACCCGGGGCGACTATGGCATCCTGGCGTTGGGAGCACCGTTCACGCCGGCCGGCCTGATAAAAAAAAGCACCAATTTCGTGAAACATCTGCTGAAAATCACCAACTTGCCGGTCCTGATCGTACCGATGCGGGAATAACCGGGACAACTGACCGATGTCCGCCGCCCTGCCCAGGATTCTGTTGACCGGCGCCTCCGGTTTCATCGGTCGGCATTTCATCAGCAGTACGGTCGATCGCTGCCGGTTATTCTGTATCGCCCGGCGCTCTCAGACCGAAGTCGGCGTTCGCGCCCACGAAAACCTCAAATGGGTCCAGGTGGATATCGCCAACCGCGACCGCCTGCTCGATCTTCTCGGCAACCTCCGGGAATTCGGGGGAATCGACCATGTAATTCATCTGGCCGGTTATTATGATTTCGATAACGTCGAAAATCTGGAATACAGCCGGACCAATGTTATCGGCACAAAAAATGTCCTGCTGCTGGCCAGGCTGCTGGACGTCCGCCAATTCATTTTCGCCGGTTCTTTGGCGGCCTGCGATTTTCCGGCAGAAGGAACTGCGATCACGGAAGCATCGCCGCCGACCGCCGAATTCCCCTATGCCCGCAGCAAGGCCCGCGCCGAACAACTGGTGGCCGAGTACGCGCAATATTTTCACTGTGTCATAGTGCGCCTGGCGGCGGTGTTCAGCGACTGGTGTGAATATCCGCCGCTGTATCTGTTTCTGCAAACCTGGCTTTCAGGCCGCTGGAACGCCCGTATTCTGGGCGGTCGCGGCGAATCGGCCCTGACCTTCATTCACGTGAATGACGTAATCGGGATTTTTCTGCGGATCATCGAGCGTAATGATACGGCGCCGGCCCTGGCTACCTACCTGGCCAGTCCTTCCGGGGCAACCACGCACCGTCGCTTGTTTCATTTAGCCATGCGCTATTTTTTCGGTCAGGGAAGCAGTCCGATCTGCGTTCCCAAATACCTGGCCGCCCCGGGTATTCTGGTACGGCAGATTTTCGGTGCGCTGATTCGCCGACCACCGTACGAAAGAATCTGGATGTTGAAATATATCGACCGGCAACTGACAGTCGATGCCGGTCAGACCAACAGGCTCTTGGACTGGCAGACCACTCCGCGCCTGAGTATCGAGCGGCGTTTACTGTATTTGATCGAGAACCTGAAGAGTCACCATGATATCTGGTATCTGCGGAATGAAATATCCCGCCAGCGCGTGACCCAGCGTCCCGGATTCCTGATCTATGAGACGCTGGTCGAGACTCGGGACAAATTATGTGCCGAAATCCTGGCAGTCCTGACCGATCCTGGACACCGTGCACGGTTTCTTCATTATCAGCAACTGGAACCTGGCATACTGAAATGGTACGTGTCGTTGATATTCCAGTTGCTGGTGACTGCCGTCAGAATCGGTAACCGCAACCTGCTGCTGGAATACGGACGGCTGCTGGCCGACCAGCGTCTGGCGGCCGGATTCACGCCGGGCGAAGTCGAGGATGCCTTGAAATCCACCGCACGGATTCTGGAGGAATACCTGCGCACCCGGCCCGAATTGCGGGGCCTGGAAACCTGGATTCATGATTACGTAACCCTGAATTTTCAGTTGATTATCGATGAGGTCCAGGATTCCGGTGAACGTCGGGATGAACATGCGGAGACAGCCGCGGATTCCGGCTTTAGTGATGAACTGCCGCTGACGGCGGCCGATTTCCAGCAGCTGGTCCGGCAACTGGAGGAACTCAGTTAAGCAGCCGGCGGTGCTTGATCAGTAAAAAGGCCAGAAAACCGGGATCAGGAAGGTCGCCAGCAGCCAGAAAATCAGATTCAGCGGTGCGCCGGCCCGGATGTAGTCGCTGAAACGGTAATTTCCGGGACCGAAAACCATCAGGTTTGAATTATAGCCCATGGGACTCATAAAGCTGGCCGAGGCAGCGAAACAGATCGTGAAGACGAACGGCCGGGGATCGACGCCCAGGCCGGTGGCGATCGCGATCGCGATTGGCGTCAAAACGATCGCAGCGGAATTGTTGGACATGATTTCCGTCAACAGACTGGTCGCCAGGTAGGTGATCGACAGCAGGGCGTAAGGGGCCAATCGATCCGGGAAGAACGCCCCCAGGCGGGCGATTAAATTACCCAGCAGGGCGGCGCCGCCGGTATTCTGCAGGGCGATCCCCACCGGGATGAATGCGGCGATAAATATGATCACCGACCAGTCGATTGCGCCATAGAGTTCCTGGACTGACAGGCTACGCAACAACAGCAGTAACACCACCCCGGCTAATGCGGCGGTCAGGATATCGACTCGTCCGCTGGCGGCGGACAACATGACTACCGGGATCACCGCCACCGCCAGCCACCAGAAACGAACCTTGTGCAATTGCACGGTGTGAGTCTGGAGCAGCAGCAGGTCCGTCGACTGGTTCAGCTTGTCCACCTGCGCTTGCGGCACGAAAATCAGCAGCGTATCGGCGAATTTCAGCGTGATCTGGGCGATCCGCTCCCGCAGCACCCGTCCTTCGCGGTTGATCGCCAGAACGAAAGCGCCGAATTTTTTCCGGAAATCCAGTGATTTCAGATTCTCCCCTATCAGCGCTGAACCCTGCGGTACCAGCCCTTCCACGATGACCGTCTCCTGTCCGGTCAATTCTTCCTGATTCATTTTGATATCGGTCAGCATCAGGGCCTTTTCCTGTTCGCGGAAGCGGGCGAAATTTTCCAGGATGCCGCGCGCCAGCAGGATATCGCCGGATTTCAACGGGAGCGAGCGCAGATTGGCCACCAGCCGTTTTCCGGAACGGATGATTGCCAGAATCGTGATATCATATTTTTCGCTGATGCCTTCTTCCAGGATCGTGCGGCCGATCAATGGCGATTTGGGCGCCAGTTTGAATTCGGTCAGATAGGGTGACAACCGGTATTTGTGGGTCAGGGAAGAAATGCCCGCCCGTGGTTTCAGCAGGCGTGGCAGGATGAAGATATTGTAGAGCGTACCGACCGTCATGAAAATCAGTCCTAAGCGGGTAAATTCGAACATACCCAGCGCCCTGATGTCATATTCACCGATGATTGCACTGACCAGCAGGTTGGTGGAGGTACCGATCAGGGTCAGGGTGCCGCCGAATATGGCGGCATAACTCAGCGGCAGCAACACTTTGGAGGGACTGATTTTCAGGCGCTGGCACAATTGCAGCGCCAGTGGAATCGAGATCGCCACGGCGGCGGTATTGTTGATAAAGCCCGATACCAGACTGATGGTTAGCAAAAACAACCCGATCGTCAACCGGCGTCGTTCGCCGGCCCGGCGCGAAAAACGATCGACCAGTGTTTCCAGGAAACCGGTCTTCACCAGCGCCCGGCTCAGGACGAACATGGCCGCCACCGTCAGGACTGCCCGATTGCTGAAGCCGGAGATCGCTTCGTCTACGGTGACGTAACCGGTCAGCAGCAGTACGGTCATCAGCGTCAGAGCGACTGCATCGACCGGGAATACTTCCAGCACCAGCAGGGTCAGGGCGGTGCCGATCAACAGCAACAGCAGTATGATTTCGATAGACATTCCAATCGATTCGCAACTGGGGGACGTTACCGGAAAATACATCAATGCCGTCAGAGAATCATATCAATTCCGAAAAAAATATTTTTATTAATTGATTTGGCATATATGCCGTAACTTTGCGCCGGAGAGTATCGGCAGTATGAATAAAAAACTACAATTTAGCAATCCATTCCGGTTCTACCGGAACCTCTGGTACCTGGTGGGCGAACAGCCGGCCTGGAGTCAATTGATCTGGAAAATTCTGCTGGTATTCGTGCCGATCTTTATCCTGGCGGACCTGCTGCTGGTTATCTATGTGATCGTGCTGGTATTTATGCGGATCGGCGGGGTTACGCCCCCCAGTTTCTGGTAGGCTGCGCCGCCGGTTCCGGTCAGATGATAATTTCCACCCGGTATTTTTTTTCCAGTTCTTCGGGCAGCCTGGTTCGGTCGCATTGTACCGCCCAGGGTAAGCAGTCCATTATATCGCTGGCGGTGATACCGTCTTCCCCGTGATCCCAAGCCGCCAGATCGCCGGCCAGACCGTGGATGAAGACACCTTTCCGGACAGCCTCGATCAGCGGTAAACCAAGTCCGTACATGGCGGCGATAGCCCCGGTCAAGACATCGCCCGCGCCGGCGCTGGCCATCCCCGAGTTACCGCTCAAATTAATGGATACTTTCCCGTCGGGCAGGCCGATCAGCGTGTGGGCACCTTTATGAACAATAATCGAATTCAGTTTTTGCGCCGTTTCCTGGACGATGGCGATCGGGGCGCTGGCCATTGCCGTCGGTGTTTGACCGGTCAGGCGCGCCAGTTCCCCCGTATGCGGTGTCAGGATCGTTGGCTGGCCGCGATCGCGTAACAATTGCGGGTAGGCGGCGACCGCGGTGATGCCGTCGCCATCGATCAGCAGCGGTCGCTCGATCCGGGGCACCAGCGCCTGAACCAGCGCTTGTGTCTCCTGGTCCAGCGACAGGCCCGGCCCCAAAACCACCAGGTCGACCTGCGCGGCCAGTTCAATCAGTCCGTCCAGATTGCTCAGAGACAGGCTGCCGGCGGCGGTTTCCAGTTGGGGATGGAATACGATTTCACTGCCGCCGGCGGCCAGCGCGGGGACGATCGAGCGCGGCGCCGCCAGCCGGGAATAGCCACCCCCGGCTTTCAGGAACGAACGGGCGGAATAATAGGGGGCACCCAGATAATTAGTCGCGCCGGCGATGAAGAGAACGTCACCGAAGCTGCCTTTATGTCCTGCCGGGTCGCGCCGCGGCAGGGGCAGCGTTGTGTTGATTGCGACTTGTAGATCGGCTTTGGCAGAGAGCTCCGGCGGGAAGGAAATATGGGTCACCGACAATTCACCGCAGTGAGAGAAACCGGGATAGAGCAGATTGCCTGTTTTCGGCAGACCGAAGGTAACGGTCCAGCCGGCAGTAACGGCGGACCCGAGGATCTGTCCCGTATTGCCATCGATTCCCGATGGTATATCGACCGCCACCACCGGTTTGCCGCTGGCATTGATCAGATCGATCGCCTCCCGGAATATTCCATCGACCGTGCGGGTCAGTCCGGTGCCGAATATCGCATCGATCACACCATCGCTGTCAGCCAATGCAGTTTGCAGTTCGCGACCGGATTTCACTTCTTCGACCGCCACCGGCAAAGCACGCAGAATTTTGAGATTGAGTCCGGCGGCACCCTTATAACTGTCCGGTTTTCCCAGAATCAGTACCAGCGGTGTCCCGCCCAGGGAATGGATTTTCCGGGCGACCACGAAACCATCGCCACCATTATTGCCCGGTCCGCAGATTACAGCGAATTTTTTTTGGCAGATTCCCAGCTCCCGCTCGACAACGGCAGTAACTGCCAATCCGGCATTTTCCATCAATAGTTCTTCGGGAATACCATAAACCGCCACGGCCTGCCGGTCCAGGGCCTGCATTTCAGCGACTTGAGCTACTTTCATAATGCTTTTCCCGTTAAAATTGGTATTGGTCGGATTCGAAGGCGATTTTGTGTATCGCCCGGGCGACCTCATCAGGAGTCTGCTGCACGGTGGATATGAACACATCCGATTGCCGGTAAAGTGTTTCCCGCTCGGCCTGCCACTGTTTGAGAAAACCGGCGATGTCATCTTCAATCAGGAACAAGTATTTCGATTGCTTGATGCGGTTTACCAGGGTCTCGACCGGCGCCTCCAGCCAGAACAGCATTCCGGATGATTTAATCAGGGCCAGGTTATTTTCATTCTTGACGATTCCTTCGGTACAGGCGACCACCTGGTGATTGCCCTGGGCAATTTCCTGCAGCAGGTTGGATTCCATATCGCGGAAGGCCTGCTCGCCATAAATATCATAAATCTCCCGGATCGTGTTGTTATAGATCGCTTCCACGGTTTCATCCATGTCGATGAAACCCCATTCCAGCCGTTCGGCCAGTATTTTCGCTGCCGTGGATTTTCCCACGCCGATCATCCCGATCAGATAAATATTACGCTTCATAGGTTCTCAAGCGGTTCCTTTTTACCATCTAAATTGATGGATAATTAGCTATTATTCAAGTTTAATTAAATATCCGACCGGATCTTGGCCGGCGATCCTTTTACTTTCATGGAAGACTGCCGGATTATATATTCCTGCAATTAATCGCATAACCTGTCCCGGGATAACTAATGAGCAAGCTTAAAAATAAAGCGGATATCAATTTTGATGATTTTATCGATGATCTTCCCGATGCATTAATCGAAATCGACCTGACTACCCGCCGGGTTACCGCCATGAATCGGATGGGGCTGATCCTGTTTGGGTATTTGCGGAAAGATGTAGCCGCGGGAATTCCCACGACGGCCCTGATGCCGCCGGCCGAACATGAGCGGATAGTCAAGAGAATTGAGGCCTTCGCCCTGGAGAGTGTCAGCACCGGCAAGCCCTACACGCGCACCGGCCGTCACGAACTCTGGGACGTGACAATGCTGAAGAAAAACGGAACAGCCTTCATTGCCGAGACCCAGGGATCGTTCGTACTGAATGAAAATCAGGTACCTTTCGCCCTGCGGATATTCATTCGGGATGTGACCGGTTTCCGCAGGATGGAGGAATCCCAGCGTCGTCGGGGTAATATTCTCAGTGCCATCAACTTCGCCACCAGCCGGTTTTTGCATCATTCATCGTGGGACGGTTACCTTGCCGAGGTGCTTAAACGGATCGGTGAAGCGGCGGAAGTGTGCCGTGTGCATATTTTTGAAAATCATGTCGGTGAAGATGGAAACCTGCGCACCAGCCAGCGTTTCGAATGGGTGAAAGAAGGTACTGATTCCCATCTGAATCATCCCCGGTTTCAGAATTTTTCGTTTTCCGAGGTTGGGTTGGAACGCTGGGCGACGTCACTATCTCAGGGTGAATTGATCAGCGGTCTGATCAGCGAATTGCCGGAGCCGGAACAACGATTTTTTACCGGTCAGGGTATTATTTCGATATTGATCGTACCAATTTTTGTCGATGACCAGTGGTGGGGGCAGATCGGGTTCGATGAGTGTTCCGGTCCGCGGGTCTGGACCGAATCAACAGTCAATGCTTTACGAACCGCTGCCGATATGATCGGGGCCACCCTGGGGCGTTACCGGGCCGAAAACGAATTACGTGAAAGCCGCGAGCGTTACCGGTCAATTCTTGAGAGTATCGAGGAAGGCTATTTTGAAATCGACTTGGCTGGCAACCTGATATTTGTCAATGATTCAATGTGCCGGATGGCCATGGCAAAGCGCGAGCAACTTCTGGGTCTGAATAATCGGGACTATACAACACCGGAAACCGCCCGTGCTATGTATGAAAAATTCAATTCAATCTATCGTACCGGCCGGACAATGGATATTGTTGATTACGAGATCATCAAATTCAACGGCGAACCGGCGATCCTGGAGTTGTCGGTGGGCCTGATCCGGTCTCCCGCCGGTGAGCCCAGCGGATTTCGCGGCGTTGCCCGCGATGTGACCAGCCGCATGCAAGCGGAAAAGCTGCTGCGCGAGCGGGAAGAGCAATACCATGATTTATACGACAACGCGCCGGATATGTATTTTTCAGTCCGTCCCGATGGCCGGATCATGTCCGTCAATCAATTCGGGGCCGAATATCTGGGATATACCAAGGAAGACTTGTTTGACCAGCCGGTCTGGCTGGTGGTTCATCCCGACGATCTGGAAGCTGTACGCGCTCAGGTTGGCCAGATCGTGGCTGATTTGAACGAGAAGACCGAGTTGGAATTCCGCAAGATTCGCAAGGACGGAACAGTTCTCTACGTACATGAGCGCTGTCAGTTGATTGTTGATGAAGACCGGCGGCCGGTCGAATTGCGGATCATCTGCCGCGATATCACCGACCGCAGGCGAGCCGAGCAGGAAAGGGAAGCAGCCCTGGAGAAAGCCCGCCGTGCCGATAAGGTAAAAAATCTTTTCCTGGCGAACATGAGTCATGAAATTCGCACACCACTGAATTCACTGTTGGGTTTTACCGCAATTGTCGAAGAACGTTTTCAAGCCCATGCCGGTGAAGAGGAAAAGAATTTTTTCGATATCATACACCGCAGCGGAAAACGCCTGCTGCGCACGGTTCATGAAATCCTGGATATTTCTCAGATCGAGGCCGGCACGTTTCAGGTTAAACTGGAAAATATCAATCTTTCGCAACTGGTGCAAAACGCCACTAGCGAAGTATCCGCCGACCTGGTCGATAAGGACGTGATCCTGGACTATCAGACGCCGGCCAACGATGTCTACCTGATCAGCAATGAATACTGTTTGTATCAGTCGCTGCTCAATGTTCTGGACAATGCCATCAAGTACACCGAAAAGGGTTTTATCAAGATTGAAGTGGGGCGGACCGACAACCGGATTACGCTTACGGTGGAAGATTCGGGTATCGGAATCACCGCTGATTATCTGGATAAACTCTTCCAGACTTTTTCACAGGAAAGTGAAGGCTATAACAAGGATTACCAGGGCATTGGTCTGGGCTTGGCCCTGACCAAGAGATATCTGGATATGATCAGCGCAACGATTAGGATCAATAGCCGGAAAAACGAAGGTACCTGCGTGATAATGAGTTTCCCGACAGTGATCGAGCGTGCCGGGCTGCCGGTTTAAAGCAGCGGAAATATCAGGAAAACGGCCAGATCCCAAGCGGTGTGACTTACGCAGTTGAGCAGCAACGATCCGGTTCTGTAGTAGAAGTAACCCCAAAACAGTCCGCAGACCGCCGCCGCCAGCATCAGCACCGGATTGCCGGTACCGAGGTGGATCACGGTATAGAAAAAAACGCCGGCCAGAAATCCCGCCGGACGTCCCAATCGTATTTGCAACCGATCCTGGATAAATCCCCGCCAGAACAATTCCTCGCCGGGACCGATTATAAACAGCATCAGCAGGCCGATCCGTAGTGTGCCGGCGGTACTGCGGTACTGGTAAATCTCGCCGATGTCCGATCCGCTGACCGGCAGCAACCGACGAAGCAGTATATTACCGATCGCAAATACCAGATATAACGCCAGGGCGGACAGCAATCCCAAAGCGATCTTGCGGCCAACAGCAGTCGTCAGATCCGATCGTAATGCTTTACGCCACTCGGAAAAAAAACAGGCTACCAGTGTTATCAAAAGGACGAGATTGGCTGCCATCCACCACCAGAAGTCGAACCCGCCGATCCCGTTTACCAGGAAAAGCGTGCTAAACAGGACCACGGCCAGCAGACTGATAATGATCGTCACGCGCTTGATCGGGGATCAGAACGGCAGATAATAATCAATAATCAGAGCGGCCACGCCCAATAGCCCGAACTGCAGATTGAACTGAGCGGTGGCGCCGTCCAGGGATAGAAAATCCATCGGCTGGTCGGCAGTCAGGCGTTGCCGTCCCTTGCGATTGAGCCCGATCGCCTGCGGCAGGGCCAGCAGCGTAACTAGGAATGTCAGTGGCATGGCCGGACCGAACCAGGGCAGCCGGGTGATTATCAGGAAAACGATAATCAGTGCGAAGGGCGAGAACAGCAGCAAGGTATAATAGGTTTCGGAGGCCCGGTCGCCCAGCAGACTGGCCATTGTGCGGATTCCGGTGGCGGAGTCACTGCTGATGTCGCGCCAGTTATTGGCATGCAGGATGGCGACGACCAGCAGCGACATCGGAATTGCCCAGAGGGCCGGTACCCAGGAAACACTGCCGGTCTGGACCGTCCAGGCGCCCAGTGCGCCCAGAATACCAAAATTCAGGAAAACCGCCCAGTCACCGAGGGCAATGAATTTCAGAGGCGCCGGTCCCCAGGTGTACAGAATGCCGATGCAGACGCCAATAATTCCGATCCAGAAAATCGCCATACCAACCACGCTGACAATATACAGTCCTATCAGCGATCCGACTGCCAGGAACAGCAGGCCGGCGACCTGGGCTTCCCGGGCGCTGATCCAGCCGCGGACTACGCCACCGCTGACGGGGTTAACCTGGCGATCGATACCCTGGCGATAATCGAATGCATCATTCAGCAGATTACTGCCGGTGTGCAGGATTGCCATTGCCAGGAAGCTCAGCAGAAATAACAACCAATCCGGTTGCGCCGAACCAATGGTAATTGCCAGAACAGTGCCGAAAATTACCGACATCGTCGATGCCGGCAGGGCAAACGGGCGCGTGGCTACCAGCCATTTTTTTAAAAAAGCAGGTGCCGGTTCGCCGGCACTGGCCGGGTTCGGGGCTACATTAATTTTATTCAACTTACTTTTTCCTCATGCTTACCGATTAAAGTGTCGGACCTGATTCGGCTGATATCGCCGGGATTGAATTTAATCGAAAACAGTGAATGAAATTTAGTACGGTGAGGATTTTTACTGGCCCGGAAACACGCCGCGGGCGGAAGCTTTGTAGATACTATTGTTATGCGGGTTCGGTTGCTGTTTTGCGGATTTCGTCCAGTTGTGGTTTGACGTGCTCCTGATAACAATCGGGACATACGCCATGGCTGAATTCAGCATCGGAATGACGACTGATATAACTCTCGACCTGCTGCCAGTAATTCTGATCGTCACGGATTTTCTTACAGTAGGAACAGATCGGAATAATTCCCTTGAGGGTCTTGATATGATCGATGGCTTCCTGCAGCTTTTCCACCCGGTCTTCCAGGGTGGCCTGCAACTCAACAATTCGCAGGCCGACCTTCAGCCGGGCATGCAGTTCCTCATTGTTGAATGGTTTAGTGATATAGTCGTCGGCGCCGGCGGTCAGGCCGTCCACCAGGTCTTCGCGGGTGATACGGGCTGTCAGCAGGATGACATAGGTGGTTCTCAGGCGTTCACTGGCACGGAGCCGGCGGCAGATTTCGTGCCCGTCCATTTCCGGCATCATCCAGTCCAGGATTACCACTTTCGGCGGATATTCGACTTGCAGCGCTTCCCAGGCAGCCAGGCCGTTATTGGTCGACACGACTTCGTAACCCCATTTTTTCAGCGTATGTTCCAGCAACATCCGGGAGGTTACATCATCCTCGGCTACCAGAATACGCATTATTCGGACTGCTCCAGTAAGTCCAGTTTTTGCAACTCCAGTTTCAGCCGCCGACCGCTGATCGGCTTGACCAGGTAGCCATGGCACTGATTATGCATCGCCTGGAGAACAAAATCGCGGTCGGATAAAGCCGTAGTCATCAGCACTTTGGTCCTGCGCGCGGGGTCAATCTTGAGTTCATTCTCCAATTTCCGCAATTCCTGTAATGTTTCCAGCCCGTCCATCACCGGCATCATGATATCGAGGCAGACCAAGTCGTAGGTTTGTCCTTCGCTGAGCATTTGCTCCAGATTGTCCAGCGCTATCCGGCCATTGATAGCCAGCGTACAATCACCATATGGTGACAGTAAGCGCAGGAGTAATTGCCGATTGATATGCTCATCGTCTGCAATTAAAAATTTCATTGTATAATCTCCACCGAATTTATGTGGTTACTTAATTTTTTGTAATCATTTTTTAGTGTATGTAATATTTCCTGCACCGAATTAGTATCCTGAGCGGTACCGGATCGCTCCAGTTCAAAAGCCAGATCACAGAACGCATGGGCACCGATATTGAGTGCCGCCCCTTTCAGCGTATGAGCGATCATCCGGATTACCTTGAAATCCTGCTGTTTCAGCGCTTCTTGCAGGGCCAGCAGTTTTTCCGGTACATCCTCCAGGAATGCCATCATGATCTGGCGGTATACTTCCCGGTCGTGGTCGAGCCGCTCCAGCAACTGGCTCGGATCGAACCGGTCGTCCGTCGGATTGGTAACAACGGCGGGGGCGGCCGACTGGATGTGGCACCAGTTAATGATTGCAGCGGCGAGCAGATCCGGTTTCACCGGCTTGGATATATAATCGTTCATGCCGGCCCGGATGCAATCGCGCCGGTCATCGGCCATGGCGTAGGCGGTCATGGCGATTATCGGTATGGCCGGGTTCAGGACTCGTGATTCCGCTGAGCGGATCAGCCGGGTTGCGGTCAAGCCATCCATATCTGACATTTGAACGTCCATGAACACCAGATTATAGGGAATATTGCCAAGGGCGTTGATCGCCTCCAGACCATTAGCCACGGCATCGGCGCGGAACCCCATTTTTTTCAGCATCAGCAGCACCATCTTCTGGCTGGGAATGTTGTCTTCGGCGACCAGAATGCGGACAGCGTCCTTGTCGATCTTCAGATCGTAGGGCAGGAACGATTCCTCAAGGGCGGTGGTGATAGGGGTGGGATTTTGCAGCTTTTTCAGGCAATTCTGCAATTGGCTGCGTTTGACCGGTTTGGACAGCAAGGCGCTGTATTCGCCCGGTCGCGTATTACTGATAATCCGCAATTGATTGATATCGCTGGTGCCGATTAAATGAATGGCCTCCAAATCAGGATCTTTTTTAATCATTGCCGCCAGATTGCAATCGGATAATTCCTGATTGTCCAGATCGACCAGGATGAACTGAAACCGCTCCTTTTTGCGCTGCCAGCGCCGCAGCGTCTTGACCGCCTCAGCGACATTGTCGACCGATTGGGAGAAAATTCCCAGTGAACGAAGTTGCAGCGTCAACGAGTGGCGACAGGTTTCATCGGGATCGATGATTAACACCGGACCGCAGTCCTCCAGGCCGGACTCGACAACCTGATCCGGTTGTTCGCGGAAACAAGCGGTAAAACTGAAGCTGGAGCCGCTTCCTTCGACGCTTTCCACTGTCAGACAGCCCTGCATTTTCTCTACCAGGCGCCGGGAGATCGCGAGGCCCAGACCAGTCCCGCCATATTTCCTGGTAGTTGAACCGTCGGCCTGGGTGAATTCATTGAAGATGCTGTCCAGTTTATCGGCGGCGATGCCGATGCCGGTATCTTTCACGGCGAAAGCCAGTTCGACAGCGCCGTCATCCAAACGCTTGTGCATGTTGACCGTTACATCGACTCGTCCGGCCGGCGTGAATTTGATGGCGTTGCCGATCAGGTTGGTCAGCACCTGCCGCAGCCGGCCCGGATCGCCCTGCAGCTTGAAGGGCAGTTCGGGATCGATAATCGCATTCAGTCTCAATTGTTTCTGCTGGGCCATGACCGCCATCAGTTCGATCACATCGTCAACGGTATCGACCAGGTCAAAATCCAGTGTTTCCAGTTTCAGTTCGCCGGCCTCAATTTTTGAGAAATCCAGAATCTCGTTGATGATCGCTAGCAAGGATTCGGCACTGTTCTGAATAATTTCGGTGAATTCGCGCTGGGAATCGGTCAGATCGGTTTCCAGCAGCAGGCCGGTCATGCCGATCACTCCGTTCATCGGCGTCCTGATTTCATGGCTCATATTTGCCAGGAAATAGCTTTTGGCGCGATTGGCGGCATCGGCCTGTTCCTTGGCGATATTCAGTTCGTGGACCATTTCATTCAGGCGTACGGAATTTTCTTCCTCGAATTCCTTGGCCACCTGCAGGTCGAGGGCATAGCGGAAGAGTTCCTCTTCCGCCACCCGGGCCTGCTGAATGGCCCGTTCCAGTTCCCGCTGATGCTGCACCTGGGCGGTAATATCTCTGAGGATGCCCTGGAATTGGGCCGGTTCATCATCCTGGGCCGGCTGATTCGACATGGTCAACAGGCATTCCATGGTTTCCCCAGTCCGGTTTTTCAGGCGGACCCGGAAATCTTTGACAAAACCGTGTCGCTCCAGTTTTTGTTTGAGCCGGTTGCGGTCGTCGGGATTGTCATATAAATCAATCACGTTGAAGGACTGAGCCGGCACTTCATCGAATCCGAATAAATCGAGACCGGCCTGGTTTATTTCCAGGATTTCCCCTTCCGGTGTCGTAATGTAGATCGGATCGCGCGATTTCTCGAAGATCGAGCGGTATTTCCGTTCGCTTTTTGATAAGGCCGTTTCGGCGCGTTTACGTTTGCTGATATCGCGGATGATGCAGGTGAAATACTCGGTCGTCCCGTCATTCCAGCGGGCGAGTGACAGCTCCAGTGGTACAATCGCGCCGTTTTTATGCTGACCACGCACTTCAATGGTTTTTCCCAACACGGGTTTATCACCGGTTTCCAGAAAATTACTGATCAGATTCAGATGGCGCTGGCGCAGCGGTTCCGGGATGAGCAGGTTGATATGACTGCCGGTTACTTCCTCTTCGGAATAACCGAAAATCCGCCGGGCCGCCGGGTTCCACTGGATGATTGAGCCGTCCAGTCGGGTAGTGATGATGGCGTCGGTAGCGGTGGCAACGATCGCGCTAAGCCGCGCCTGGCTGACCTGCAGGGCCTCGGCCGCTTGGCGTTGTTCGGTAAAATCGATAATCGAACTTACAAAACCCATAATCTGACCAGCAGCGTCCTTGATAACATCGGCTCGGACGTAGGCCTGAAATTCCCGCCCGGTTCGGGTGATCATTATCAGTTCGCCGACCCAGGATTTCCCGGTTGTGAGCTGCTGGTATACCTCCCGAAAATTATCCTGATCCCGGACCAGTTTGGCGATATCCCCGGTCGTTGCCAGTTCTTCGACGGTGGCATATCCGAACAGATCGGAAAAGGCTCGATTGTGATAGAGGTGGTTGCCCTGATGATCGGCAACACCGATGGCATCGCTGGCGCTTTCCACGGCCTGGGTGATTCGCAGGACCCGTTCCTCGATTGCGCGCCGGTTGAGAATTTCCTCCTGTAGTTTGGTCTGCTTGGCGCGGCTGTCATTGATCCGGAAGGTCAACTCGGTAACATCTTCCACCGAAAACAGGGCATAGTATTCATCGCCGGCGTGGCTGCGAATCGCCGTTACGGTAGTATTCTGAGAACGCTTATTGGCGTCGTCGTTCGCCGGGAACAGACCGCCGTGAATCTGAGCCGAAAACAGCAGCGGCGGACCATTGGTAAACAGCGTTTCGATCCGTTCACGATAGCCGGGCCGGCCTAATCGGGGGAAGAAATGGTCCAGTTTCCGGCCGATAATTTCCGGCTTGGGAATGCCGGTCCATTCGGCCAGCCGCGTATTCCAGAACAGGACCTTATAATCCCGCCGCAGAATACAGGCGCCGGAAGCAATATAATCCAATACTTTATACTGTTCCTGAATGGTCAAGATTTCGTGCATGATCAACCGGGCAGGTGATTATCCAGCAGTGCCAGCAACCGTTCAAATGAATTCACGGCGAAAATCAGAACAATATTACCATCGATCTGCAGTTTTTCGATACTGAAGTTGGTGTCGGCCAGGATGAGAATTGAATCCGAACGCAATTCTTCGTTGAAATGCAAATTGGTGTCACGGCTTTCGAAATATGCCGGCAGTGAATAATCCAGACTGATCTGCAGCAGATTGCTGATCGTTCCGACCACCGAATTCAGGACGATATTACCGACTTCACTGAGAGTGGCTGAACGCAGCGAGTCGATATCCGCGGACTCGCATTCTTCTCCGATCAGGGCCGATATCAGGACCGGTATCGTGGAACTGGGAAAGACAATCTGGGCATTGCCGTGAAAATCCCTGCTGAAGGCCAGCTTGATCCCGGAAATAGTACCGTTGCGTTTGACCGCGTTCAGCAGCGGCAATTCGCCGGACCGGATGATCCGGATCGTCGGAACCGACATTGTAATGTGCTGCTTCAGCAGCGTATTGAGAATACTCGATCCCCGGCCGACGCCAATGTTGATCATTTCTAACAGGGCATCGACCTGACTGGTGTTAATCGACATTGGCTTCGCGCTCGATTTCGATCAGCGCCCGGATGGCATGTTTCAACTGCGCCGGTTGCAGCGGTTTGTTAAGAAATGCCCGCGCCCCCAGTTCGATGCAGCTCTGCCGGGTGGAATCCTGAATGTCCGATGAAATGACGATTACCGGGATATCCAGGCCGCGCTGATTCAGTTCGCGCATGACATCTCTTCCATTGATGGTCGGCATCAGCAGATCCAGGGTGATGCAATCCGGTCGGCGAGTGAGGGCGATTTCCAGCGCCTGCCGGCCGTCGCCGGCCTCTAATAATTCATAATCTTCGGTTTCCAGTGCGGCGAGAATCGACTTACGACTGAATGAAGAATCATCAACAACCAGAATTGTCGGCACTATCAGTTCCTTTCCATATTCGAATAATTCCGTTGTGCTTGAAATAGCGGATCGGGTTCAACGAGTCATTTTGACAGCACATCCTGTGTACCGGCCGGCACAGGACCAGGCACTCCGGGTCAGACTGCTGCCCCCCCGGAGAATAATACAGGTTCGACGTACTGCTAGCATTGTCGGGCTATACAGCAAAGCCCGTACCAGCGTCCCGACCGGCTAATCCTCCCCGAATTCCGCTGCCGTTGAAACTGGTCCGGGGAAAATTTTTCCCCTGCCGGCTGCCGGTTTTGCCGGCCGGTCCGGTCACCGGAGATAATGGCGGCCTCGGTAGAATTGAATAAATCCGCTGTGCAATTCATCATTAGGATGTACTTTTCTCCTGACAGATTGCATAAAATTTCCTCATCATCATTAACGGATGACCGGTCATGAAAAAACATTCCAGCGCTAAAAAAGCGGGTCTGCCACCCGGTTCAATTATTCACCTGGGCCAATTTTCCGGCACCCCGGTAAATATTTCGGTAATCGAATACGACCCCGATACTTTTATCGAACAGCGCCAGGTCAGTCCCGTCGATTGCAGCGTTTTACGCGACAAGCCGTCCATCACCTGGTTCAATGTCGACGGCGTCCATGATACGGAACTGATCGAGCAGCTCGGCCGGCAATTCCGGTTGCACCCGCTGATCCTGGAAGATATCGTCAATACCGACCACCGTCCGAAAATCGAAGAGGCGGACGATTACCTGTATTTCACGTTCAAGATGCTGATGTTCGAGCCCGGTTCGGGCAAGGTGCTGTCGGAACAGGTGAGCATCGTGCTGGGGACCGGTTTCGTGCTGTCGTTCCAGGAACAGCCGGGGGATGTCTTCGGGCCGGTGCGCCAGCGGATCGCCCAGGGTAAGGGACGAATCCGCAAGCGCGGCACCGATTATCTGGTATATGCCCTGGTCGACACGGTCGTCGATTCCTATTTCCTGATTGCCGACACGCTCGAAGCCCGCATCGCCGAGCTCGAGGAACAGGTCGATAAAAACCCGCATTCAGGACTGATTGCCGAGATTCAGGATACCCGCAAACAACTGGTTTTCGTGCGCCAGGCGATCGCGCCGCTGAAGGATGCCGTCGGTTACCTGGAGAAGGACGAATCGGAATTAATTGAAGAACGGACCCGGCGCTATCTGCGCGATGTCTATGACCATATTATTCATATAATCGATTCGTTGGAGATTCAGCGCGAAATCCTGAACGGTATCCGCGATTCCTACCATTCCACGATCAGCACCCAGCTCAACCAAGTCATGAAGGTACTGACGATCATCGCCACGATTTTTATTCCGCTCACCTATATCGCCGGAATCTACGGAATGAATTTTGAGTTCATGCCAGAGCTGGGCTGGAAATGGTCCTATCCGGCCGTCTGGCTGGTCATGCTATCGGTCTTTGCCGGGATGATAGTATATTTCCGGCGCAAAAAGTGGCTTTGATCCGGCCCGTTTAGACCAGGGCGCTTTCCTCACCCGAATCTTTCACGAACAGGCAGGATGTGTCCACCAACTGCACCAGTTCATGCATGATATCGCAATCCAGGTCGTTGGACATACCGAATATATTGATATCCGCCAGCGGGGCGTTGCGCAATTCCTGCTTGAAATTACCGATCAGGACCTCTACACCGGTATTGGCGGGAAAGCGCGCCCGTTCGCTCAGGCGCTCGAACATGGCCTGACTCTTTTGGCCCTCCGCCTCGCTTTCATTGACGGTCAGAAAGCGGATATGCCCGTTCCAGTTGCGCTGCAGTTGGATCGCCAGCAGGATCGCTAGATCCTTGTTGGGGCTGGAACGTCGCAGCCAGATATTGATTGTCGATTGCAGGCCCAGGGAACTCTTGGGGTGCAGGCTGAGGACGCAGATACCCAGCTTTTCGCGGATACCGATGGCGATCATCTCTTCGAGCCGGTCGTCTTTATCGCGGTCGGCGCTCATGGTCAGGAAGAATATATTGGGGGGGAAATACATGCCGCGCATCACCTGCGTAATGGTGCTGACGCCTTCCATGAAATCATTACTCTCAATCACCGTTCCGGAGACGAAAATCCCGTGTTCGCGGATCGGCTGCATTAATTCCAGCAGTTGCACTTCCAATTCGTCGGCCGTCGGCCCGCCGGCCTCGGCGTTTTCCGCTTCGGCGAAAGGCCGCCGGAAGAGGCTGGCGCGCAACCGGTCGAGGCCGCGACGGAATTCCTGGCCGGCGACTTTCAGGGAAAACAGGCGCAGGGTGCCGCTGGGGAAAATCAGATTGCGGATGAAATCGATCAGATGCTGCCAGTTGCGGGGATTTTCCACCAGGATCATCATATTCGGTTTCCAGGACTTGGCATGCTGGGGCATCAGGGCGGCGGTCTTGGCGGCCCATTCCGACAGGGCCAGAAACAGTCCGCTGCGCACATCGCCCCAGGGCGCCCGCAGGCCACGCTTGACCTGGATCAGGTAGAATAGGATGATCAGGATAATCGCCGCGGTGGCGAAAACGGGATTGATCAGGAACATGATCGCCAGCGACCACAGTCCGCCGATGATCGGGATCAGGATCGGGACGTTGAAGGCCGGGCGGAACGAGGGAATGCCGATTCCCTTTTCAATCGCCACCGCCAGGTTGATCGTGCCGTAGGTAATCAGGAAGAACATTGTCAACAGCGGGGCGATCGTGTTCAGGTCGCCGAACACCAGGGCCAGTTGGACGACGCCGGCGGTGAAAATGGTGCCGATGATCGGCTCCCCGTTACGACTCTTACTGGCAAATGTTTTTGAGAAGGGCAGGACCTTATCCTGGCCCAGAGCCATCAGGGTGCGGGGCGCGCCGATCACCGAACCGAGGGCCGAACTGAGGGTGGCGCCCAGGATACCGATAACCACCGGCAGGCGCCAGCGCGAAACATCGAGCATCACGGTATAGTTGTTGATCAGCATTTCCCGCGAGGCGGTGTGATTCAGCCAGAAGGCCACGGCAACGTAAATTACCGTGGAAATACCGATGGCCGAAAGGATTCCCACCGGCAGCGCCTTGCGGCTGTCTTCCACATCGCCGGACATGGCGGCGCCGGCCTCAATGCCGGTCACGGCGGGGAAGAAGATGGCGAAAACGACCCAGAATGAAGCGCTGGAGAAATCACCCCAGAGCTGGATCGTAACCTCGTTCTGGCTGCTGCCCATGAAAAAGGAGACCAGCGAGGCCACGATTATGAACATGATGATGAAATTGGCGCGCATGGCGAACTTGGCGCCGATCACCGATACGATCAGCAGCAGCACCAGTACGCTCGTGGACACGAGCAGCGGCGGATGAGCCGGGAAAATCGCCAGCCAGCCTTCGGTGAAACCGGTGATGTACAAAGCACCGCCCAGGGCCTGCGACAGGTACAGCGGTAACCCGATGGCGGAACCGATCTCGATACCCAGGGAGCGTGATATCAGGGCGTAGGAACCGCCGGCGCCGACCTTGGTGTTGGTGGCGATCGAGGCGATCGAAAGACCGGTGGAAATGGTGACCAGCTTGGCCAGCAGGATGATCAGCACTGCGCCGCCGAAACCGGCGTTGCCGACGACCCAGCCCAGGCGCAGGTACATGATAACGCCCAGAATGGTCAGAATGGAGGGTGTGAAAACGCCTTCGAAGGTGCCCAGGCGTTTAGTCGAGTTGCTCATAGTCTATTCCATGAATGGGGTGCGAATTTCCATTATATTACTATCTGTTAAAATAAATATTTTGACCGTCGCGTGAATTACTTATTGCCATTAAAAATGGTCAGGTGCGGGAAGGGAATTTCGATCTTGTCACGGTCGAACCTGATTTTCAACCGGCGGTTGAATTCCCGGCCGACCCGCCACTGCCGGCCGGGCCGGGTGACGTAACGGGCGCGGATGATAACGGCGGAAGCACCGAATGAATCCAGCCCCAGTACTTCCAGCGGCTCCATGATGTCGTCGCTGAAATCCGCCTGGGCGCGCAATTCCCGGTCAATATCCTTGATTGTCTCCATGACCCGGTCCACATCTTCCTTGTAAGCCACGCCGATTTCGAAAATATAGCGGCTGAAATCCTTGGTCATGTTGGTGACGACATCGATACTGCTGTTGGGGATGAAATGGACGTTGCCGGCGGCGTCGCGGATTACCACCAGCCGCAACCCGACCTGTTCGACGGTACCGCTGCGGCCGGCGATCTCGACCACATCGCCGACGCGAATCTGGTCGTCCAGCAGGATGAAAATCCCGGAAATCAGGTCCTTGACCAGATTCTGGGCGCCGAAGCCCACAGCGATGCCCAGCACCCCGGCGGCGGCCAGCAGGGGACCGATATCGACGCCGAATTCGCTGATAATCATGATCAGCAACGTCACGCCCAGGACCAGCAGCAGCAGACTGCGGCCGGTCCGCATCAGGGTCTCGGCCCGCTTGCGGTTCTCTTCATCGCCGACCAGCTTGATCGAACGGGTGATCAATTTGCGAATGACGGCATTTACCGCCAGATAGACCACCAGGCCGCCCAGGAGGATCAGCGCCGCCCGAATCCCGACGGTGGTCAGCCACAGATAAATTTTAGCGAGCAGGTTGGACAAATCCATTAAATCGTTCCTTGTTGTGTAATGACAGGCTGAAAGATATACCATGATTCACGATAAATCAATGGGTGCGGGGAAATTGATTTGGCGCGACTGTCCTGTAGCGGGTTTACCCGCCACAGGCGGGCTAACCCACCAGAGGCGGGTAAAAACCGTGGTACAATGTCATGCTGAGCCTGTCGAAGCATGAGCCTGCTTGTCTGTCCTCTGGCTCAGGGTGACACTATTATTTTGTTACTTAGCACATGGTAGTTCTATGGTTCCTGACCGCCATTTCCAATCCCGGAGGGATTGAATCTGAATAGCACTCAAAGCACTCAAAGCCGACCAAACGCGGCAACCACGGAGTGGTTGAATTCAGGGATCAGGGATCAGGGATCAGGGATCAGGGATCAGGGATCAGGGATCAGGGATCAGGGATCAGGGATCAGGGATCAGGGATCAGGGATCAGGGATCAGGGATCA
>JBDRBK010000101.1:0-16648 GCA_043822705.1 Fidelibacterota bacterium
CTGCAATTGGTGGGCTTTCGTCTGGGACAGGAATTGTTCGGCGTTGATATTTTGAAAGTCCAGGATATCAACCGGCTGATGAAGGTAACAAAAATACCGCATGCACCTGAATTTGTCGAAGGTGTAATCAATCTGCGCGGTGCTATCCTGCCGGTAATCGATCTGCGCCGCCGTTTCGGTCTGGAGGCCGGCCGCCAGACTAAATCGACCCGCATAATCGTAGTTCGTGTTAACGAACAGGTGGTGGGATTCGTTGTCGATGCGGTGGAGGAAGTCTTGCGAATTCCCACTGATACAGTTGAGCCGCCCCCGCCGATCGTGGCCGGCATCGACAGCGGTTACATTACAGGCGTAGCCAAATTGAATAAAGCCAAAGATGATAGCAAATCGGATCTATTGATCCTGCTTGATCTGGATCAGGTTCTCAACCGGGATGAACAGGATCAAATGAAATCATCACTGGAAGAGCATCAAAACTGATCTATTTCCCGGGAGTCGAATGATAAAAATGCCCCACTTCCCGTGGGGCATTTTTCTATCGATTGACTGGAAAGAATTTCCAGAGACGGAAAAATATTCCCCGGCATCGACTGAGCGCCAGATCAGCAGATCAGGATATTACCGATTAAATAGACGACAGCGGCCAGAATCTTGACGCGGCGGGATTTAACATGCTCTTGGTATGAAAATTGAACTTGTCAGTCGTAATGATACGACGGATACGCTGCTATGAGACAGGGAAGACTGATGCGATGCAAAATGTTATTCAGAACCGCGAGTGCCAATCCGGTACTTCCGGCGGCAAATTAATGGATGGCGGATAGAATGGGACAAATTAAACTCATAGAATTTGAACTGAGCGGTCAGAAATATGGTGTGAATATGAATCATATCAAGGAGATCGTGCGGCTCACCAATATCACCCGGATTCCCAACATGAAGGATTATGTGACCGGCGTTATCAATCTGCGGGGTAACATCGCATTTGCGATCGACCTGCACCGGCGTCTGGGGCTGGATTCGGCCAATCTCAACGACCGGGCCCGAATAATTATCGCCAGCAAGGACGAAAACCTGTTCGGTTTTTGCGTCGATCTGGTATCGATGGTACATCTGGTGGATGAAGAGAATATTGAGCCGCCGGTGGCCAGTCTGGCCGTACTGGACAATGCATACATCCTGGGAATCGCCAAGATGGAGGATTACCTGGTAACCGTACTGGACCTCGACCGGCTCATGGATACCGAAGAACTCGTGCTGGAGTTGAGCAGCGAGATGTACGGTTGCTGATGCATGGCTTTAATACCTACTACCAACCTGCAGCAATTCCAGGATCCGCTGCTCGGTTGGCTGGCTCAAATGGTGCGCAATGGCAGCCGGCCCGGAGCGAAATACCAGTTGCTGCTGGATCTGGCCGAAGCCATCCGTTCGGCTCGTACGGGCGTGAATCCAATGGTTCAGATTCTGAATACCGCCGATCCGATCCTGCAGGCGGTACAACGGACCATCGCCCGGCACAATTTCCGGTTTGTCTGGAAAAAGATACTGGTAATCGGTTGTTCCGCCGGGGGCGAGGTGGCGCTGCGGACACTGTTCCGCCAAATCAAATTTCCCCATTTACCGATGATTATCGCCATGCATCATAATCCCGGATTTCAGTTTAGCACGCGCTTCGAACTGGCTAATCAGGTCAGTCAGCGCTTTGAACCAGCGGGGAACGGTCAATTGATCGACGGCAGCCGGGTCTATTTTTTGCCTTCCCGGGTTCTGCATGAGTTCTCTGTCGGACAGGCAGCTTTTCTGCAGCAGCCGCTGACCGAACGGCCGCGTTTCCGCCCCGAAATTGATAAAGTCATGAGCAGCACCGCCCGCCGGTTCAACAGTACCGCCGTTGGTATAATTCTATCGGGGATGCTGGACGACGGCGCCGAAGGCAGCAAAGCCATGGCGGCTGCCGGCAGCGAGGTCTGGGTGCAGGAACCGGGCTCGGCCCTGTTCAAGGAAATGCCCAAAGCGGCCCTGCGTGCCACCACCCGTGCCACCAGTCTGTCACTGGCGGCAATGGGCCAGCGTATCAATAATCTTTCCTTCAATCATTTGACTCTGGAACCGCTTGCGAGCTGAATATGAATAGCGGAAAAAACGGTACCTTCCTTGTCCCCAGCCATGTCTATGACGCCCAGCTCAATATTCGCAGCGATCTGAAAGTATTTTTCGATTCCAATAAACTATCCACGGCCACCGAATTTTTCCGGATGAGCGGTCTGTATCACGACCTGCAGACCAGCTTGCTGCCGGCGCTGCTGCCGGAAAAAATAGCATCCGGTCTGCCGTTGCGGATCTGGTCCGCCGGTTGTTCCGACGGTCGTGAACCGTATTCACTGGCGATGATCGTCAAGGAGTACCTGGCCGCCACCGGTAATGAAAAATTCGGCCGGATTGAAATCCGTGCCTCCGATATCGCTCCCGGTCAGATCGAGATCGCAAAAAAGGGCGTTTATCCGGTCAAACAGTCAGACCAGATTAAATTGAAATCATATCAAAATTATTTTTATCTGGATAGTGATCCGAACAAAATCCAGATGGCGCCGGAGTTGAAGAACTGGATCGATTTTCGGATCGAGGATATCGCCAATCACAGCGGAGCGGGGAATTACGATATCGTTATCTGCGCCCATGTCCTGTTGTACTACGAAAAATATTATTCCGAGCTGATTGTTAAAAAATTAATTCAAACCGTGGCCAGGACCGGTTACATCTATCTGGAGCCAACCAGCTTCAAGACCATGCGTTCGCTGGGGATGAAAAAAATGAAACCGGAAAGCCATTTTTTCCGGTTCGCCGATGATAATGAAATTGACACCGCCGGTCAGGCCAGCGGCTGAAGTTACAGGAGTAAATAAATGGAATATCTGACACCGGAATTTGAGGAACAATCCCAGCCGCGGCAGTGGAAAGAACACGATGGCGCTTTCGATCAGGCGGTGGAACAGTTCGGTTCGATCGACTCGGATGATCGCCGCTGGGCGATTTATGACCTGGAGGAATACACTCCGACGCTGACGGTCGACCTGATGGTGCGGGCCATCCAGGACGAACACCGGGCGGTCCGGGAAGCAGCGGCCGAAGTATTGAGAAACAACCCGGCGGAAATCTGCGCCACCAAACTGGTGCCGCTGCTGGGCGGCCCGCGGATCGAGGTCCGGAATATTGTCGCCAGTGTCTTGACGTCTCTGGGCGACGGAGCGGTCGATGCCCTGAACCACGCCCTGTTCCATGAGAATGAGGATGTCCGCAAGTTCGGTGCCGATATTCTCGGCCTGAACGGCAGTCATGAGGCCGTGGCCGAACTCTGTAAAGCCTGTTACGATCCGGTCGAAAATGTGGCCGTATCGGCGGTGGAAGCGCTGGGTAAAATTCGTTCCGGGGATGCTCTGCCGACCCTGTACGACGTATTCGAAAAAGAAATCTATTTGCGGAAAGAAGCGGTGGAGGCCATCGGAATGATCGGTGACGCTTCGGCCGTGGCCTTCCTGGAAAGCCGGCTCGATACCGATGACCCGCTGGAATTGTATTCGATCCTGGATGCGCTTGGCAATATCGGCGCCGCCGGGATTGTGGACCGCTTGACCGACCTGTTGTCGAATATTGACGGACCGCTCCGGGAGCAGACCTTCTGGACCATCCTGAAAATCGGCCGCATCAATGAAACCAATGTTCTGAATGGAATCACCTTGCCGCCGGAATTATTCAAGAATGGTTTCGGTTTGAACAATGAACAGCTGGGCTATCTGGATTACCAGCTTTCGCTGAAACCGAACCGGCAGGTACTGCAAACCTTTTACCAGCGCAAGGATCAGTTGCCGGTGGGACTTCTGGTTACCCTGGTCAAGTCGACACCACCGGAAGCACATTTTGAGGAAGCGGTTTTAAATCTGACTGAACATGCTGATGATTGGCTGGCCTATAGCGCCACCGAAGCACTGGCTCGTTTTGACAGCCCGGCCGTCAAGTCGGCGATCATGAAAAAACTGAATGAAGGACGCAGCCTGGCGGTGATTGCGGCGATTAAGCTGGCCGTACAATTGGATATCGATGAAGCCCGCGCAGCAATCGCCAAACTGGTGGAATCCGACGATGAGGACATCAGCACTGCCGCTCGACAGGCGCTGGGAGAGTAGCTGGGAGAATGACACCGCCGTCCCCCGAATTTTACCGTGATCAGGTTCTGTCGCTCACGCGCCTGCCGACCCTGCCGGCCATCGCTGCCGAGATATTGAAGATTACCCGCGATGACCGGATGTCGGTGCGCCAGATATTGCCGATCATGGAAAAAGATCCGCCGCTGGCGCTGCGGGTCATGAAAACCGCTAATTCGGCCTATTATGCTGTGCGGGAAAAAGTCGAATCACTGGGGCGGGCAGTAGTGGTGATCGGTATGCAGGAATTGAGCTATATCGCGCTCAGTTTCTCGGTGCTGAAGATATTGAATCCGGATGGGGAAGCGGGACCGATCAACTGGACGAAATTCTGGGAACATTCGGTGGCCTGCGGCCATGTGGCCCGGGTTCTCAACAAACGCTGGCGGATCGTCAATACCAGCAGTCTGTATGCCATGGGTTTGATGCACGACATCGGCAAACTGATTCTGTTCCGGCTCGATCCCAAATTATTCGTGCAAGCCTTTGCGCTGGTCAAATCCCGGCAGTTGACCAGCATCGACGCGGAACGGGAAACCTTCGGTATCACCCACCAGGATGTGGGCGGCTGGATCGCCGAAAAATGGGAATTACCCGATTCGCTGCGTTTGGCCATGGCAAGCCATCATACGCCAGAAACTATTGAACATCCTGATCTGGGCGGCGCCGTGTCGCTGATCCGGGTGGCGGATATATTGTGTAATTACCGGGCCTTCCGGTTCGGTACCGCTTTTTTGAATGAAATACCGGAAGACGACGGTGCCATCCGCTATTTCAGATCCCGGTTGGGAGAAGAAAGTGACTTGGACAGTCTCGCTCTGATTATCGACGAAGAAATCGATAATATTAAAGAATTGGCTAAACTTATGGAAAAACGATAGGGCGCTATGGTGGATGCAACTTACTCATTCAGGGAAAAAACCCTGAAACTCAATCCGGACAAATTCCGCGAACTGCGGGACATTATCTACGAACGCAGCGGTATCTTTTTTGGTGAACAAAAACTATATCTGCTGGAAACCCGGCTCTCCAAGCGGATCGCCGCCCTGGGGCTTAATTCGTTCGATGACTATATCCGCCTCATCAGGCACCAGCTCTCCCACAGCGAAGAATTCAAGATCATGTTCAACAATATCACGATCAATGAGACCTTCTTCTTCCGCTATCACAACCAGTTGGAAGTATTCGTGCAGAAATTGTTGCCGCAGATCGCCGCCGGTAACCGCCAGAACGGCCAGCGCAAGGTCAGAATCTGGAGCGCCGGCTGTTCTTCCGGAGAAGAGATTTACACGATCGCCATGATGCTCAAGGAGAGTCTCAACGGTACGATCAATATCTGGGACATGGAACTGCTGGCGACCGATATCAGCCAGAAGATGCTGGATAAAGCGACTCTGGGCGAGTATACTAGCAATTCCTTCCGGCAATCGATGGTGCCGGCCTATAAGTCCAAGTATTTCAAAGATAGCGGCAACGTGGCCACCATTAATACCGAGATCCGGCGGATGGTCCGTTTCCGGTATCTGAACCTCAATGATATTAATGCCATTCGCGCCAATCACAGTATGGATGTGATTTTCTGCCGGAATGTGTTAATCTATTTCGATGAAGCAATGAAGAAGCGGGTTATTCGTGCCTTCTATGATGTCCTGAACCATGGCGGCTATCTGTTTCTGGGCGAGACTGAGTCCATCCATGGTGTCAGTTCGGCGTTTAAAGTTGAGCACTATCCCGGTGTCTTCATTTACAAGAAAGAATAGTCAGGAGTAACAAATGCAAAGGGTTATACTTGTAGCCGATGATTCATCAACCGTCCGGAAGTTCGTCTCCTTCAGCCTGAAGCTGCATGAATACGAAGTGGTGACGGCCGTCGATGGAATGGACGCTCTGGAAAAAATGTCCCAGACCAAAATCGATCTGGCTATCGTTGATCTGAATATGCCCAACATGGACGGTTTCGAGCTGATCAACGCTATCCGTTCTTCGGAAGATTACGATAAACTGCCGGTGCTGATCCTGTCCTCGGAGCGCGGTGAAGAAAGCAAGGCCCGGGCGCGCGAGGTCGGGGCTAACGCCTATCTGGTCAAACCGTTCGATGCTAAAATGTTACAGTACCAGGTAGTAAAATTCTTAAATGATTAACGGAGACGGCCATGGGAACATTCGATGAATTAGCCGGAATGGATGAGATACTGGATGATTTTGTAGTTGAGACCAACGAGCTGGTCGATACCCTGAACGAGGGTCTGCTGCAACTTGAAAATGAGGACTACGGGGAGGATCTGATCAACAGTATCTTCCGGGCTTTTCATACGATCAAGGGTACCAGTGGTTTTTTAAGTTTCGAATACTGTCAGAGTGTGTCCCACGCCGCCGAAGACGTTCTCAACCGAATTCGGAATCATGAACTCGATCCGACAGCCGAAATCGTGGATGTGCTGTTGGAGAGTGTCGACTGGATCAAGGCCTTCGTGGTCGATGTGCAGGAACGGACTGATAAAGAATATGAAATTGATCAGTTACTCGTACAGTTGCGCGAATCAATGAAGTCGAACGGAAAGGCTGGCGGCCAGACCGTCAGTGCCAAAGCGGCGGCCGGCAGCGAACCGGTAACTAAAACGACTGATCTGGTAGCACCGGAGGAACTGGTCAACGAATTTGTGACCGAGACGCACGAAATTGTCGAAATTCTGAACAACGATCTGTTGAGCCTGGAAATCGAGCCGGATAATGCCGATCTGGTCAACAGCGTCTTCCGGGCCTTCCACACCATCAAGGGCAACAGCGGCCTGCTGGGCATCACCCAGATGTCCGAGCTGGCCCATAAATCGGAAGACGTGCTGAACCTGATCCGTAACGATAAACTGAATCCATCCGAAGAAGTCATCAATATCCTGCTGGCGTCGCTGGACTGGTTTAAAAAATATATTAGTGCGGCCAGTAAAAATAAAATTATCAATTATGACCTGACCTCTCTGGAAGGGCAGTTGGATAAACTGTTGAGTGTTTCCGATAACGGCAAGCCGGCCCAGCCGGCGGCCGGCAAGGTCAGCGATCCGGTCAAGACCGATCCCAAATCCAGCGCCCATCGGATCAATCAGACCATCCGGGTCGATGTGGACCGGGTCGACAAACTGATGAATCTGGCGGGTGAGTTGATCCTGGAACGCAATCGTCTGGGACAAATCTCCAGCGAGCTGTCCCAATTGAATTTGAGCGATGCCGAGGTCGATAAGCTGTCGGGATTGAATAATTCACTCGGTTTTGTCACGACCGAAATTCAGGAAGCGATCATGCAGATGCGGATGCTGCCGATCGCGGCCGTTTTCCGCAAATTCCCGCGGCTGGTGCGCGATCTGGCGCGGGACAAGAAAAAGAATATTGAATTGAAAATCACCGGTGAGGAGACCGAACTGGATCGTTCGGTAATCGAAGTGATCGGCGATCCGCTGGTGCATCTGCTGCGGAATGCCATCGATCATGGCATTGAAGATCCGCAAGTTCGCCGTCGGGCCGGTAAACCGGAACAGGGGACGATTCATCTGGTGGCCTTCCAGGAAGGGAACCAGATCGTCATTGAAATCAAGGATGACGGCGCCGGGATCGACCCCGAGAAAGTCATTGCCAAGGCACTGGAAAAAAAGATCGTCAGCCCGAAAGAGGCCGAGATCATGACCGAGCGTGACAAGATCAACCTGATTTTTCTGCCCGGTTTCAGTACCGCCAAACAGGTCACCGATGTATCCGGCCGCGGTGTCGGCATGGATGTCGTCAACTCCAATATTAAGAAAATTAATGGTGTGGTCGATGTCAAGACCGAACTCGGCATTGGTAGC
Organism: Fidelibacterota bacterium; assembly: GCA_043822705.1. Classification (GTDB taxonomy): domain Bacteria; phylum Fidelibacterota; class Marinisomatia; order Marinisomatales; family TCS56; genus JBDRBK01. The sequence goes on from JBDRBK010000101.1 coordinate 8,036, forward strand.
GTCTTCACGATCAAGCTGCCTCTGACGCTGGCGATTCTGACCGGACTGATCATCCGGTCGCGCTCGGAGAAATACATTATTCCGTTGATATCGGTAATGGAGATTCTCAAGTTTGAAAAGCGGAATGTGTCGACGATCAAGAAGCGGGAAGTGATTTCTTTCCGCGACAAAATACTGCCCCTGATCCGCCTGGATGATTTACTCAAAATTCCGCCCCGGGCGGAGGAGGAATCGGAAGCCTATGTGGTGGTAGTATCGGTGGCGGAACGGACGATCGGACTGCTGGTGCACGAATTGCTGGGCCAGGAGGAGACCGTTATCAAACCACTGGGGAAATCCACCGGCAAGGTGCCCTACATATCCGGCGGAACGATCCGCGGTGATGGCAGTATTTCGTTGATTTTGGACGTGCCGGAAATGATCGAACTGATAACGCGCTATTATTACGGAAATAAGGCATGATCAAAATTGTCGTAGTCGACGACTCGGCCTTCATGCGCAAGGCGCTGACCCTGATGCTGGAAAGCGATCCGGAAATCAAGGTCGTAGCCACCGCCCGGGATGGCGAAGAAGGATTTGAGAAGATCAAATTTCATCAGCCGGACTTGATCACGCTGGATATCGAAATGCCCTGGATGAACGGTCTCGAACTTTTGGATTTGATCCGCACCGATTTTCCCACGCCGGTCCTGGTGGTCAGTTCGATAACGACCGCCGGAGCGGAGGTGACGCTGGACGCGATGGAACGGGGGGCCGTGGATTTTATTCCAAAATCACTGTCGTTTGTGGCGCTGGATATCGTGAATATCAAGCAGGATCTGCTGGCCAAGGTCAAGCTGATTGCCCGCCGATCGCGTTTCATGAAGACCCGCCGCCGTCTGAGCAGTAAAGTTGGGGCGACGACCGAGCGCGGTCAGGAGGAAAAAACATCGTCGTCGATTTTGCAGATCAATAATGTGCAGTGCGTCGCTATCGGTGTCTCCACCGGCGGGCCGCCGGTGGTGCAGAAAATACTGAGTCAGTTGCCGGCTGATTTTCCGGCCCCGATTGTAATCGCTCAGCACATGCCTAAGGAATTCACCAAGAGTTTTGCCAACCGGCTGAATAGTAATTCGCCGTTGAACGTGAAAGAGGCCGAGACCGGTGATCGGATCGTGAAAGGGAATGTATATATTGGCCAGGGTGGCCAACACCTGGTCATCCGCCGGCAGGGTTTCCAGGTCGTGGGGCACCTGACGACCCACCCGGAGGAACTTTTATACCACCCGTCGGCCGATGTATTGATTTCATCGGTGGCCGAGGTTTACGGCTCCGGCGGGCTGGGCGTCATCCTGACCGGCATGGGGCACGACGGCCTCGAAGGTCTGCGCGAGCTGAAGCAACGTGGCGGTAAAATTCTGGCCCAGAACGAGGAGAGCTGCATAGTCTATGGAATGCCCAAAGCCGCCGTCGATGCGCGGATCGCCGATGCCGTATTGCCGGTAGAAGGAATTATTGCTTCATTAAATACATTAACAGCTAAAAGGAACTCATGAGGCAGATATCATGATCGATAAAAAGGTGCTTTTTGTAGAGGATTCTCCCACAATGCGGAGAATTATTATGAATACGCTGGCACGTTTGAATATTACCGATGTCATCGAAGCCGAGAACGGTAAAGATGCGCTGGAGAAACTGGGAAACCAGGAAATCGGCCTGGTCCTGACCGACTGGAACATGCCGGAAATGAATGGCGAACAACTGGTGGTGAATTTGCGGAAAGATCCGAATTACCAGGAAGTGCCGATCGTAATGATCACTACCCGGGGTATGAAGGAAGACGTAATGACGGCGATGAAAATCGGTGTCAACGGTTATGTCATCAAGCCTTTCACACCGGAAGTCCTGAAACAGAAAATCGAACAGATTATTTCATAAACTATAGGCAGGTAAAACTATGAAAGAAATAAACGACCTTGACGGTGTCATCGATAAAGTACACGAGATCCGCGACTTTTTCCGATTCGGCGGTGAAATCATACCGTTTCTGGTGGAGCTTTTCAAGTTTTTGCAGGAAATTATTCCGCTGATCGCAGAGGCGAATTCATCGTTGCAGGAAAGCACCCACAAGCTGCCCACCGCTTCGGATAAAATCTCCCAGGTTTCCGAAAGTACCGAACTGGCCACCCAGACGATCATGGATAAACTGGATAATATTTCCGCCAAAGTAACCGACTTTGCCAGTGACAATGGCAATGCCGGGCAGGTCGATGCCATCCAGAACGACATTTTTGATATTATCAACGCTTTGCAGTTTCAGGACATTACCGCCCAGCAACTGGAACACGCCAACCGTATTCTGCTGGCCATCCATGAAAAGTTCCTGCATCTGTTTCAGTCCGTCAAGGCCATGGATACCAACAGCGCATTCCAGAAAAATCTCTTCGAACGGTTCATCGTTGCGGAAACAGTCGAGAAAATCGAAAATGACCGCAAGGATTTCCAGCAGAAAACCGCCGACAAGGCCCGTATTTCCGGAAATTTTTCCCAGGATGACGTGGATAGTCTGTTTGGATAATACGACCAAGATGGAATTGAAATCATGACGATGGGGGATATTTTGGACGAATTTGAATTCGGCCGGGACGATCAGTTGGAGCCGTTTGACGGCCGGCCGGCCGAAAATGGAAATAAAATTCACCGCCGCACCGTTATCATCAAGAACGGTCTGGTGCGGAAATCGGATCCGGTGCGGGTGCGGGTGTCCGGCAATGGTAACGAAACCTTCCATCAGGGCTATATCCAGCCGTTGATGCAGGGGAACCAGATCGTCGGTGTCGTCAATACCTGCGCCTGTGGTAAAGTGACCGAAATCAGATTTGATTTTGCCGGCGTTGACTATCAACCGGAATTTTCGGCGGATTGACCATGGACGGGCTTACGCCACAGGAGCGCACGTGAGTTCTCTGAAAATCAACCTTTCGGATGACCGCATGGAAGCCCGGCTGGATCTATCCGCCGTTGCCGCCGACCAGCTTGCCCGTGATGAAATATTGCAGGCTTTGCAGCAGGCCGGTGTTGTTTTCGGGATCGATGAAGCAGCCGTCGACGATCTGTTAAGACGCCGTCCCGCCGTCGGCGAATTCGTGGTGGCCCGCGGTCTGCCAGCCCAGCCCGGTGAAGACGCCCGGTTGATGTGGAATATCGAATCGCAGTTGTCCACGCGCCCCCAGATAACCGAGCGGGGCATGGCGGATTTCAAACAGTTGTCGCTGTTCTACCCGGTGGTCAAGGACCAGGCGCTGGTCTGCAAACTGCCGGCCACCGCCGGGGTTGCCGGTCGAACGGTCATCGGCGAAACGATCAGTCATCCGGGTGCCGATGTGGCCTTTCCCAGTGGTGACAATATCTACCAATCGGCGGATGGACTGACCCTGCTGGCGGAAAAGAACGGCCATGTTTTCTGGGAAGGCGGACGTCTGCAGATCGATACGGTTTTCCGGATCGATGGTGATGTTGATTATTCCACCGGCAATATCAAATTTGATGGCTCGGTGGCGATTGCCGGGGATGTCCGTACCGGATTTGAAGTCGCGGCTACTGGTTCGATTTTTATCGGCGGGACGGTGGAGGCGGCCACGATCTACTCTGAAACCGGCGACATCAGTATTACCGCCGGTGTTCTGGGGCGTGGCAAGGCCCGGATTTTTGCCGGTAACAACCTGACCTGCGCCTTTCTACAGGACGCTACAGTCGGCGTTCAGCAAGATATTCTGGTGGAACGTTATATCATCAACTCCACCATCTCCGCTGGGGGCAAGATCGCACTGGGACCAACTGTCGGACTGATCCGCGGCGGGCACGTGACGGCGGAAACCATGATCGAGGCGCGCGAAATCGGCACGGAAAAAAATATACCGACCGAAATTATCCTGGGATCGAAGCACAGCCCCCGCGACAGCAGTGCCGAATGGGGCCTGCGGGAAGAGCGGACGGCGCTGGAAAACCGTTTGTCGGTGGTGATGAAAAGAATCCAGTTTCTCGAACTGCTCCGCAGCCGGCTGCCGAAATTGACAGCCGAACGGGAACTGGAACTGGAACAGTTATTGGTCGAAACCGACCAGGTCCGGCAGCAGTTGCAGGAAGCCGAAGATAAGGCCACCCGGCTGCACGATGACTGGAACCGGCGTAATATTAATAAACGGATCGTGGTCAGCGGCAGTCTGCACCGTAATGTTTATATTGAAGTCGGCGGTATCGGAATTCATACCGACCGTAAGTATGATGGCGTGGTCCTGTCGCGCGTAAAAGACGATATCGATATCGGAAAATATTTCCCTGAAAATGAAAATGGCGAAGGTGAATTAACCTGATGGATAATCACAAGAATTTCTCGATTTTAATAATCGATGATGAAATCGACATCCTGGAACCGCTGAATATCTATTTGACCAGCAAAGGCTACGATGTCACCGGATTTACGGATCCGCGGAAAGCACTGGAACACATGGCGCAGAATACCTATGATATGATCTTTACCGATCTCAAAATGCCTCATGTCAAAGGCATGGATATCGTTAAGGCGGTCCGGGATCGCGGTGTGGACACGAAAGTCGTCATCTTTACCGGGTATGCCTCGATTGATTCATCGATTGAAGCGCTGCAACTGGGAGTCTACGATTTTATCCGCAAGCCATTCGTGCTGCGTGATATCGAGCGGGTGGTGGAACACGCCCGCGATCAACTGCGGCTGGAGCGGGAGAAAGCCGCCCTGAACAATTATATCGACCAGATGTATTCCAATATTTCCATGCTGTGCGATATCAGCACGATCCTGTACCAAGTTTCCGATTTCGAGACGGCGCTCGATATGGTGCTGTACACCATGACCGACACCATTGGTGTGCGCAAGGCGGGACTGTTGATCAAGGATAAAATATCGGGCCGGTTCGCAATCCAGAAATCCAACGGGTTGGACTCCGAATTCGAACAGGCCTTTGTCTTCACGGGCAGCGACCTGATCAACCAGATGAAAATCGCCCCGGATGAGCCGACCGTCGTACCGATTGTCGCCGATGGACTGAAAATCGCCGGCCAAACCGTTCCCGGCAGCTCCCGGTTCGACCAGTGTGTCCTGATTCCGGTGCAGTACCGCGAACATCTCTGCGGTTACATCAGCATCTTTGAAATGGACGATCCGGCGCCCCTGACACTGGAAGACAAACTTAAACTGTTGCGGATACTCTCGACCCAGGTGGCACCGATCATGTACGCTTCCAGCAAAGGGGACCAGGAAAGTCTGGCCCTGCGAACGATCGACCTGGCCAACATGGAAATGATCAATGCCAAAATGGCCACCGCCCGGGCGATGCAGAGCATTATCACCTTCGGATTGTTGAAAGTATCCAATCTGCGCGGCTTCGGCCGGCCGGAATCGCTGGAAAGTTACCTGGCCGGTTTGAAGACTGTAGTCCAGGAAAAACTCGGAATCGGGGCGACCCATATCTGGCTCACGGTGGACACACTGCTGTTGATCATGCCCGGCATCGATCAGGTGACCGGTGAATTGACTTGCCTGAAACTGAAAAAGAAAATCGAGGAATACAGCAGCGGTTTCAACCGCGAAGACGTCCTGGAGGTTAACCACACGCTGGTCAATTTCCCGAAAGAAGGTGAAACCGTTTCGGAGATTCTGCTGAAACTGTGGAATAATTTCCTCAGTGACCGAAACAGGGAAGCGGTGTGGCAAGAAAACAATGTAGTTACTTGATATTTCCCCGCTTAAATTGCCCTTCAGGATATACATCCGATAGTCCGGTTTTGATTCTCAAGCAGGATATAGCAATTTCAATTCAGTATTCCATAGTATAGTTACAGGACTTCAGGTATGAAGAATCTACTGATTGTCGATGACGACTACAGTTTGCGGACTGTTTTGCAGGAGGCCTTGAAAAACAGCGGCTATAATACGCTGGGTGCCAAGGATGGTCAGGCTGCCCTGAAAGTGCTGGAGGCGGAACGGATCGATATGGTGATTTCCGATCTGATGATGCCGAATCTCAACGGTCTCGAATTATTAAGTCTGGTGCGGGAAAAATATCCCGATATCGGGTTTTTAATTATTACCGCTTACGGGACGATCGAGAAAGCGGTGGAAGCCATGAAGATCGGTGCCTTCGATTTTATCACCAAGCCGTTTTCAATATCCCAGATCGAGTCGCGGGCGAGTCGCTTTTTTGAATTTATCTCTCTGAAAAAGGAAAATAAGAACCTCAAACGGCAATTGTCCTACAATCAGAAATACAACAAGCTGATCGGCCAATGCCCGCCGATGCAGAATGTATTCCGCCTGATCGACGTCGTAGCCGACAGCGATGCCGCCGTATTCATTCAAGGGGAAAGCGGAACCGGCAAGGAATTGATCGCCCAGGCGATTCATGATAACAGCAGCCGCTCCGAAAAGGCGTTCATTAAAATCAATTGTTCGGCAATTCCGGAAACGCTGTTCGAAAGCTCGCTGTTCGGCCATGAGAAAGGCGCCTTCACCAACGCCATAAAGATGCACAAGGGATTTTTTGAAGAAGCCAACGGCGGCACGCTGCTGCTGGATGAAATCAGCGAAATTCCGATAACCATGCAGGCCAAGCTGCTGCGGGTCCTGCAGGAGAATACGATTAACCGGGTCGGCAGCAGTACCGAGATACCGGTGGATGTCCGCGTCATTGCCACCTCCAACCGTAAACTGGACCAGATGATTCATGACGATAAATTTCGCGAGGACCTGTTTTTCCGTCTGAATGTTTTTCCGATCAAACTGCCGCCCCTGCGGGAACGCAGCGATGATATTCCGTTGTTAATTGATCATTTTGTCAAAATTCTGAGCAAGAAATACGGTCATAAGGTCAAAAATGTGAGTCAGGATGTGGTCCAGGAACTGATGCTGCACAAATGGCCGGGCAATGTCCGGGAACTGGAAAATCTGGTGGAACGGGCGATCCTGTTTTCCGGTTCCGAAGAAACGATCACCCGCGAACATTTTGCCTTCGACACCGATCATGTGAAACCGGAATCCGTCGAAGAAGCGCCGCCGCCGCTTTCATCTCTGTCAGCGATGGAGAAAAAGATGATCAAGGTGGCCCTGCAGGAGACTAAAAACAATCGCACCCGCGCCGCTCAGATTCTAGGTATCAGTGTGCGGACATTGCGGAATAAGCTGAACCTTTATGAGAGTTCCGGCGACAAGGACCTGCAGGAATATTATTGAACCGGGAGTCCGGCGACTCCGCTCGATGTTAATTTATTATTGATTGATCGGAAACCGTTTTCCGGTCCCAAAGCAGTGCCGGAAAATCGGATTTACCCCGGCTCAATTCACCCTCAAGACAATTTTTCCAATACTTCACAATTCGTGGAAATTATTTCCCACCGCACACTGTAATTGTTCACTGAAAACTGTCCGGAAACGACCCGCACGGTTCAGTATCGTATAACGATAATAGAATAATTTTTAATATCTTATAGTCAATATACCGGCGGCCGCCGGTAGCACTGTTCGGCATGGCACGGCAATTGAACCGACTGGTTTGAACATGAACATTAAACTTTTTACGACCAAATATTCCCAGCTATTGAATAAGGCGCTGGACGTGTACGCCCGGCAGCATAAGGCAATATCCGAGAATGTGGCCAATGCTTCCGATCCCGGTTTTCAACGGGTCAACACCGATTTTTCCCAATCCCTGCGTCAGGCGGAAGCAGCCCGGTTGAAGCAATCCAGCTTCCGGCATATCGGGTCCTCCGGTATCGCCGAGGGTCAGGCCGCTGTCACCGGGAATGGCACCGGTACACCAGTCGATCTGACCCGTGAGATGACAGAACTGGCCGAGTTGCAGATCAAACATGATCTGGTAACCCGCGCCCTGAACAAGTATTACGCCGGTGTCGGTACGGCTATCACCGGCAGGCAAAGTTAAGGAGAAAATCATGGCAGTCGATGGAATCTTCTCAGTCCTGCGCTCAACGCTGAATGGCATGTCCTTCCAGATGCGCAAGATGAACGCCATCTCCGAAAATATCGCCAATGCCGAACGTTCGCCGGATGCCGACAACCAGTCCTACCGCAAGCAGGTGGTCGTGAAAAACGGTTCAGCGTCCGGGCGGCCCGCCAGTTTCGCCGACCATTTTAAAATCAGAATGCGCGGTTCCCAGGCCGGGCACCTGGGCGGTAACTCCGCCGTTCGTTCCGAAGGCAGTCGTCGGCAAATGGCCGAACCCGGGTTTGAAGTGGTGGAAGTTGACGAAACCAAATTGGTTTTTAATCCTGCCCATCCCCAGGCCGATGATAACGGCTATGTGAAAATGCCAAATATCAATGTGGTCGAAGAAATGATCGACTTGGTTTCAGCCAGCCGGGCTTACGAGGCCAATATTTCCGTCATGAATGCCGCCAAACAGATGGCCAAACGGGTGCTCAGCATATAGAGGAATAGATGAAAGTACTGAATGCAATATCCGATTATACCAAGATTGACAATCTATTCCGGCAACCTGACCGGGTCGATAATTCGGGTCGGCCGCAACCGGCTAAAACCGAACCGGCTGAAGCCGCCAGGCTTGCTGGTGCATCCTTAGGTG
>JBDRBK010000102.1:0-16411 GCA_043822705.1 Fidelibacterota bacterium
ACCAGCGGTTGCAGGGACTTGATTATGCGTCCCGACTTGGTTCCGAATATTTTAGTAATCAACGAACTTGACATATTATTGAATTTTGTAGTTTTTATAAGGGACTGAAGTTAAACCATTCCCACCTAATTGTCTGTTTTCGCCGGCGCTGGTTTATCGGCCTCCAGCTTTGCTTTGTAAATGGCATCCAGGATACCATTAACAAAACCGGAACTCTCTTCGGTGCTGTATTGTTTCGCGATTTCGATGGCCTCGCTGATCGACACCTTAGGGGGCACGTCGGTTATGAAATAAATTTCACTGATTGCCATCTGCAGAATGATCCGGTCCAGCAGTGCGACCCGGTCGATATTCCAGTTCACCAGATACTTGGTAACCAGGCCATCGCACCAGTCCTTGTATTTAACCGCGTTCTTGAACAGCTCGGTAATATAGCGCCGGGTGCTGTCATCGACGATATCCCTCACGAAAAGGTCCGCCAGGACCTTTTCGTGAGGATCGCCACTCAATTCCAGGGCGTAAAGCGCCTTGATGACGCTCTCGCGCGCCAGTCGCCGCGGATGTACCTTAACTGGCGTCACGCTTGCTCATTGGATTTTTACGCGGCAGGTAAATACTCTTCAGTTTGCCCAGATTCTCCATCCGGCGCAAAGCGACGCGGTCGGCGGCCACGTTGGTGGGAACATCTTCTTTATCAGCCAGCGCGAAGATGGTCATCAATGTGTCATAGATACCTTCGGCCTGTTTGAAAGCCCGCTCGCGGTTGTAACGATCCATCTCGTTGGCCACGTTGATCAGACCGCCGGCATTGATGGCATAATCCGGGGCGTACAGGACGCCGGCTTTCCGAATGGCGGCGCCATGCCGGGATTCCGATTCCAACTGATTGTTGGCGGCGCCGGCGATGATCGTGGCCTTCAACTGCGGCAGGGTGTCGTCGTTGATCGTGGCACCGAGGGCGCAGGGGGCGTAAATATCCACGTCCAAACCATAGATTTCATCGATTCCGACCGGCTTGACGCCAAACTCGGCTTCGACCCGGACCAGCGCTTCCTGATCGATATCGGTGGCATAGATTTCCGCCCCTTCCTCCTGCAGGTGCTGGCACAGATAATAACCCACGTGCCCGACTCCCTGGACCGACACTTTCAGTCCGGCCAGGCTGTCGAGACCAAGCTTGTACTTGACGGCGGCTTTCATGCCCATGTAGGTACCGAAAGCGGTCACCGGCGAAGGATCGCCGCTGCCGCCCAAAGCCCGGGAGATTCCGGTGACATAGGATGTTTCCATCCGCACCCATTCCATATCCTTGACGCTGGTGCCTACATCCTCGGCGGTGATATAGCGGCCGCCCAGACCCTCCACGAAGCGGCCGAAGGACCGGAACAGCAGTTCGGACTTGTCTTTCTTGGCATCGCCGATGATTACCGATTTGCCGCCGCCCAGATTCAATCCCGCCACGGCCGCCTTGTAGCTCATCCCCCGCGAAAGCCGCAAAACGTCGCGAATGGCATCATCTTCGGATTTATAGGGCCACATCCGGCAGCCACCCAGAGATGGTCCGATGGTGGTATCATGGATGGCAATTATTGCTTTCAGACCAGAGTCAGGATCATTGCAGAAGACGATCTGTTCGTGACCTTTTTCCGACATTCTCTCAAAAACTGACATTAACGCCTCCTTCCCGTTGCCGGGAATTAAGTGATTAGTAAATTAAAGAAATGGCGCAACCGGACCTACTCTTTCAACAGCTCGCGAGCGATAACCAATTGCTGGATTTCTGATGTACCTTCATAGATCTGGGTGATCTTGGCATCGCGCATGAGTCGTTCGACTCCGTATTCGCGCATATATCCGTATCCCCCGAAAATTTGCACGCACTGGGTGGTCGCCTCCATGGCGATCTTGGAAGCGAAATACTTGGCCATGGCACCTTCCTTGGTGAAGCGCTTGCCGGTATCTTTCAACCAAGCAGCCCGGTGAATCAATAACCGGGCGGCGTCGATGTTGCAGGCCATGTTGGAGATTTTATCGTGGGTCGCGCCGAAATTGGCGATGGGCTGACCGAACTGCTCGCGCTCCTTGGAATAAACCAGTGATTTTTCCAGGGCGGCACGGGCGATTCCCAAAGCCTGGGCGGCAATTCCGATCCGCCCGCCGTCCAGCGTATTCATGGCAATTTTAAAGCCCTGTCCTGCTTCGCTGATCAGGTTTTCGGCCGGCACCCGGCAATTATCGAAGTACAGTTCGCAGGTATCGGAACCGCGGATTCCCAGCTTATCCTCTTTCTTCCCGGCGGTGAAACCAGCCCAGCCTTTTTCGACGATGAAGGCCGAAACACCCTTATAGCCGATGCCCTTGGCAGTCAGCGCATAGACGATCGCCAGGTCGGAACTGATCCCGTTGGTAACCCAATTTTTGGTACCGTTCAGAATGTAGTGGTCGCCAGCCTTCTCCGCGAACGTGCGCATGGCGCTGGCATCGGAACCGGACTGGGGTTCGCTCAGGGAATAGGCGCCCAGAATTTCGCCCGTCGCCAGCCGTTTCAGGTATTTTTCGCGCTGGGCATCGTTACACCAGTTCAGAAATATCTGACAGACCAGCGAATTATTGACCGACATTACTACCGCCGCCGAAGCATCGACCCGGGCCAGTTCTTCGATAGCCATCACGTAGCTGATAAAATCGGCACCGGCGCCATTCCATTTCTCCGGTACGACCATGCCCAGAAATCCCAGTTCAGCCATCATTTTGATCTGTTCGGTCGGAAATTCGGCTTTCTCGTCGCGCTCCATTACCCCCGGCGCCAGGTGTTCTTCGGCGAAATCGCGAGCGGTCTGCCGGATCAGCAATTGTTCTTCGGTATAGTTGAAGTCCATCAGATTGCCTCCACGATTACGGCCGAGCCTTCGCCGCCGCCGATACAGAGTGTGGCTAGTCCGCACCGGGCGCCGGTCCGTTGCATGGCATGGATCAGGGTGGCGAAAATCCGCAGTCCCGACGCACCGATGGGATGGCCGATGGCGATCGCGCCACCGTTAATGTTGACTTTGGCGGGATCGATCCGGAAATCATCGATGGCGGCCAGCGTCACCGGTGCGAATGCTTCATTAATTTCCCAGAGGTCGATCTGGTCGGCCGTCAGGCCGGCTTTCGCCAGCGCTTTTTTGATAGCTTTGACCGGCGCCGTCGTAAACCATTCGGGAGCCTGGGCGGCCGAGGCCTGGGCGATTACCCGGACCAGCGGTTTCAGACCCAGTTCCGCTGCTTTGATCGCCGACATCAGCAGCGCCGCGCCGGCGCCATCATTGATTTTAGATGCATTGGCGGCGGTAATCGTCCCGTCCTTTTCGAAGGCCGGTTTCAGCGTACCCATTTTTTCAAAGTTGGCCCGGCCTGGTTCTTCGTCCGCCGTAATTAAAACCGGATCGCCTTTGCGCTGGGGGATTTCCACCGGTACGATTTCGGCATCGAACCAGCCGGCGGCTTGGGCGGCCTGGGCCCGGCGATAGGATTCGCGGGCGAATTCATCCTGTTGCGCGCGACTGTACTGCCGGTCCCGGGCGCACAGTTCGGCGCAATTGCCCATGTGAATATCGTTGTAGACATCCCACAAACCGTCGTGGATCATGCCGTCGATTACTTTTCCATGACCCAGCCGGTGTCCGGCCCGTGCCTGGGGCAGCAGGTAGGGCACGTTGGACATGCTTTCCATCCCACCGGCAATGATAATATCGGCATCACCGGTCTGGATCGCCTGGGTCGCCAGCATCACTGCTTTCAACCCCGATCCGCAGACCTTGTTGATCGTCAGGCATTCGACTGCTTCCGGCAATCCGGCGCCGAGGGCAGCCTGACGGGCGGGCGCCTGTCCTTCGCCGGCCGGCAGTACATTACCCATGATGACTTCGTTGATGGCGGTTGGGTCGATGCCGGTTTCTTCGACGACTCCCTTAATGGCCAGGGAGCCCAACCTGGTCGCGGGCAGCGCGGATAAAGCCCCCTGGAACGCCCCCACCGGCGTCCGCTTGATTCCGACAATTACTACAGAATTCAAATCGCTCATATTCCCCTCGAATAGTAGGTTAACGGTATCCCTCCAAACAACAAAGGTCCGTCCTAGGGACAGACCTTTGTTGCTGCTGGAAGCTAATTATCAGGTTAATAATCAATACTGTAAGCTGGTTGAGCAAGATAATGCCCATTGCCCCGGATCCGATCGATCCGAAAAATTTTTGTCCGTTATCAAATATGTCAGGATTCACGTCTTTTGAGTCTTCTGTCCGGGAAAAACCACCGGCGCATTCCAGTCCCACCAGCCATTTTTCCGAGGCTATTCCAGTGCCTGAAATTAGCATTATTTTACCAATGAAACATCCAATTTTGCCGGTTACGGCGCTGTTGCCGGCGGGAAATTGCAGTTTAATCAGCGTCCGGGTGAAGCACTCCCCGACGAACCACGATTGTTACCGGGAGCCTCCGATCCGCCGTTCGAGCGATCATAGGCCAGAATAATTTCCTTCACCAGGCGGTGCCGCACCACATCGGTTTCTGTCAATTCCACCAGGCCGATGCCATCGATATCCCTGAGAATATCCACCACCTGAACCAGGCCGGAATCGACTTTGCGGGGCAGATCGATCTGGGTGATATCACCGTTGATGATCGCCTTGGAATTGACTCCAAGCCGGGTCAGGAACATTTTCATCTGCATCGAAGTGGCATTCTGCGCCTCATCCAGGATCAGGAAGGCGTTGTCCAGGGTTCGTCCGCGCATATAGGCCAGCGGAATTATTTCGATTACTTTCTTGTCCAGCCAGGGCTTCAGTTTCGATTGGGGCAGCATATTGCCTAACGCATCGTAAAGCGGGGCCAGGTAGGGATCGACTTTTTCCATCAGATCGCCGGGTAAAAAACCAAGATTTTCACCGGCCTCGACTGCCGGCCGACACAGGATAATCCGGTTGACCTCATGATTCTGGAGCGCCGCAATCGCAAAGGCTACCGCCAGGTAGGTTTTGCCGGTGCCGGCGGGACCGATCACCAGGGTGATGTCGTTTTTCCGCACGATCTGAACGTAGATCGCCTGACCGTCCGTCCGGGCGGCGATGCCGCCCTTGCGTCCGTAATGAACCACATCTTCCGGTGTGCCATGGGCGACGCCGTTATCGACGCTGACTACCTGCATCAGTTTATTCACATCAGCTCTGGTAAGACTGCCCTTCCCCGTCAGCGTCTGGACCATTTCATGGATAATTTCCCAGACAATTTCCACCTGTTCATCGTCGCCACTGACCTGTAGATCATTGCCCCGGGCCACCAGTTTAACCGGAAAGGCCGCTTCAATCATTTTCAGATGCGCGTCGGCGACACCGAACAGCGGTGTCAGCTCGATTCCTTTTAACTCAATTGTTTTTACCATCTATAGGGTCACCGGTATTAATTTTTGGCCTGTGAACCGGGAAGATTTTACACCGATTCAAAAAATTTGCATCGAAACGCGAGTAGCCTAGTAGCAGCTTCGCTCGACATCAAACTGGAAAAGATTATTCATGATGCCCGAATTTAAAAAGAATCTGGCTTTGACAATTATACTGTTATTGGCTGGCTGTCAATTTCCAGCGACACAGGAGAAATTTGCCGCCATCCAGAACAGTAAATTTTTGGAATCACAGGGTTGGAAATACTGGGAGAAACGCCACCAGGAAAACCAGGCCCGTATGGCCTACACTTTTTTCAAGCGGGCGGCAGAAGTCGATTTCGACAATCAGGAACTGATGGTCCAGTACAGCCGGGCCTGTTATTTCATCGGCCACTATATCGAAAACGATCCCGCCTTGAAGGACAGCCTGTTTCGCGAAGGCCTGACGGCCGGTAAAACAGCGCTTTACCTTTCCCCCGTATTCAGCGCCGCCTTCGAGAATGCCAATGGTGACACCAATTTACGTGAAATCGCTGCCATCAGTGCCGCTCCGCCCGAGTTGATTGACGCCTTGTTCTGGTGGTCGGCAAATCTGGGACGCTACATGGCCTACAAACCGGCCATTTCCCGGATTAAATACCAGGAACACATCGAAACCACGCTGCATCGGATTCTGGCATTGAAACCGGATTACTATTACGGTGCCGCCTACCGCTTCTTCGGCGCCCTGTACGCGCGAATCCCCGGGATCGAATTATCGCGCTCCAAGGATTATTTCGATCTGGCTGTCGCCAAACATCCGGAATACCTGGGGACCTACACCCTGCGGGCCGAATTTTATCACACCAAGGCCGGCAACCGGGAGCAGTTTCACCGCGACCTGGTCAAAGTAATCGAATCCAACCCGACGGTGTTACCCGATGTGATGGCGGAAAATATGTTCGAGCAGGAATACGCCCGGCGATTACTCGAACGTGAGCACCTGCTGTTCGAATAGACGGTATTTTGCTGCGGTAAAAATATGGCCCGAATAAAACAGTAACATGCTTGGCGCCGTAATTTACTTCCTGCTGATCCTGATCGTAATCCTGTTGGGAATCCTGTTTTTTCCCTGGCGGATCGGGGTTCGCGGCCAGGCGGTAACTGTCGATGGGCAAATGGTGTTTACCGGGGCCGCGACGGTCGGCGGCCGAGCGATTGGATTGTGCCTGTCATTTCTACCCGCTTTTCAACTGGGAATCGGCCCCTATTCCAAAACGTGGATCAAAGTGACTTTGAAAAAATCTGCCAAACGAAGGCCGCCAAAGAAACCAAAAAAAATCAAAATCAAACCGAAAAAGACCTTTGCGCAGCAACTCCAGGCATTAGACCGGATGCCACTGATGAAAAAGCTGGTCGCGGCCGTCCTGCGGAAAATTCACTGGGAACGGCTGACCTTGACCGGTCAACTGGGATTGAAAAATCCGATGACCACCGGTCTGATTTCCGGGATGGTGGCCTGGCTGAAGACGATTCTGCCGACACCACCGACCAGGATCGACATTACCACCCATTTCAACGGTCGACTGAATCTGGATTTGAGCGGCGATCTGGTATTCCGTCTGCAACCGGGAGTCTTGGCAATTACGGCCCTGGTTGTGTACATTCGGAACAAATAAACGCGATGAGGATATTCAATGGGAATTGACAATCTGGTTAAAAACACACTGCATGAATTGCAGGAACTGATGGCGTCCAAAACGGTAATCGGCGAACCGGTCAATGCCGGCGAGCATACGGTCCTGCCGGTTTCCAAGGTGACTTTCGGGTTTGCATCCGGTGGCGGCGGCGGTGAAGCTGACACCAAGGATAAAACCAAAAGCTCCGGCGAAGGTATCGGCGGCGGCTGGTCGATCGAACCGGTGGCGTTCGTCATCGTTGGAAAAGATGGCGCCAAACTGCTGACGATCGGTGAGAACGAAGGTATCGGCAGCAAGATCATGGACCTGGCTCCCAAAGTCGTGGAAGCGGTTTCCAATCTGGCCGGTAAAAAAGCTCAGGCAAAACCGGAGGCCGAAGCCACCGCAGAAGAATAAATTCCGTTTATCAACCTGTAAATTACAGGAGCGATCATGAAATCAATCAGGAGGGTCAGTATATTACTGATCGCGCTTAATCTTATCTTTACGTTTTCGCTACGGGCTGCTGCCGGCGAAGATCAGGTCAGGGAATATATTGCTCAATGTTTAGCACAGATTGAGCAGAATAATTACACAAAGGCGCTGGATTGTCTGGAAGCCGCCCTGGCGCTGCAGGATTCTAATCCTGAGTTGTATCGGCTGCAGGGTCAGGTTTTGGAAATTCTGGAACGGCCGCAGGAAGCAATCACGGCCTGGGAAAACTGCCGAAAATTTGCCACTGATCCGGCCTTGCGCGAGGAAGCAAACCACCATATTGAAAATCTGAGTTCTGACTGATGCTGCGCCGAATTTGTATCATCAGCCTGCTCTTTTTTGCCTGTCAGCCACCGGCTGTGGTGAAACCGGATTTTGACTTCGAAACGATCAATCGACTATCGGTGGCGCCGGTGCGTGATATTGCCTCAGCCCCGGGGTCGGGCGAGATTATTTATCGCAGCCTGGTACACCAACTGCTACGCTCCGGGATTCAGGTGGTGGAACGTAACGATTTGGCGGCATTGACCAACGAGGCGGCGATCAATCAGTCGCTGGCAGCCGGTGTTGACTACGATTTGCGACTGACCTCACCCGATGCCGTGCTGATTTGCACGATTAATGAATTTACCGATGGCAATGTCATCACAATTCCTGTCATCACCGAGGATAAAGGCCGGACGGTGACCACTACCAAGGAAACCAAGGAACCGGTGTTCGATGAGAATGATGACTCGGAGAGTGAAATCAAAACCACGCTCACGGAAGAAACCACTAAATACGAAGGTACCGTCACCCAGACCCAACGACTGGAGTATATCGACTCGCGGGTAGGTGTCACTTTGCAGATGGTTCACCTGGAAACCGGTGAGATACTCTGGTCCAATGCTTATCGCTACAATTCTCTCAGTATGGCCTATGCCGTGGATCAATGCGTGCATGGGGCCGTAAACCCGCTAAAAAAAGTGCTGTTTTAAGCGGGTTAATTCCAGGGATGAATTTTTTGCGCCGGCAGGTATTTTGCCAAATATTCTCCCATTATTTCCGTCATTGACAATTGCAGCTCCAACGGCAGCGTAATCACTTTTTCCGCTGGAGCAAGCGGCTGGTTGAATATTTTACTACCCGGTCGCAGTTTTTGCAGGCGCTTAAAAAAAGTGTCGTTCATCCGAAACGGACCATAATGTACGTCATAAATCGCCGCCGGTGGCAGCACGGAAAACAGGTGCTCAACGAATTTACCATAAACCTCCGACCAGTCAGCGGAATAGATCAACGGATCGATACACAACCGTACCTGCCAGCCCTGGTTTAAAGCCGCTCTGACTGCGGCCAGCCGTTTTCCCAGAGCTGGGGTCAGATGCTCGTAACTGGTAATTATCGAAGCCGGCGAAAGCGTCCATGAAAACAGGATATTTCCGGTCGGTTTCAGGCGGGAGAAAAGCGATCGGACAGCACTCTTGGTCCGAATTTCCAGCAGCAAATCATCGGTGCTCCGCGCAAATTCGATCCAATCCGTAATCAGGGCCAGACGATTATCCAGTGCCAGTAAATCGGTGTCATAGGATAATGCCAGCAACAGTGGGTGCCCTCGATCAGGGCGCCGGTCAATTTCTGCGCCGACCGCGGTCATCAAATCAGCTTGATTGACAAATACAACCAGATTGGCCGATTGGTATTTTCCCTGTAAATAACAATATTCACAATCATAAATACAGTTCAGGACCGGAGTGGAGTAGTAGAAATTGGGATTATTGAAATCCTGGCATTCCGGTGATCCCCGGTAAATTAAACCATCCCGTTTGACGGCCAGAATCAAATTCGGATTCTGCTTTTGAATCAGAAACTGCTGATTGGCCCGCTGGAAGATATCGCGATAGTTATTTATCTCAATTTGAACGGCAGCGGGAAATTTTTTCAGGATTCTTTGGGTAAACGGATATTCCCGGGCCTGGCGTTCGACATAGATGTGTGTGAATCTATTTGCCACTCAGAAATTTCCGCAGCTCGGCAAAGCGTCGATTACGGTCGGTCTTCGACTGGCTGGGCGTCGCCGTGAATGCTTTCCAGCCCGTCGGTATTTCGCCAAACCGGATGTGGCAACCGAACAGGTCATTGCGCAGAATCCGCTGCTGGGCCGCCGTCAAGCGTAACCGTTGCGTTATCGTATCGACAATTAATTGTTCCAGTTGATTGACCTGGCTTGCCGGAGTTAGGGGCAGTTCCTGCAGGGTCGCCACCAGACTGTCGATCGTCGGTAATTCCGTCCGGACCAATTCGGCGACGTTGTCGGCGGTCAGGTGATCGACTTTCAGGTGATCGGATATGATTTTCAGCAGGGCTATCTGATGGGGCCCCAGAAAGGTCAGGGCGGCGGCGGCGAATCCGGCCGCCTCCATATCCACCAGGCCGGAATAATCGCCGGCGGCATCCTGGCCGATTACTACCTTATCAAAGGTCGCGATCTGAATTTCGGGCAGATTATGCCGGTACAGCAGATCAGGATAATAATTTCGCCCGGTGCTGGTGTCGATAATTTTATTGATCAGAAATGCTTTGCCGATGCCGTAATCCAGCCGGGTGCTGCCGGCGATGCCCAGGTTGAGTATGACCGTATCCTGATTTTCCGGCCGGCGATCCAGAATATGTGTGGCGGCAATTGTTGCTTTAAGCCGGCCGATCCCGCTGACGATCAGGGTGATTCGATCGTTGCGGAACACATCGAACTTGGTGTACGAGAAATCCTTCTTCAGGTGATAATAATCGATCAGCGGGCGGGCTTCGCACAGCAGTGCGTTTTGAATAATGATATGATTGGCCATGATTTTAATATTTTCGGCATCCAACTTAACCTGATTAAAAAACTCCTGTCCACAACCAATATTCTTCGATAATACCGGCAGCCGGTTATCGGCCCGGGAAAAGCCGGAATATTTGCCACATTTACTTTGTCAAATCCACATAGTCAAATAAACCGCAACCACTGTCGGCTGAGTGTTTTTACCAGTCATCTGGCATTCGCAGTATACACCGGGATATCACTGGTTTAACTCGAAATATTATTCACCTGCCGTATTGCGGAACACCTATCAAACGTTTAAGTTCAACGGCAGCATTTTATATTTGGGAGTTATAATGGTTATCAATAAACCGGTAAAAATCAATAATTCGGTTCTGGTCGGCCTATTTATTGGCATCATTCTTCTTATGACCAATCTGAACGCCCTGGTCGATGCGGTATTGCATCCGGATATACCATATTTCGATCTGGAGCATTTGATAGTGGGCGGTGTCAATGGGATTGTCAGTGCGATTTTATTCGGTCTGCTGATCTTCCATATCCATAACCTGAACATAGCCTTGGG
This sequence comes from Fidelibacterota bacterium, assembly GCA_043822705.1. Taxonomy (GTDB): domain Bacteria; phylum Fidelibacterota; class Marinisomatia; order Marinisomatales; family TCS56; genus JBDRBK01. The sequence continues at coordinate 10,941 of JBDRBK010000102.1, forward strand.
ACAGATCAAACAGCTTGAAGCGGTTTTACCAGTCTGCTCCAACTGTAAAAAAATTCGAAAACCGGGTACCGACCCGATCCGGTTGGAATCGTGGCAAACACTGGAGGACTATATCAGCGAACGAACCGACACCGCTTTCAGTCACGGTATCTGTCCGGAATGCGCCAACAAACTGTATCCCGAATACTACCGGCTTGATTGATTTAGCCGGTTCCGAATAATTCCGGTCGTCGCTAAATTTTATCGTCGACCATCGGAAAAATCATTCTTTTTAACGCCGATGTTCAGGTTGGGACCAGCAGGCAAAATCCGCCGGACCATTCGACAGACAGAAAATGACACTCTCAATAAACCAAAATCCGGATTTATGAATATATTTTTTCATTACTACCGCCTGACGGCGGCAATCATCTGCGGTTGTGCTATTCTGGTTTTAGGCGGCTGCGCACATTTTCCGCCGGACGCAACCAGCACTGAACCAGCCCGACTCGGGGCTGCCACCCTGTCCAATCCTCGTCAGGTCGAGGGCGACTTGGTAATTAACTTCAGGATCGATAAAGTCTATTCGGACACCGCCCTGAGCGCCTGGAACATCGCCCACGGAATTACTTCGCAACAACCGCCGTTATTGCGAATCTGGAGCGCTGCGATTCAGGAACGGCCGGCCCAAGGCGAAATCGTCAGCCGCCTGATCAACCCAGCACCCACAACTATTCTTCCCGATCGGGAAAACGGCAACCGAATCTTGTACTGGGAGCTGAGCGATTCTCTGCAGCCGGGAAATACATTTTCGATCGTGCGCCGCTTCGACTACACGACCTGGGATTTCGCACCGCGGATCGACCCGGTCACCGTGGCGGACAACTGGGCCCGGCTGCTCGACAGCATCCGTACTTTTTATACCAAACCGGAGCAGTTCCTGGAACAGACGCCGGAAATGGTCGCTCAACTGCGGTCGATTATCGTTGGCGAAGCGAATCCCTGGCACCAGGCGGAACGGATTTTCAACTGGGTCCGCCGGCATATGACTTACGTTTATCCGCCACCGCTACGGGGTGCGATTCCTGCTTTCGCGACCGGGCAGGGCGACTGCGGACAATACACGGCCCTGTTCATCAGTATGTGCCGGATCGCCGGCATTCCGGCCCGGCAGCAGTCCGGGTTCAATTTCGTGCCGGATAATACCGGCTACCATGTCTGGGCGGAAATCTACCTGCCGCCCTATGGCTGGGTGCCCATGGACCCCACCCGCGAAAACGGCTTCAATTTCATCGATAATCAGCGCTTGATTGCCTCAGTTGGTATGAATATTCCCTTGAAATATGTCCCGGAATGGTCAACCTACGAAAGTCAGGAAGCGGAAAACGGCCGGACGCCGTTCATGCAATTATTCACCATGGTCTCCAGCGGCTTCGATGCAGTTATCACCACTGAATTAAAGGTACTGAAGTCAGTCGATCCGTATGGCGGCAGCGAAAAAACCAGAATGGCCGGCAGCCAGATTTATACGAATCTGTCCGAGTCTGATTTACCATTTTCCATCATCGGCAACTCAACTGAGGATCGCCCGATTCACCTGCTGGAAATCGGCAGCGGTCCAAAAACCAGCCTGATTTTCGGCGGGTTTCACGGCGATGAAACAGCCGGCGCGCAACTGGTTTTTGAACTGGCTAATACACTGTCCGAAAGCCAGCTACCGGTGGAATATGGCAAAGTTATCCTCGTGCCGGTGCTGAATCCCGACGGTTTGCTGGCGGATACCCGCATTAACACCAACGGGGTCGATATCAACCGGAATTTTCCCACGGAAAATTGGAGTCCGGAGGCGCACAGTAAAGACTATTCACCGGGACCGGCCGCCGGATCGGAAATCGAGACTCAGGTGGTAATCGAGTTAATCAAAAAATACCAGCCGGACCGAATCATTACCGTGCACTCGCCGCTGAAAATGATTAATTACGACGGTCCTGCTGCTGAAATCGCCCGGATTATGGCCCGGTTTCTGGATTACCCGGTAAGTTCCGACATCGGTTACCCGACCCCCGGGTCCTTCGGTACCTACACCGGGGTCGAACGCAACATCCCGGTGATCACACTGGAACTGCCGCGCCGGATGCAGCCGGCCGACTGGGTACAGAACCTGGAGGCTCTCAAAGCCGCCATCAGATATCAATGACTACGGCCAAATTACGTTACCGCTATTTTCTGGAATTACAGGGCCGGTCCTATAAAATTGATACCCTGCCGACCGGATTTAAGATCACTGCGCTGCAGCCGGACTGTTATGCCGGTTTAAGCGAATTATTGATTGCAGCCTTCCATGGCACTATCGATGACGAAGGCGAAACACCGGAGCAGGCGGTGGTCGAGATTCAGGATTTCCTGGATGGCCAGCGCGGTGGTCCGCCGATGTTCGCCGAATCGGCGATTGGCATCAGCAATGGTCAAATCATCGGCGCCAGCATGGTCGCCAACTGGACCAAGTTTGAGCAACCGATAATTACCTACATGATGATTCATCCGCAGTGGCAGAAGCAGGGTTTGGGGAAGTTGCTGTTGCGCTCATCGCTGACAAAAATCAAACTGGATGCCCACGAACGGGTGTGGGCGATAATCACTAAAGGGAACATTGGTTCCGAAACATTATTTCAAAACCATGGTTTCAAACAGGATACGGAATTCAATGGATAAATTTATGCAGGCCGCACTCGCCGAAGCCCGGAAGGGATTGGCCGAAGGCGGCATCCCGATCGGTGCAGTGCTGGTTCACAAGGATCAAATCATCGGTCGCGGACATAATCGCCGGGTTCAAAACGGCAGCGTCATCCTCCACGGTGAAATGGATGCCCTGGAAAACGCCGGCCGGCTGCCTGCGGCGGTGTACCGGGAATCGATTCTGTATACCACGCTCTCACCCTGCCCCATGTGTTCCGGGGCAATTCTACTATATGGTATTCCGCAGGTGATCATCGGCGAAAACCGGACTTTTCTGGGTGAAGAGAAATTGCTCAAATCCCGGGGGGTGGTGGTAACCGTATTGCAGAACCCGGAATGTGTGTCGATGATGGAGCAGTTCGTTGCCGAAAAACCAGAATTGTGGAACGAAGACATCGGTGTTTAATATCAAGCATGGATTCGATCCGGCAAATATATAAAATCGGCCACGGGCCATCCAGCAGTCACACGATGGGGCCCAACCGGGCAGCGAAAATTTTCGGGCGGCGCCAGCCGGCGGCGGCTGGTTTCCGGGTCACGCTGTACGGCAGTCTCGCCGCCACCGGTAAAGGGCACCTGACCGATCAGGCATTAGTCTGGGGATTCGAACCGCGCCCGGTTGAAATCATCTGGCAGCCGGAAACGACACTACCGTTTCATCCCAACGGGCTGTATTTGGAAGCGTTAGATTCCGACGGCAGCATAATCGCCGACTGGACCGTCTTCAGTGTCGGCGGCGGCGACCTCAGGGAAGCTGCCAGTACCGTCACTGCGCCGGAGATTTACAATCAGTCTTCCCTGACCGCGATCCTGGAACACTGCCGCCGGGACGGGCAATCGCTCTGGGAATACGTAGCCGAACGGGAAGACAATGATCTCTGGGATTACCTGGCGGAAGTCTGGAAAGTGATGAAACAGGCGATCCGTGAAGGACTGGACACGGAAGGAACCCTGCCCGGAGGTTTGCACCTGACGCGCAAGGCGGCGGCTTACTATATCAAGGCCGACAGCTATCGCGGAGCCCTCAAACGGCGCTGCCAGGTGTTTGCCTATGCCCTGGCGGTGGCCGAACAGAACGCCAGCAGCGGCATTATTGTAACCGCCCCCACCTGCGGTTCCAGTGGAGTACTGCCGGCCGTGCTGCGCTTTCTACAGCTCGATAAGAAATTCCCCGACAGTAAAATCCTGCGGGCCCTGGCCACCGCCGGTCTGATCGGCAACCTGGTCAAGAACAACGCCTCCATTTCCGGCGCCGCCGTCGGCTGCCAGGGTGAAATCGGCACGGCCTGCGCGATGGCGGCCGGGGCCACAATCCAGTTGATGGGCGGCAGTCCGGCCCAGGTGGAATACGCCGCCGAAATGGGACTGGAGCATCACCTCGGACTGACCTGTGATCCGGTGGCGGGACTGGTCCAGGTGCCCTGCATCGAACGCAATGCCTTCGCCGCTTCCCGGGCGCTGGACGCCCATACTTTTTCGATGCTGTCCGACGGCCAGCACCGCGTCAGCTTCGACAAAGTTGTCAAAACCATGGCCGAGACCGGCCACGATCTGCCCAGCCTGTACCGTGAGACTTCCACCGGCGGCCTGGCGCTAAATGTCAAAATCGACGATTGATCCGATCAAATCTTGACCGGACGACACCGGTTGTCCCCCGGTCGTTTAATAGAAATTCTTGTTGAACGGAAATTTCCGTAATTTCATCCTTGTAAATCAGAAGTTTTATTTAAAATAACGGTTTTCACACCGGTTAAATTGCATTCTGAGATTTACCAACTAACTCACAGGCAGATTTTTATGAGAAAACAGAATTTCCGCAACATCGCCATCATCGCCCACGTCGACCATGGCAAAACCACCCTGTTAGACGGCATGCTCCAGCAGAGCGGCACCTTCCATGCCCACCAGGAATTGACCGACCGGGTCATGGATTCCGGGGATCTGGAACGGGAGCGCGGCATCACCATCACCGCCAAGAATACTTCGGTCTGGTACCATGGTGTTAAAATCAATATCATGGACACACCGGGCCACGCCGACTTCGGCGGTGAGGTCGAGCGCGGCCTGAACCTGGTAGACGGCGCTTTATTACTGGTGGATGCCAGCGAAGGCCCTCTGCCCCAGACGCGCTTCGTGGTTAAAAAAGCATTAGCCAAAAATCTGCCGATCATTCTGGTAATCAACAAGATCGACCGCCCCGACGCCCGCATCGAAACAGTGGTCAGCGAAGTTTACGACCTGTTCATCGATCTGGATGCCACCGACGAGCAGATCGAATTCCCGATCCTCTATACCAACGCCAAGACCGCCGTCGCCCACCGCCGGATCGGCGACGATTCCGGCGACCTGCAGCCGCTGTTCGAGACCATCCTGGAACGGATTCCCGGACCCGTGGCCAGCGATGAACATGTACCACAATTTCTGGTGACCAACCTGGCCTATGATTCCTATGTGGGGCAGGTGGCTGTCGGTCGGCTTAACAACGGCACCCTGGAAATGAATAAGCTTTACAGCCTCTGCGGTGCCGCCGGCATCACCCGGGGCATTAAATTTTCCGCCCTGTACACTTTTGCCGGATTGCAGAGGCTTAAAGTGGAACGCCTGGAAGCGGGCGACATTATCGCCGTGGCCGGCGTCGAGAAGGTCCAGATCGGCGACACCATCTCCGACGGTGAGAATCCGCAACCGCTGCCCTGGATCAAAATCGACAAGCCGACGGTTTCGATGATTTATTACGTCAATAACGGACCATTCGC
>JBDRBK010000103.1:0-6550 GCA_043822705.1 Fidelibacterota bacterium
TCCATTAACACGTCCCACGCGGACGGTGGATATCGGTCCGTTCCAGGGAATGTCGGACAGCATCAGCGCCGCCGAGGCGCCGATCCCGGCCAGAATATCCGGCGGATTTTCGCCATCACTGGACAAAGCGGTGATTATTACCTGAGTCTCATATTTGAACTCTTTCGGGAATAATGGTCGAATCGGACGGTCGGTCAGACGGCAGGTCAAAATTTCCTTCTCGGTCGGACGTCCTTCGCGCTTGAAAAATCCGCCGGGAATCTTCCCGCCGGCGTAGTAGCGTTCGCGGTATTCGACCTGTAAAGGAAAAAAGTCTATCCCTTCCAGAATCTGCTTGGAGGCATTGACGGCTGCCAGGATCGTAGTTTCACCATAGGTGATAAGCACCGACCCGGATGATTGTTTGGCGACGTGGCCAGTTTGAAGCGACAGTAATCGACCGCCGACTTCGAGTTCGTGTTTTACCATGTGATTATAGATTACCTCTTATTGATAAGTCTTTTAATATTTTCACGTATGTTTCGGGATGCGTACGCAATAAATATTTCATTAATTTTCTGCGTTTGGCAACGACCATTACCAGTCCCCGCCGTGAATGACGGTCTTTCTTGTGCACCTTAACGTGTTCGGTCAAGTCCCGAATACGCTGGGTCATCATGGCGATCTGAGATTCCGGCGAACCGGTATCTTTATCGTTCCGGCCAAACGTGGAAATCAGTTCCTGTTTTTTTTCACTGCTCAGCGGCATATTGTCTCCTACTTATATTTACTTGACAGCAGCATACAGCGCTGTCGGTCTTCTTCTAATTGTTCGATTAATTTGTCTGATGAATCAAATTTCTTTTCATCACGAATCCGTTCCAGGAATTCGATCGTGATCTGACGCCCGTATAATTCCGTATCAATTTCATTGAAAAAATGGACTTCCATCACAAAATCGTCCTCATCGAAGGTCGGACGAGTGCCTAAATTACACATACCGTAGATATTTTTGGAATTAAGTCTTCCACGGGTAAAATAAACACCTTGTCCGGGTAAAAGCTGGTCTTTTTCCACCGGTACGAAATTAGCCGTCGGAAAATGCAACTTGCGGCCGCGCCCCGCCCCCGGTACGACGGTGGCTCTGAAACCGTAGACCCAACCCAGTTCGAAAGAGGCCCGGCGCACATAGCCGGCTTGAATCAATTCACGGATATGGGTGCTGGAGATAATGATGTCCTCGTCGCTGAAAGGCTGAATGATTTCCACTTCGACCGCGGAGGAACGTAGATATTCGCGCACGAAATCCGGCGAACCGCCACGCTGGTAACCGAAATGATGGTCATAGCCGATGATCAGGGAATGGGGTTGAAATTTCGCAACAACGACTTGATCGAGAAAAGCCGCGGCGGTCATCCGGGAAAATTCCTCGGTAAACGGGATCACTACTGCAATATCGACGCCCAACTGCTCTAAAAGCTCCAGTTTTTTGGCGACACTCAGCAGCAACGGCAAATGTGGCGCCCGAGGATTTAAAACATGCCGCGGGTGCGGATTGAAAGTAATCACCACCGACTGCGCCCGACGGGCCTGGGCATAGGTCACCACCTTTTTGACGACCTCCTGGTGGCCGCGGTGCAGGCCATCGAACGATCCGATCGTCAGCAGGGTGTCACGAACCGGCTGAATCTCAGCTATGCTGCGATAGATTTCCATTGTTCCTCAAAGGCCTCGATCGACAAAGCGTCTTTCAGAGAATAATTGCCGATCCGGGTACGCACCAGCCGGGTCAGGTGCCCGATCGTTCCCAGTCGGCTGGCAATATCGGCTCCCAGCACTCGAATATAGGTTCCTTTGGAGCAGGTGGTCCGGAATTCAATTTTGTCGTTCCGCCAGTCGATTAATTCAATCGCATGGATCGTGATTCGGGCTGGTTCCCGGTCGATCGTTATATTTTGCCGGGCCAGTTGGTACAGTCGTTTTCCAGCCACTTTTTTGGCGGAGTGCATGGGCGGAATCTGATCCTGTGGTCCCTGAAATGATTGCAGCGCGGCAGTAATTTCCGCTTCCGTCAGCCCGGGAATCGCCTGTTCCGCGGTTACCTGACCGGTGGAATCGTGACTGTCGGTGGACTGCCCTAATTGCAGGACCGCCTCATAGGTTTTTTCGGTATCGGCGATTGCCGCCAGATTTTTGGTGTCCGCGCCGGTACCGATGACAAGCAAACCTTCGGCGAAGGGGTCGAGCGTCCCGGCATGTCCGACTTTCTTTTCCCGGGTAATATTACGCACCTTTTTCACAACGTCGAACGAAGTCCAGCCCACCGGCTTGCGAATACTAAGAATCATCCGCCTCATCCCGGGCATGGATATCCTCAAACAGTTGATTGATTTTCTGAGCATATTCGAGGGATTCGTCATGGATGAACAGCAATTCCGGCGTATACTTGATCTTTAATGCCGGCCCCAGATATTTTCTGAACGCGCCGGCCATATGATTTAAGTGATCGGTAACCGCACTGATTTCAGTTTTGGGCTCGATTACACTGTAAAACACCTTGGCCAGTTTCAGGTCGCTGGTCACCTGGACTTTGGTAAATGTAATAAATCCGAAATTTTTCAGATTAATATTACGGGTGCTGATTTCACCGATTATTTCGAGAATCTGCTGGGCGACCCGGTCGGGCCGTCTGTAGGGTGTCTCTGGGTTCAATTCGCTTCAAGTTTCCGCTTAATTTTCTTGACGATGAAAGATTCGATTATATCGCCTTCCTTGTACTTGGAAACGCCATCCAGGCCGATACCGCATTCCAGGCCGTCCTTCACTTCCTTGGCGTCGTCCTTGAAGCGCTTCAGCGAAGAAATGTTCCCGGTTCCCACCACTTCATCATCTCTGATCAGGCGGGCGCTGGCGTTGCGTTTCATGATGCCTTCGGTAACCTTGCAACCGGCGATAAAACCAATACTGGGAATCTTAAAGGAAGCCTGTACGAGCGCCCGGCCAACGATTTCTTCAACCGAGTCCGGTTCCAGCATCCCTTCCAGGGCCAAGCGGATATCTTCCACGACATTGTAGATAATACTGTAGGAACGGATTTCGACGCCCTCCTGCTTGGCCAGCAACTTGGCGTTGGAATTAACCTGAACCTGGAAACCGATGATTACCGCGCCGGAAGTGGCGGCCAGGAATACATCCGATTCCATTACCATACCAACTGCTTTATGAACGACGTGAACGCCTACCTCACTGGTATTCAGTTTCTCCAGCGTCCCCGCCAGTGCTTCCACCGATCCGTCCACATCGCCCTTGATGATCAACGGCAGGTTCTTCATGGTACCTTCTTTGATCCGGGCGGACATCGAATCCAATGACTGGGTCAGAATTCTTTTCTGGTCGATCTCGCGCTTCAGACGCTGCCGGTCGGAGGCGATCCGCTTCAGTTCGCGCTCGTCTTCGACAACGGCAAAAATGTCGGCCGCCTGCGGTACCTGATCGAATCCAAGGATCTGGACCGCGTCGGATGGTTCCGCCTTCTTGATCCGGTTGCCGCGCTCATCCATGATCGCCCGGACCTTACCGGAGTAATTGTTGCAGATGAAGGGATCACCGACTCGCAGGGTGCCTTTCTGGATCAGCACCGTAGCAATCGCGCCGTGTCCTTTGTCAAGCCGGGCTTCGACAACGGTGCCGCGGGCCAGACAGTCGTGATTGGCCTTTAATTCCAGTAGTTCGGCCTCAACCAGGATTGAATTCAGTAAATCTTCGATACCTTCGCCGGTCTTGGCTGATACCAGTACCGACTGGACCTTGCCGCCCCAGTCTTCCACCTGTACGCCACGGTCGGATAGTTCGCGCTTGACCTTGTCGATATCGGCGCCGGGCAGATCAATTTTATTGATGGCTACTACTATCGGCACACTGGCGGCCTTGGCATGATTAATCGCTTCAATCGTTTGGGGCATCACGGAATCGTTGGCGGCCACCACCAGAACCACGATGTCGGTGACTTGAGCACCACGGGCGCGCATGGCGGTAAAGGCCTCATGGCCCGGTGTATCCAGAAAAGTGATCGCCTGTCCGCCAGCCACATCCACCTTGTAGGCGCCGATATGCTGGGTGATCCCACCGGATTCCCCAGCCACCACGTTGGATTTGCGTATATAGTCCAGAATCGACGTCTTGCCGTGGTCGACATGCCCCATGACCGTTACCACCGGAGGTCGGTTTCGGGCCTGCTTGTGATCCTCATCCGATTCTTCCAGCGAAAATAATTCTTCACCAATTTCTGTCAACTGCTCGGCTTTGTAACCGAATTCCCCGGTCAGCAGCTCGATCGTATCCCAATCCAGGCGTTGATTGATCGTGGCCAGCGTACCGAGGGCGAAACATTTCTGGATGACTTCGTTGGCCGGTACGCCAATAATTTTTGATAATTCATCGATGCTGGCGAATTCGGCGATCTGCAGAACCATATCATCCCCGGCATCCATATCCTGATCATGTCGATCGGATCTGGATTTATACGTTTTTTTCTTGGTTCTGGTATCGATCCCGGCCAGGGTCCGGCGTACCGCATCACGCACGCTGGGTTTAACCGTCTGCGGCTTCCCCTTGTCCTTTTTGTCTTTACCTTTTGATTTTGAGCCGGAGATACCGATCTTGGACTCGATATCCGTCAAATTAATTTTACGGAGCTTGTGTTTCTTGCCGTCACCCGTCGGTCCGGCCGGTTTGGGTTTGGGCTTCTTCTCATCCACTGCGGCTTTTACCGGAGCGATTTTTTCGGTTTTTGCCTGTTCCGCGGCGGCGAGCTGGGCTGCTTTTTCAGCCGCTTCGCGTTCGATCCGCTCCTGCTCCAACCGTTGCCGTTCGGCTTCCTGACGGGCTTTTTCAGCCGCTTCAGCTTCCGCCTTCAGGCGGGCGGCCAGCTCCTCGTCCTTCTTGTCCTGTTCCAGTTCCTTTTTTTCCAGCTTACGCTGATCATCGAGCGAGAGAATTTTGGTATGCTGGCGCGACTGCAATTCTTCTTTTTGCCGGGTCGCGTGGATTTCCCGCCGGACCTGATCCTTGCGGTAACGTTCCACGACTTCCTTATCCTTGGCAAATTCCGATAGAATTTGCTGATAGATCAGCTCGTCAACGGGCGCCATATGACTGGTTATTTCATTCCCGTTTTTCTTGAGAAAGGTCACAATTTCCTGGTGGGAAATATTTAATTCCTTGGCAATCTGAAAAATTCGCATGGGTCTTTTAGCCATATAATTTAGCTATTTACTCCTCGTTAACGCCGACGGGATTGATTTCCGCGGTTTCGTTGTCATACGGGAGTTCTTCACGCTTGGGCGGATTCGATTTCCCTTCGACAAATTTCTGAATTACATTATAAATGGTTTCGATATTTTCTTCACTGACGCCATCGATCGCCAGAAGTTTTTCCTCGTCGGCGGCCATGACATCATTGATGGTTCTGATTCGATTTTTGGCCAGCAAACGGGCCAGTCCTTCGGGGAATTCGGGCAGATCGGACAGCGACGCACTTTGTTCGTTCTGCTGCTTTTCGTACTCCGAAACACCGTAGGCATCGATCCGGTAACCGGTCACACGGGCGGCCAGGTTGATGTTGACACCGCCTTTGCCGATGGCCGTATCCAGGTCGTTATCACCGAATATTGCCGCGCAGTACTGACGTTCGTCGTCGATGTACAGGTTCAGCGGCTTGGCCGGCGACAGGGCGCGACTGATCAATATTTCCGCCTGTTCGCTGTAGTTGATGATATCAATCTTTTCGTTATTCAATTCCCGGACGATGGCCTGAATCCGGCTGCCGCGCATGCCGACGCAGGCCCCCACCGCGTCAATGCGCCGGTCCTGGGAGCGTACGATAATCTTGGCCCGTTCGCCCGGTTGCCGGGCGATCTTGGTGATATCGATGATGCCGTCTTCGATCTCGGGCACTTCCATCTCGAACAGTTTGTGCAGGAACTTATTGCTGCTGCGGGAGACGATGATGTCCGGTCCCTTGGCGGATACTTCGACTGATTTGATTATCGCGCGGATCGTATCTCCGCGACGGTAGCGCTCGCTGGGAATCTGCTCCCGCCGGGGCATCCGCAGTTCGGCATGTTCGATATTGATAAAGATATTGTCCTTCTGGACCTGATGAACCGCGCCTATGATAATCTCGCCGACCCGCTGGTTATAATCCTCGTAGATGTATTTCTTTTCCACATCCTGAATACGCTGGGCAAAGAATTGCTTGGCCGTGGCCACCATCCGGCGGCCGAAAATTGTAGGATCGATAACTTCGATATAATCGTCACCGACTTCCAGATCGTCCAGGTCCGGTTCTAGCCGACGAACTTCGTCCAGCGAAATTTCATGGTTGGGGTCTTCGACCTTGTCAACGATCGTTTTCTCGGCGTAAATCTCAATTTCGCCCTTGTCGATATTGACGATAACACTGCAATTATCAGAATCGCCGCGCTGCTTTTCGATTATGTACAGGAATAATTGCTCGATAATCGAACCAAGCTCCGAACGTTCCACGTTTTTCTCACGCGCTATCTCTGAA
>JBDRBK010000104.1:0-6518 GCA_043822705.1 Fidelibacterota bacterium
ATACTGTCCCTTTTCTAGCGCCACAATGGTTTGTCTACTGACTCCAATTTTATCTGCTAGTTCCTGTTGAGTCATTTCACCACAAAGAAATCGATGTTTCCGCAATGTGTTCTGGATATTTTCCGTTTCTTTCACAATTCATTATATAGTTTATTTGTCATTATGTCAAGTTATACATACATTTCAATAAACACCACACTTCGTCAGATAACAAACCAGATTATAGAAATTCAATGATATAGCAAACGGCTGCTACCACTACAACGCATTGATAACCCATGCGTAAATAGTACGTAATCTCCATACTACTCAGTACTACTCTATACCACTCGACTCCTTAAATAAAAAGCCCAATTTCTCTCTCAAAAAACCAGGGTTATCGTCGGTGGGCCCACAGGGATTTGAACCCCCTGCCTGCCGAACCCGGCAGTACAGGCAGGCGAACCTGCGGATTATGAGATCGTAGCCCGACCGTCGACAAAAGTTGCGGCGTATCCCTAAAATGTATCCCTAATTGCAGGTTTGAGATTTTATCGCTATTCTGCAACATATTATTAAATCAGATGCGCCTACAATTATGTTCCTGTTCTACTGGTTTCCATTCTTTGTATTATCCATTTAAATTAATAAATTGCTCACGCTAATAGAGAGGGTAAGTGAGTATTGGGCAATTCACACATTTTCTTCAAACGGATATTAATACTTATACTTTTAACTTGTACTGTAAATGCACAAAGCAATGATCGTCGAAATTTAGCCTTATATGATTTTGAATCCCGCGGTGTATCCACCATTGAGGCCCAGGTTATTAGTGATCGTATCCGGATAGAGATCGGTCGGTTGGAAGCTTACAATATAATTGAGCGCGGCTTGATGGAAGAAGTCCTCACTGAACAGGCTTTCCAGCTTACCGGTGCCTGTACCGAATCTTCCTGCCTGGTGGAAGTTGGGCGGATGCTGGCAGTGCACTACATTGTTGGGGGCAGCGTGTCGAAGATAGGGAACTTGTTCACCATCGAAGCCAGAATCATTGATGTCGAATCTGGCAATATTGTCAAGAACGTCATTGAAGATTACAACGGTCCGATCGAGAACCTGCTGGTGCAGACGACCAAAGTTGTGGCGGCAAAATTGTCTGGCACGGACGAAGGCCAGGCAGCACTATTGCTGACTGGTACCTGTGACTTATTGGTTCAATCCAATCCCCTGGGCGGAACGATATATATAAATGATAAACCAATGGGAGATGTCACGCCATACCGGCTGGAAGGTTTGCGCGAAGGCGATTACACGATAAAGGTAAGAAAGGGGAACCTGGTCGGCCGCCTTAGGCGGACAAGTCGAGGGAGAAATTGGGGTTTTTCTTTTAAAGGTCAATTAGTACTGAGCGGTACTGAGTAGTATGGAGTTTACGTATATATTACGTATGGAATTATGAGGAGCTTGATCTCGAAGTCCCAAAAACGGTAACAGGGGTAGGTTTTGGGATTTTGATTTTGGGAAGGTGGTGTTGCGGCGATCCTGGTTCTGGATAATTTAAATTCGGCAGTCACCTAAGTAGACTATTATGAGCCCCGATTAAATGAGAGTTATCAGTATCTGGCTGAGTATTATGGATCAGCAATAATACCTGCCCGTCCCTATAAACCCCGCGATACGGCTAAAGTGGAGCTTTTGTCCAAGCTGGTGCGGCGCTTGATCCAAGCCAAACTCCGTAACTGGCAGTTTTACAGTATTGCCGAGCTGAACCAGGCTATCGGGTTTTTCAGTACGGTTTGGATCGAATTAGTAACGTCGTCGACGCTGATCTCCGCGTCGAGGAAACGGATTCCTTGGCTGTAATCGACATAAATGGCGGTGTGAATGTTGGTCAACGACTGAATCGGCAGGCCGTTCAACTGGTGCCAGCCTTAGATCACTACATGATCCGGGCGGGTCGGATCGATGATCTTGTTGCTTAAAACAACGTCTTTTTTAGTGCCGCCGGTCAATGGTCCGGGAATGCCGCCGGCAGCGGCGAACTGGTTGTTGATGGCGGTGTTTGGCACAAAAGCAGCGAAGAGGAAAATCGTCAGCAGTCGGGTGTTCATGGCATTGCTCCGAAAATTTCAGTCGAAGTTAGCCTTCGGCGCTTCTCAGTTACAATGTTTTGGAAAGCACTGATTTTGGAACGCTGGAGTCAGCTTGCCGCCGCCGCGATTTCCAGGCTCAGCAGTGCTTCATCGATTGTAATGAACGGCCGGTGCCGGGGATTCCCGATTGATTCGATGACATCGGCTAAAACCGCGTTCAGTGCTTGTGAATACGCTTCCTGCTTGGTCTGCCGCAAGTGAAAATTCCCGCTGATCTGGTCGGTGACTGCATAATTCTGACCGCCGGAAGTAACCGTTTCCGGTCCGGCCGGTCGGTCGTTGGCTGGCTGACCCCAGCCCGCCGGGCGGGAATCGTCCTTCAAATCCCAGATTGGCACTATGCCATCCGACCCAAATCCCGGCAGATTGCGGACCAGTTCCACGGTCGTGCCGTTAACCAGTGCTTTGACGCTGCCAGCCAGTGGTATCCAACCGGTCAGTTCGACCTCGGCCAGATCAAATATAAATTTCTGACTGGTGGATTCAAAAAACCCGGGTCGGGAAAAATCGTGATAATGGGTGGCGATTGTGCCGTTTTCATAACCGATGGTGGCCAGAACCTGGTCCTCTTGCCGCTGGTTGCGCTTGATCCTGACACCGCTGATCTCACTTGGCCGGGCGCCACTGATGTAATTAACCAGATCGATAAAATGAACTCCGTGTTCAATCAGGATTCCACCGGATTGTTGTTTATCCCAGAACCAGTGTTCTACCGGGAGACTTTCATCCTGGGCATAGTTTTCGATGATAACCCGCCGTAAGCGGCCGAAGGCCATGGAATCAGTCCAGCTCTTGAGCAAACGGACCAGCGGATTAAACCGCAGCATGAAATCGGCAACCACGATTGAGCTGCTACGCTGACAAGCCGTTTTCAGGGCACGGGCGCTGTCGATCGTGATGGCGATCGGCTTTTCCAGAATGACTGACTTGTGTTGCCGGATTGCCTCCAGGGCAATTTCGACGTGACTGGCCGGAGGGGTGGCGATGGCGACGATGTCAATTGCCGGATCGGTCAGCAATTCGCGCCAGTCGGAATAATAGTGGATTTGTGGGTCGACCGGTTGCGGCGGTTTCAGGTCGGCTACGGCCACCAACTGCACTGCAGGATTGATCGACCAGCAGTGATGGAGAAATTGACCAAAACCACCATAGCCGATTATGGCAAGTTTATATTTTTTCATTGTTAGCACTACCTTTCATATTTGCGAACCAGTGCCGCTGGCCTTGCCTAATGTGTTGTCATCCGCTGCGTTCCAGACCAAAAATAACTGTTTGAATTTATGTATTATGATAATAATATCGAAACGGTTCGATAAATCTATCATAGGGGTTTGGTTTGGGTATAACGATAAAAGATATTGCTAAAATAGCCGGTGTCTCAACATCGACAGTTTCACTGGTTATATCCGGGAAGGGTTATGTCAGCGATGCAACCCGCGATAAGGTTCAACAGGTTATCGATGAATACAACTACAAACCATCCCGATCGGCTCAACAATTAGCCTCTCATCGGACTGGAAACATTGGTTTTATAATTTCGGATATTCACCTGTCACGTTCCGAAGCGTTTTACAGTCGGATTCTGCTGGGCGCCGAATTGGAGGCGCGAAATCATGATATGTATATCCTGTTATCTACTGTTGGCGGCAATTCGGAAGAACCGCTGAATATTCCACGGTTTATTAACAGTAACGATGTCGACGGTATCATTATCGCCGGTAGCGTACCACTGGGATTGATCAGAAATATCCATAGTTTAAATATCCCGACCGTGTTGATCGATTTCCGGGTCGAAGGAATGAATCTGGATACGATACTGATGGACAACCGTAATGGTATTTCACAGATTGTGTCACACTTGATCGAAAATAAAATTACCAAAATCGGTTTTGTGGGCGGATCGTTTTATCACCCGTCAATCAAAGAGCGTTTCGAAGGCTATCAGACGGCCATGGTCAAATACGGTCTTGGGGAGATAGCCTATAACAGCGACTACCACTATCTGATTGAACACGAGACATCTCATGAATACGGCGAACGTGGCGCGGATAAAATTTTGAAACTAATCCCGGATTTGGAGGCAATTATCTGCGTCAACGACACGACTGCTTCCGGCAGTCTGCAGTACGTTAAATCGCTGGGTAAAAAAATACCGGAAGAGATCAAGGTGGCCGGTTTTGATGACATCAATTTTGCGGCAATCACCCATCCGCCGCTGACGACTGTTCATGTCCCGAAAGTACAGATGGGGGTGGAAGCGCTGAAATTGTTACTGGATCGTATTGATAACGGCAAGCGCGTGCATCAGACACGCCTGATACCGGTGGAACTGATCATCCGTGAATCAACGCAGGTAAAACCCGATTGACCATCCTGAAGCAAATGGAAGGCCGGGATTATTTTGACGGGCAATTCTGGGTCGGGTCCAACTACTGGCCGGCTCATGCCGGTATTCACATGTGGTCGGACTGGCGGCCTGACTTGGTCCAGGGCGAACTCACCCGGATGGCCGATCTGGGTTTTACGGTTAACCGTTCTTTTCTGTTTATGCCGGATTTCATGCCAACCCCGGCGGGCGTAAAACCGGTGATGCTGGAACGCTTTCTGGAGTTTCTTGATCTCAACGATGGCGCTGGTATCCGGACAATCCCATCGTTTATCGTCGGACACATGTCCGGGGAAGATTGGGATGTGCCCTGGCGCGAAAAACGAAATTTCTACACCGACCGGAAGCTGCTGGATATCCAAAAATTATACATTCAAACGATTGTTAATTCAACACTCGACTCCAAAGCCGTCGCCGGTTGGATCGCTACTAATGAGGTGTTTAATTACGAACCGAATGGCACAGCCGATGAAATTGCGGAATGGGGTCGTACCATTACCGGTTTTATCAAGGAACTTGATCCTGAACGACCGGTAAGTCTGGGGGAAGGTGCGCGGGGGCCGGAGACCAACCGGCGGCTGAAAAATTTCACGACCCGCAAATATGTGTCTTTCATTGATTTTATCGGTTTGCATTTTTATCCTCGCCCGGGAAACCACTGGCACCAGTCATTTACGACAGCTTTCCGGGTGAATATTTCACAATTCTGGAAAAAACCAGTGATTATCGAGGAATTCGGTCACTCGACCACCATGGGATCGGAGAAAAACCAGGCGGACTATTACCGTACCGTTCTGTACAGCGGGCTGATCAATGGCGCGGTCGGGGCCATGAACTGGTGTTATACGGATTTCGAGCTGTTTTCCACGCGGCCATACAGCCACCATCCATTTGAACTGCGCTTCGGTCTGGTAAAGACTAATGGCGAGTTGCGGCCGGCTGGAACGGTAATGAGCGAATTTTCCCGGTTGGCGGTTGAATTGGCGGCATCTTCCTGGCAGCGAATCGCTCTGCCGGAAATAGGACTACAGGTTCCGTCCAATTATTTTTATGAGTACCCTCACGATTATGACACTCTCTTCCCGCACTGGTATCAATTATATCTGGATGTTTTCAGCCAATTGAAGCGAATCAATCTCAATCCCCGTCTGTTACTCGAACCGGCGATCGAGCTGGAAAATGCCGGGAAACTGTCCCACGAACTGGAACTGGACCCGCAGCGGCATCCGGTGTTGCTGTTACCGCGCCTGAAACGGATTACGGGCATTTTCTGGCAGAAGATAATCAAGTATGTTGAAAACGGCGGCAACCTGTACGTTAGTTTTGCTGAGGATGCCTGGATTCCCGATTGGGAAGAATATTTTGGAATCAAATCAGATTTGTATTTTGGTGTACCGGCTATGCGGGAATGGGACAATCTAAGGATCACTCCAACACGTGAGTGGGGAGATTTTAAGATAAGCGACGTTTTTGAACTGCGGTTGACAGCACGGGAAAATTATGACAATGCTTATTGTCCGCTAATTTCCACAGAAGGTGAAGTACTGCTGGTGGATCAGGCACATCATCCGGTCCTGATTCGCAAGCAGTTGGGACAGGGACGAATATATTTTGCGGTCTATCCGCTCGAGATGATCGGATTAGCCAACGGCAGCGACGACAGTGATCGGCTGCTGCAAAAATTGTATGGAACAATCTGGAAAGAACATGGCGCCCATTCGGATATCGAATTTCAAGGACAGGATTTGGAAATGGGAATCTGGCGTCATGCTGAATCGGGACGGTTGAAGGTCGTGATTCTAAATCACGCGCGTGAAAACAGGAAAGGCAGGTTGGTAATGCCGTACAGGATAACCAACAGCCGTTTCCCGGACGGGGCGTCTTTGAAATCGCCCCATGAAATGGAATTCTTACTTAGTTCGCAGAATGTGCTTGTTCTGGATTTTGAGGCATCTGGTTGACAACGACTGGCTGTTATGTCAATAAGAGTGCGCTACTAA